>JAFGPL010000169.1 GCA_016936215.1 Bacteroidales bacterium
AATAATAAATCTCATCCAATGAAAAAGTACCTGATGATTCTCAATATTTTTATAATAGCAGTTTTATTTACTGCATGTAAAACAGGAAATAAAGAAATGACAAATCCACTTTTAAGCGAATCTAAAACCCCGTTTGGCGTTCCGCCTTTTAATGAGATAATTGCAGCACATTTTTTGCCCGCCCTTGACAGCACCATTACAATCAATAAACTTGAAATAGAGGCTATTATTGCAAACCCTGAACCGGCAACTTTTGACAATACATTAAAAGTGCTTGACCTCTCGGGCAAGTTACTCGACAATGTATCGGCCGTATTTTTCGGTCTTAACAGCGCCGATGGTACAGATGATCTTCAGGCTATTTCGGGCGATATGCGGGCTAAACTGTCACAACATGCCGATGATATCTCCATGAACGGTAAACTCTTCGAAAGGGTAAAACAGGTGTATGAAAACCGTGGTTCGCTAAATTTAAATACCGAACAACTCAGCCTGCTCGACAATTATTACAAAATGTTTTTAAGAAACGGCGTGAACCTGCCAGATAAAGAGAAAGAACGCCTGAGGGAAATAAACCTTCGTCTTACCGAATTAACCACCCGGTTTGATCAAAACCTGCTCGCAGAAACCAATGATTTTAAGTTAATTATTGAAACCCAGGATGACCTGGCCGGCCTTCCCGATGATGTAATTGCAGGCGCTGCTTCTGCCGCCAAAGAAATGGGCCTAGATGGAAAATGGGTTTTCACTACCCACAAACCCAGCATGATCCCGTTTTTACAATATTCCCAGCGCAAAGACCTTAGGAAAAAAATTTATGATGCTTACTGCAACAGGGCCAATAATAATAATGAATACGATAATAAGGAAATTATTGCTGAAATAGCTAATCTAAGGATAGAAAAAGCTAACCTCCTGGGTTTTCCTTCTTTTGCAGCCTACCAGTTAGACGACCGTATGGCCAAAACACCTGCTGCAGTGTATGAATTATTAGATAATGTATGGGAAAAAGCCATTGCCGTAGCTAAAAAAGAACGAGATGAAATGCAGGCAATTATTGACGCCGAAGGTGGTAATTTCAGGCTTGCTGCAGAAGATTGGTGGTATTATGCCGAAAAATTAAGAAAACAAAAATATAACCTCGATGAAAACGAAGTAAGACCTTATCTTGAGTTAAACAATGTCGTAAACGGTGTTTTCACAGTTAGTAAAAAGCTTTATGGTTGTGATTTCAAAAAAATTACCAGTGAATTCCCAAAACCCCACCCACTTGCAGAAGTATTTGAAGTTACAGATGCAGACGGGTCCCACCTTGGTATACTTTATATGGACTATTTTACCAGGCCTACCAAAGCCCAGGGTGCATGGTGCGGTTCTTACCGTAAACAATACCGTACCGGCAAAGAAGAAATTAGACCGGTTGTGACTATTGTTACCAATTTTGCCAATCCTGTGGGTGATAACCCGGTTTTATTATCGCTTGATGAAGCGCTTACCCTTTTTCATGAATTTGGCCACGGTTTGCATAATCTCTTGTCTGACGTAACTTATAAAAGTATAGCCGGAACATCAGTCAAACGTGATTTTGTTGAGCTGCCCTCCCAAATAATGGAGAACTGGGCAACCCAAAAAGAGGTGCTTCAAATGTATGCCCGTCATTATAAAACCGGTGAAATAATCCCTGATGAACTTATTGAAAAACTGCAAAATGCAGAATATTTCAACCAGGGTTTTGCTACTGTTGAATATGTTGCTGCTTCGTACCTCGATATGAATTACCATATGCTTACCCAAAAAGAAAAGCTTGATATTGTACGTTTTGAAAATGAGTATCTTCAAAGTATCGGCCTTATACACGAAATAGTGCCCCGTTACAGAAGTACTTATTTTAAACATATATGGTCAAGTGGTTATTCAGCGGGATATTACAGCTACATTTGGGCAGAAGTGCTCGATAAAGATGCATTCGGGGCTTTTCTTGACAACGGGTTGTTTGATAAAACCACTGCCGATGCTTTCAGGGATTATATCCTTTCCCGTGGTGGAAGTATGGATCCGATGGAGCTTTATATTAAGTTTCGCGGCAGGGAACCGGCAATTGAACCGCTGCTGAAAAGCCGGGGCATGTTATAAACCTCTTTAAGCCGTTATTCAACAGGTTTAAGCCTATTTAATTCACTAACACCTGACACACCTGCAAAACAGGCGATTGAATTATTATGCTTATTTTTCATAATTTTGCCATCAAATAATATTTTATGCTAATTAAAAATATAAATAAAACCGCTTTTACCGGAAAAGATTTTTCATTTACATATCCACAGCTTTTAAGACAGATTAACCATTATGCATCGCTTATGCCCGGCAAGCCGGGACAAAAAGTTTTGCTCTTTTCAGAAAACAGGCCTGAATGGGTTTTCGCGCTTTATGCCGCATGGAAAAACAATGCTGTTGTGGTACCGGTTGATGCTATGTCCGCACCAGATGAAGTAGCTTATATACTGGGTGATTCCCGGCCCGAAATTATACTTTGTTCAGCGGCTAAAAAAGAGGTCCTTGCTTCAGCAATTACCCTTTCTGGTGTATTTCCCGATGTATTGATATTCGAAGATACCGGTTTTGCTGATATTAATGAAAAGGATACGGCTCCAGGTTTTGCTCTCCCCGGGCTTTCAGATACTGCATTAATCGTTTATACTTCAGGTACCACAGGCAACCCCAAAGGGGTAGTGCTCTCGTTCGAAAACCTAATGGTAAATGTAACAGCAGTTTCGGATATCGTGCCGATTTATACCGAAAAAGAAAATGTTCTGATGCTACTGCCGTTGCATCATATCCTGCCTTTGATGGGAACTATTGTGCTCCCGTTTTATGCAAGCTGTACCGTTGCCCTTTCACCCTCAACAGCATCGGAAGATATTATCAGGACACTGCAGGAAAACCGTATATCAATTATTGTTGGTGTACCTCGTCTTTACAATCTTATTATCAAGGGCATAATGAACAAAATTAAAGCAGGTTTTTTACCGCGCCTGATGTTTTCTATTGCCCGCGTTGTAAATTCATTAAGCTTTTCAAGAAAACTATTTAAAACAGTACACAATAAATTTGGCGGAAAGTTAAGGTACATGGTCAGCGGTGGCGCAGCCATTGAAAAGCAGGTAGTGCAGGATTTCAGGACTCTTGGGTTCGAAATCCTCGAAGGTTATGGCATGAGCGAAGCCGCCCCCATGATAACATTCAGCCGCCCTTCGAAGGTAATACCCGGATCGGTAGGAGAACCCCTTCCGGGCGTTACTATTGAAATACGTGATGATGAAGTCGTGGTAAAAGGTAAAAACATAACACAAGGTTATTATAACAAACCCTTAGAAACCAATGAAGTAATTAAAAACGGCTGGCTTTACACTGGTGATCTCGGGTATTTGGATAAAGACGGGTATCTTTACATTACCGGCCGTAAAAAAGAACTCATTATTTTGTCAAACGGAAAAAATATTAACCCGGAAGAAGTTGAAAAAAAATTATTAAGTATTACGGGTGGTATTAAAGAAACAGGGGTATATGCCCTGAATGATACTTTACAAGCAGTTATTTATCCCGATTTCAACTGGTTAAAACAACAGCGTATTGAAAATATCAGTAATTACTTTAAATGGAAAGTGATTGATGCCTATAACGCACATGTATCACCATATAAAAAAATACTGGGCTTCGCACTTGTAAATGAAGAGTTACCCAAGACAAGGCTCGGCAAAATTCAACGGTTCAAACTCGGCAATTACAGTCAGCAATTAAAAGACAGGAAAAAAGATGAAACCTTCGAAGCCTTTCAGGAATACACCATGCTTAAAAATTTTCTTGAAGACCAGCTTGGTAAAGAGGTATCACCATACGATCACCTTGAATTAGACCTGTCCATTGATTCATTAGGCCTGGTAAGTTTATCTGTTTTTGTCCATACCTCTTTCGGGTTTAATATTAATGAAAATGAATTTGCCCGTTTCGAGTCGGTATTAAAACTGGCCGAACATATCAGGGATAACCGTTCTAAACTTGTTATTGAAAATATCATATGGTCAGATATACTAAAATCGCCCTTTCAGATTCAATTGCCCTCGTCGGGGTTAGCCGGCAATTTTTCGAGGTACCTGGCAATGGTATTCCTTAAGGTTTATTTCCGTATAAGGGCAGAAGGTTTATCTAACCTTCCGGAAGGCCCATGCATTATTGCGCCAAATCATCAGAGTTTTTTCGACGGTTTTTTCCTTAATGCCATTTTCAAAAACAAACTGATGAAAAAAACCTATTTTTATGCCAAAGAAAAGCATTTCAAGGCAGCATGGCTTAAATCTTTTGCCAAATTGCACAATATCATTATCATGGATCTAAATAAAGATTTAAAGGAGTCTATACAAAAACTTGCTGCAGTGCTTAAAAAAGGAAAGAATGTTATTATTTTTCCAGAAGGTACAAGGACCATTGATGGTACCCTCGGTCAATTTAAGAAAACATTTGCTATACTTAGCCAGGAACTTAATATTCCGGTTGTTCCTGTTGTTATTAACGGTTCTTATCGAGCATTGCCTTCAGGTTCCTGGTTTCCGAAACCATTTTCAAAAATTACCATAAAGGTTTTACAACCGGTCTACCCTGATAATCATACTTATGAATCACTTACAAACGTTGTTTTCAGTCATATATCAAAAAATATATAATAGAATAACCTTTTAAAATTTACACCATGCACGTAAGCAAAAGCTCACAAAAATTAAAAGAAATGATTATCAAAGCCATAGAAGACCATAAAATAACACGTGATGAATATGATATGATCATTCACCTGGCAACTGAAGACGGGGTAATAGACAAACACGAACAGGTATTGTTATCGCAACTTCAGGATATGATAGAAAACAAAACCGTGAAGTTTTCTGCAGAATAACCATTACGTTTTATTTAACTGATTTTATGTATATTTTAATGAAATACCTCTTTCATTACTTGAAGTGATTTTATCTGCCCGATGTTTTCAAAATGCAGTTTGTAGAAATCGAGTAGCTTTTCAAGCAATAACATCCTGGTTTCGTAATTGATTTTTATCTCCCCAATATCCTGAAAAGATTTGTAGCTGAATTCTTCCAGGGAATTTAGGGTGTCTTTGGGAAGGTTTAAAAAAAATTCAAAATCATTAATATATGAAAATGAACGCTCTGAAAATTCTTTATTAAATAATGAATTTAAATCAAATTTAGGAAAAATTCCCAGAAATTTAGAATATTGTACGAGGAACATAACATGAAAATTTCCTACACCATCACTTTCAGCATCAAGATATTGAATGGCATGAAAGAGGAATTCAAACATTTGAGGGTTTGATTCTGCTTCATGCAATGTCTTGCAGAGTAACTCAGCGATGAAAATTGCAATGGTGCTTTTGATAATTTCCTGATGTATACTAATTAAGGGAAGATAATTGCTTATTTCCTTTATCCGGTGTATTTCTTTACCTTCTTTAAAATAAATCTCAAGGTCAACCAGTGAAAGGGGCAGTAAACTACTTTGTTTTACTGATGATCTGCGGCTTTTTGAAATGTTAACAATACATGACTGCCTCCCATAATGCTCGGTGTAAATATGTACGATAATACCCGATTCGCCATATTTAACATGATGCAGTATAATTCCCCTTGTTTTGCTAAGCATCCACTTTCATTATAAGAAAGTAAAGTTAGTGAATGAAAAGTAGTTTTGTTACATGGGTTTTGGTACCATCGTCATTGGTGCAAAAAACCATGTAAACACCTGTTTGAACACGGTCGCCCCTGAAATTTGTACCATCCCATATCGCCTGGCCACCGAGGGCAGTAGTCTCATAAACCAGGTTTCCGGCAATATCTGTTATTTTCACATTAACATTTGCAACCAGCCCGGTAATAGTAATATCGCCCCGGTAAGATTCCCTTACAGGGTTTGGATAAACGTATACATCGTAATAGTTATCATCGCCTTTTGTTGCCTGTCCCTTAAACGACAATATACCTTTGTCAGTGCCAAAAAAAACTTCACCGTTTTCATCGTTTATTTCAATGGATAGAATATTATCTGAAAACAACGGACTGTTTTCGCTGTTGAAATTGTGTATTTCTTTTTTACCGTCGACAGACATTAAAAACACCCCTGATTTTTCAGTAGCCATCCATTTTCGGTTTGCGCCATCAATTTTTATACAATTTATTTTTTCGTTTTTAAGAAGCGGGTCACCAAAGTTCGTTCCATCGTTCCTGGGTATAATAACCTGGTTTCCGACTATTGTACCGGATTGTTCGATTATCGAAACCGGATTGTAATAAATAACAGGTCCGCTATTGGTACCTATCCATATATTACCATCATTATCTTCTGCTATTGAATGCATGCGCTCTGACAATTCACCTTCCTGGTTGATGACCGTGAAAAATCTCTCAGAAACCGAACCATCTGCATTCTCCCGAAATACAAGTATTCCTAAACGATACATCAATAGCCAGATAAGACCTGTTTTAGAAGCATAAATATCTTCAATACGTGTAAACGATCCAAACCCGTCGTATTTAAGTTTAATATTCTCCCAACTACCATCCGGCCGGCGCACATAAACAGGATTTTCACTATAATCTGTGCTAACCCAGAGGTTATTCTCTGTATCAAAGCTCATACCGGTAACAAAAATAAATCCATGACCGTATCCTTCAATGGTTTTAAAAACACTATTGGTCTCATCAAAAACAGATACTTCATCCCCTTTTATTTCAACCACACCCAGACCGGTATGCCCGCCAAATATATGTCCCGGGTCAGCAGGATCTGCCGCGATATTGTTAATACTGCCGAAAGCCTCTAATGGTGGCAATGTTTCACGGTTAATGTTTGTCCATTTCTCATTTTCAAAAAGATATGCCCCTTTATTATCGTATACGTTGGTTGCATTACCAGACCCCACCCATAATTTGCCATTACTGTAAACGAGCTCGCCAACATCAATATATTTGGGCCCGTTGGGATAAATATCTGTTGAAAGCACTCCGTTTACAGATTTCATCAATCCCTTTTGGGAATCTGCAATCCACAAAATACCATCTTTATCATAATATGCATATTGTGGAAGTACAGTCGCGGCCTGGTACACAAGGTTAAATGATTGATCATATACCTGTGAATTATAATCCGATACCAGTACCAGCAAATTGTTATGCACATTAATAACCCTGTAATTCAAAGGTTCCGGGCTCCAGGTTTTCCAGCTATCTTTAGAAATTTCAATAATGTCGGAACTTGATGTGAGCGGATTCTGATATATGGCAAGTAATTTTCCCTGAAAATAGGCTATAGATTTATATTCTGCATTTTCATCAGGCAATGAGGACAGTTTATTCCAGTAATTATAATCAACAAGGTTCGGACTGTTTAAGTAAGCAGAAATAATACCCTGATTTGTTGAAGCAAATATTTTTTCGCCATCGGTAGCTATATCGTTTACAAATATCTGGTTGCCGTTAGGGCCAAAAAGATAAGTATCTTTAAACTCATTTTTTTGAATATCAACTACCACAATGCCAAAACCACATGCAAGATAAGCATAGTTATTAATAAACTGTATGTTGTTAATTGCTTTATCACCAATGATGAGTTTTCGTTTTATATCCGGTAAGTTAATAACAGAATCGTTTTTGATCATATCAATGTTTCCGTTATCATATCCTATAACCAGTACCTGTAAACCTTCATTATAATTAAGGGCCGTGATGCCAATATCACCCAGGCCGTTAACCTTTGAAAATTTTTGAAGTGCAAAATCAGTTTTGTTATAAGAGAATAAACCTCCGGTTGTTGAACAGAATATTTTGTTGTTTACCTCTGCTATCCTGCGCGCATTCGAGTATGGCAAATGGTCGCGCCATACCCCGTTCGGTAATTGACCATTAATAGCAACATTGATACAAAAAGTAAAGAAAAAAAACAGGTGTATTTTGTAATCCTTCATTCTTAGCATAATCTAAAATAAATATACTACGTTGAAATTGGAAATTTATTTTTTTATTGCATAACTATTTTTCAAATATTCTACAAGTTCGTTTACAGCTATTGCACGGTGCGAGATTTTATTTTTTTCATCCAACGACATCTGTGCAAAGGTAAGGTTATATCCTACAGGCCTAAATATCGGATCGTATCCAAAACCTCCCGATCCGACCTTAGTTTTAAGAATTTCTCCTTCTACTCTTCCTTCAAATGTCTTAAGGTTCCCCCCTTCAATAAGCGCAATAACTGTCCTGAACCTTGCTTTCCGGTCATCGGTAAATATCATTTTTTCAAGCACTTTGTCCATATTGTCATCAAATGAACAATTATCACCGGCATAACGGGCAGAATAGACTCCCGGTTCACCCGAGAGTACATCAATTTCTAACCCGGTATCGTCGGCAAAGCAGTCTATACCGTATTTATTATAAATAAACAGGGCTTTTTCCGCTGCATTTTCCTCAATGGTATCATGTGTTTCCGGTATTTCTCCTACAAACCCAAGATCGGTAAGGTTTATCAATTGAAAAAAACCCCCCAGGGCATGTTTTATCTCTTCAAACTTATATCGGTTATTTGTTGCAAATATTAGCTTCATTTTCTAATTTCTTAAAAACAAAAAAACAAGGACAATATCCTTGTTTTTCAAAAATAGATAATATTTTTTTTTTTATCATCCCCCCGAAGCGCTAAATCCACCTCCGAGTTTGGCCGGCTTAGGATTGATGCATATTACGGGTATTTGTTCCCCATTGGCAATAATATATTGCTCCTGCGCCCCCAATACATAGTCGGCAAAACCAATATCCCTTGTAGTAATAAGCATGATGGCATCGCCATTAATTTCTTTGGTGAATTCAACAACCTCATTTTGAAATTCTTTGGTACCCGATGCAGATTTCATTTCATACTTGATACCCTTCTGGTCAAAATATTTACTTATGAAAAGAATGTTTGATTCAACACCCTTAACAAAATTTGCATCTGTATTCTTTGCATAAAAAATATGAAACTTAACACCAAAACTTTTTGAAAAATAGTTTGCCCAGTTTATAATTTCTTTATTCTCTTTCCGGTAGTTGATTGGTATTACAATATCGCGGTACAATTCTTTTTGGGGGTGGTCCTGTACAACAATAAAAGGTGATTTTGAGCCGGCAATAACTTTTAAGGCCCAGCTTCCCAGAAATTTCTGCATACCCTTAATACCATGTGTTCCCATTACAACAATCCTTGCCTTTATTTCATCGGCAAGTTCCACAATGGTGGTAAAAATATTTCCTGCTTTAACAATAATATTCGGCTTAACATCAATGTCTTTAAACTTCTGCGCGACTTCATCTGAAATTCTTTTTTCGGCATCTTTAATTTCCGATTCTTTTTTAACGATGTGTATTAAAGCAATATCGTGCTTGATATGCTTGGCCATGTTAATAGCATGTTCCAGCGCGAACACATTCTTTTCAGTAAAGTCCCAGGTAACTAAAATTAAATTGCTGTATTCCATGGGTTTCAGGTTTTGAGTGTTAAACAGGTTAAATTACAAACAATAAAAATAAAAAATAATTAGATTACTTTGATATGAATCTTTAAAAATATACGCTTTATTATCAAAGAAATTGTGTGATTGTACGTTTTATAATGTTATTTTGATTCATTTTTGATGAAGTTTTCTTGATAGACAACCATACCATGCAATTTAACCGCTATTATTCATACCTTTAAGCATAGTGTTATAGTGGTTAACCTTCCCGAAATCGGGACATGCTGATTAAGCAATATGTTGAAAGAAAACGGATGAATAATTCGGGTTAAATAATGTTTTATTCACTCATCCAATTGCAGGAATTGGGGTTATTAACTATTTTTGAACCGTATAATATTTTAACAGAAAATTTATATTCACGGTGATATTAACAAGATATATAATTTAACACACGATATCTAAGATTAAAAATTTTTACAGAAAATCAATTAATTAACAATTTATAAACAATGAACATTACCGACTGGAAAAATCTGCCCTTTGGTTATATTAATACCGATTACAATGTAAGGTGTTATTACAAAGATGGAAAATGGGGAGAACTGGAAATTTCCTCATCCGAATATATTGTGATGCACATGGCAGCAACATGTTTACATTACGGGCAGGAGGCGTTTGAAGGCATGAAGGCATTTCGGGGAAAAGATGGAAAAATCCGCGTTTTCAGATGGAAGAACAATGCTAAAAGAATGTATGACACGGCCAAAGGAATAAAACTTGCTGTCGTGCCCGAAGAACTTTTCAAAAAAGCTATTTTTACCACAATCAGGTTAAACGAACGTTTTGTTCCTCCCTATGGTCACGGTGCATCTCTTTACATCAGGCCCCTGCTTCTGGGCACAGGGGCTGAAGTAGGTGTTAAACCATCAAAAGAATATATGTTTATGGTTTTTGTTACACCTGTTGGCCCTTATTTCAAATCAGGGTTTTCACCTGTAGATATAATGATCTGCCGGGATTTTGACCGTGCTGCCCCGTTGGGTACCGGTTGTTTTAAGGTAGGCGGTAATTATGCAGCCAGTCTTACCTCGCTTGAACTGGCACACGAAAAAGGATTTGCCACAACACTTTACCTTGATGCAAAAGAAAAAAAATATGTTGACGAAGCAGGGCCTGCAAATTTCTTCGGAATTAAAAACAATACCTATGTTACACCCGAATCCCGGTCTATATTGCCTTCTATCACAAATATGAGCCTTATTGATATGTGCAAAGACCTGGGTATGAAAGTAGAAAGACGCCCGATACCCATAGAAGAATTGCCTACTTTCGAAGAAGTTGGCGCTTGCGGAACAGCCGCCGTTATTACACCCATAAGAAAAATTGTTGATCCTGTTCAAAACATTTTTTATGACTATTGTAAAGACGGCAAACCCGGGCCTGTTTCTACAAAGCTTTATAACTGGTTAACATCTATCCAAACCGGTGATGCAGAAGATAAATTCGGATGGATAGAAATACTTGATTAGGTAAAATATTTTGGTTGGGTCCCGGTTGTTTCTTTCAAGTGGTTTCTGAATTTTTAACATTTTACCAAAAAATTTTTTATACCAATTATTAGTATCTTAGCACCTTTTAAACAAACCACATGCACACAGGCGAAGTAAAACACATAAAGCGCAGGTTGTTTGGCTCATATATTACTTCTATGGTAAGCATTTCCATGGTGTTGTTTATGCTCGGGTTGATTGGTTTTCTGGTTTTAAATGCAAGAAAACTGTCTGATTTTGTGAAAGAGAATATCGGGTTTACCGTTTTCCTACGCGAAGGTATTAAAGAAGCTGACGCCTTTCATATACAAAAAATCCTCGATACAAAACACTATGTGAAGGAAACAATGTACGTTACCGCCGAGCAGGCTGCACAGGATTTTCAGGAAGAAATCGGTGAAAATTTTATTGATTTCCTGGGATTCAATCCCCTTGTTCCGTCAATTGATGTTAAATTATATGCAAAGTATGCCAACTCAGACAGCATTGCGATGATTGAAAAAGATTTACAGCAATTTACCGAGATCAAAGAGGTACACTATCAGAAATCTTTGGTTCACCTGATTAATGAAAACGTGAAAAGAATAAGCCTTTTTATATTGATAATCAGTGGAATATTATTTCTTATTGCCTTTGCCTTGATAAACAATACCATACGCCTCGCAATTTATTCAAAACGCTTTCTTATAAGGACCATGCAACTTGTAGGTGCAACACATGGTTTTATAAGAAGACCTTTCCTGTTTACGGGTATTATACAGGGTTTTTTCGGGGCAATTGTTGCAGTTGCAATGCTCAGTGCAATGATATATTTTCTTCAGAATGAACTGGATGGCATAATCGGATTTAGAGATTATACCATTCTGGCAGTTTTATTTTCGGGTGTATTGATCATTGGAATATTTATTAATTGGATGTCAACATATTTTGCTGTAAATAAGTATCTTAATATTAAAACCGATAAATTATATATTTAGTATGGTAACAAAAACTAAAGCAGATACGGGATCCCCGGACTTTGCACTGCGTAAAGAAAATTATGTCTTAATGCTGGCAGGAATTGCCATCATTGTATTTGGTTTTATACTTATGCTCGGCGGCAGAACAGAAGACCCTAATGTATTTAATGGCGATGAAATATTCAGTTTCAGAAGAATAACGCTTGCCCCGGTTATTGTACTTGCCGGATTTCTTTTTGAAATCTGGGCTATTATGAAAAAACAAAAAGAAGTTGAAGTAAAAGATTAACTGAGAAAAAAATATTCATTGTAAGATAAACTGCAGGATTATAAATACTCCCGAAGTTTTTATTTATTAAATAACCATATATGACCTGGTTTGAAGCATTTATTTTAGGCATAATACAGGGCCTTACCGAATTTCTGCCTGTAAGCAGCAGCGGCCACCTTGAAATAGGGAAAGTGTTACTGGGCACAGAAATAAAAGAAAACCTTACATTTACCATTGTTGTGCATGGTGCAACCGTTTGCAGCACCATTGTAGTTTTTTATAAAGAAATTGCCGGGTTGTTTAAAGAAGTATTTGGTTTCAGATGGAACAGTTCTACACAATATGTGGCAAAACTTATTATATCATGTATTCCTGTCTTAATTCTTGCCCTGCTTTACGAAGAAAAAATTGAATCACTTTTTAACGGCAACTTGCTGCTTGTTGGTTTAATGTTGCTCGTTACAGCCCTGCTTTTAGGGTTTACACATTTTGGCAGGACAAATAAGAAGGAAATCGGTTTTGCCCATGCATTCATCATCGGTATTGCCCAGGCCATAGCAGTAATACCCGGAATATCCCGTTCCGGTGCAACCATCTCTACAGGTCTGCTTCTTGGCAATAAAAGGGAAGATGTTGCAAAATTTTCATTCTTAATGGTACTCATACCAATAATCGGAAAAAACCTGCTCGATATTTTTTCGGGCCAGATGGTAAAAGATACTTCTGAAGTTATGCCCTTAATTGTTGGATTTTTAGCTGCCTTTTTTTCAGGATGGCTGGCCTGTAAATGGATGATTAATATTGTAAAAAGAAGCAAATTGATTTATTTTGCAGCTTATTGCCTGATTGCAGGTATAGTGGCAATAATTTTCAGTTAATATGGTTGATATAAAAAGGTTTGATTTCATTAACGGAGAAGTTCTTTTATTCGACAAACCTCTTTACTGGACCTCTTTTGACCTTGTAAAAAAGTTACGGGGGGCAATCCTGAAAAAGCTCAGTATAAAAAAAATAAAGGTCGGCCATGCAGGTACTTTAGATCCGCTGGCCACGGGACTTATGATTATCTGTACCGGTAAAGCAACCAAAACAATTGATCATTACCAGGACCTTGCAAAAGTTTATGAAGCAGAAATTGTTCTCGGGGCCACCACCCCATCTTTTGATCTTGAAACTGAAATTGATCATAAATATAATGTTCCAGATATACAATATGATGAACTTAATCATTTAATAAATCACTTTATGGGTACCTATGAACAGGAACCACCTATATATTCGGCCAAATTAATTGATGGAAAAAGAGCCTATGAATACGCAAGAAAAGGCACAGATATTCAAATGAAGAAAAATACGATTACAATTTATAATATTGATATAATAAATTTTAAATCGCCTGTATTGAAAATAAGAGTTAAATGCAGTAAAGGAACTTACATCCGTTCATTAGCCAGGGATATCGGAAGAAAGTTAAACACAGGGGCATATCTTGGCGCTTTAAAAAGAACAGAAATAGGTGATTTTAATATTGATAACTCATTATCAATCAACGATTTTGAAAATTATTTAAAAATAATGTAACATTTTGCAAACTTGCCCGTATAAGGGGGGAATTTTTTGGGGATAACTAAAAATATAAACAGATGAAATTATCGCAGTTCCGATACACTTTACCAGACGACTTAATTGCCAAATATCCTGCTGATAACAGGGATGAATCGAGATTAATGGTCCTAAACAGGGCTAAAAGAAAAATCGAACACAAGATTTTTAAAGAAATAGTTGATTATTTTCAGGAGGATGATGTAATGGTATTTAACAATACCAAAGTATTTCCGGCACGTTTATATGGCAATAAAGAAAAAACCGGGGCTGAAATTGAAGTTTTTCTGTTAAGGGAATTAAATAAAGAACAACGTCTGTGGGATGTTTTGGTTGACCCTGCCAGAAAAATCAGGATTGGAAATAAACTTTATTTCGGTGAAGATGATATCCTGGTAGCTGAAGTTATTGACAATACCACCTCAAGGGGCAGAACGTTAAGATTTTTGTTTGACGGTGATTATGATGAGTTTAAGCAAACTTTATACCGTTTGGGTGAAACCCCTCTTCCAAAATTCATTAAGCGAGAAGTTCAACCGGAAGACCGTGAAAGATACCAGACAGTTTTTGCCAAACACGAAGGGGCTGTTGCAGCGCCAACCGCAGGACTTCATTTCAGCCGTGAACTTCTGAAAAGGCTTGAAATCAATGGTGTCCATTTTGCAGAAATCACGCTTCATGTAGGTCTTGGTAATTTCAGAACCGTAGATGTTGAAGACCTTACCAAACATAAAATGGACTCGGAAAGGATAATTATTCCGAATGAAGCTGTTGAAACCGTGAATAACGCCAAAGACGATAAAAAACAGGTATGTGCCGTTGGAACAACAGTATTAAGGACTCTCGAAAGTTCGGTTTCTACCAACGGATACCTTAAACCTTATGACGGCTGGACTAATAAATTCATCTTTCCACCTTATGAGTTTAATGTTCCCACATGCATGATCTCTAATTTTCATCTCCCCTATTCTACCCTTTTAATGACCGTTTCGGCCTTTGCAGGTTTTGAGTTTCTCTTCGAATCATATAAACTTGCAGTAAAGGAAAAATACCGTTTTGGAACCTACGGGGATGCTATGCTGATTATTTGATTTAAAACCTGATAATTTATTGATTATCGCTGTCAATGTAACGCATCGCAGCTTGTTGAATACGTTCAATTTCAAAAGCGGTCTGCCAGTCAATTTTTGAATCGTAGTTGTTCAGGAGTTCAACTTTGCAAGCTGTGCAAATTATATCTTTCGAGAGATTTTTCTTGCACCGCTTACAAAGCTTTAGTTTTTTCTGCCCGTTATTGTTTTCCATAATTGTGTTTATGAGAAATTAACTGTCTTTATGTACGGCGACCTATTTTAAATTGTTGCGAAAAATATAACCCTATACGATGATTTATATCATTACGGGTCGGTCAACCTTTCCAAAAAGCCCCCGTATACAAGGTTAAAGGCTACATTGATATGAACAGAGTTCTTGAAAGCACCGGGACAACACCTTCAGTAAAAATAAGAGAGGGGCATATAAAAATCCTTGGCAGGTCAATTCCAACGCATAATATTAATTTTTACCATGAATTATTACTTATCCTGGAAAATTATGCTGTAACAGCTCATAATGGCACTATTGTGGATATTCATTTTGAATATATCAATTGCCATTCTGAAAAATATATGCTGAAAGTCTTCAGCATTTTTGAAAAAATGAAACAAAGAGGTAAAAAAGTTGTCATCAACTGGCACTATACCACAGATGATGAGCCAATGTTCGAATTAGGACAGATTTATCATTCCCTGACTGAAATCCCTTTCAATTTTATAGTAAATAAAACAGCATAGTTAGCTTATTATCGTTGAAAGCATCTGTTTTGCGCTAATCCATTAAGTGTGGTTCTTAAAAGGCAGGTATCAAAGCCTGAAAAAGTGCAGTTTACTGGTGTAGATGAACATTTTCACACCAAAAAAAATGCAATGCGCAAAGCTGAATTAGACCAACAACTATTTATTGTATGTCCATAAAGTCGTGTGGCTGTTCTTTAAAGTTCGCAGACGAGGCGCGTGAAGTCCGGAAAAAGGGAGTTTACCATGCGTAAATGACCTTTTTGAGGACGAGCGCAACGAAGTATGAGGGCTTTAAAGACAGACACTATTTATATTGCTTATTATGCTCCAGAATAAACTGTTCCAAGGCCATTGTCATTGAAGGTGCCTCAGGCAGCGGCGCCTGAAGGTCAAGTCTTAGCCCGGCTTCTTTCACGGCCTGGGCTGTGTGCGCCCCAAAAGAAGCAATCTTTATATCATTCTGCTGAAATTCGGGGAAATTCTTTAACAATGATTTAATCCCTGAAGGACTGAAAAATACCAGAACATCGTAATTAATGGCAGAAAGGTCAGATAAATCACTGCTTACCGTCTTATACAAGATGGCAATGGTGTGTTTAATAGAGTTTTTATGCAATAATTCCGGTATCTCTTTTTTATGCTGATCTGATAAAGGCACCAAAAATTTCTCATCTTTGTGCTTGCTCAATATGTCAATCATATCTGCAAACTCGCCGTTCCCATAAAAGATCTTTCTTTTACGGTAAATGATATATTTTTGCAGATAGTACGCAATAGATTCAGAAACACAAAAGTACTTCATTGTTTCGGGCACAAGAATCCTCATTTCACAGTTGACCCTAAAGAAATTATCAATTGCAGTCTTGCTCGTGAAAATAACCGCAGTATGGGCCAAAACATCTACCTTTTGTGCCCTGAACTCCTTGCAGGTTACCCCCTCTACCTGTATAAAAGGCCTGAAATCAATTTTTACATTAGTTTTTTGTGCCAACTCAAAATAGGGTGATTTGTCAGTTTCAGGTTTGGGTTGAGATACAAGAATTTTTTTAATCTTCATACCTGATCTTTTAACTAATAACTTACTTTAGTATAATGAATTAATGAATTTATACCCGATTATCAAAGGTAAAATTTCAAGCGTACAAAGGTACAAAATCGAATAGAAAATAAAAATATCATATTTAATAATTATTTGAAAACCCCGAATTATTTTAAAAACCAGCGAAAGAAAATAGATGACTACCATTACGTACAAAAGTATTTCAGCTATTTCCGGATCGGTATAAAAAGTTGCAAATAAAAATGGTATTAATACAATACCCAGGATTTTATTGTATATATTGGCGTTATGTAAATAGTCATTTACCAGGTTACCTTGCAAAAAAATATATCCTATTAATTTAATTATCAATGTTTTAAGTACCATATACAATATCAGGACATTCAAAATGATCAGAAAAAAACTTGCCTTGTCAAATGTCTCAGGTATCTTGTTATAAAAATTTGAAATTTTTAATAGTACAAGTGAAACCGACAAAACAAAAATAAAATTCAGCACCAAAGAAACACGCGTGATCATAAGGTTTTTTTCATTAAAAAGCCTCGTTGAGGCATAAAAACTTATAACTGCATTAAACAGGTTATAAATATATTTTTTATAAAACACTTTAATCCAGACAAAAAGAAACGCAATCATGATAAATATCCAGAAAACCCAGTCAATATTTGAACTAAACTTCTCTTTAAAAACAGAAGGGCTTTTTACAAATTGCTTTGCAGGTATCATCGCAGCAGAATCTTTAAATTCCCTGGACAATAACTCTGTTGAATCGTTGTATAAAAAACTGTTGAATTCAAAATAAGTTTTCCAGGCAACTTTTTCGCTATTCGCTTGTTTCGGTTTAATATCTGCTTGTACTGAAATGATCTCGGCTGGTGGTTTAGCAGCCTGCAATGTCTGAAAAACTGGTTTTTTCCTGGTGCGCGGTACCGAATCAGCCGTTGATTTTACCGTGGTTTGCCGGCTACCGGATATAACATTTTCTGAGGGTATACCCGTAGAATCAACCCCGACTATGGTCTGGCCTTCATCCTGCTGGGATACTTTAACTGAAGCTGGCACAGTAAGAAGGGTGTCCTGGTAATAGTACAAACCGGCTGTGAAATGATGAACACCTTTCATATTTTTCTTTTTGCAAAAATATAGCAATCACTGCCTTTTTGAAACATATTCATGATTTGTTTTCAACAAAAAACAGATTGTTATCTGTATCATTGAAACAATAACAAGATCAGAGTTTAGGATTTTTCTTATGCCTCTCGCTGTCACGAAGGGTTTTCTTTTCGAGGTTTTTTTCAAAGGCCTGTGTAAGATCTGTTCCGGTTTGGTTGGCAATACAGATTAATACAAAAAGCACATCGGCTATTTCATCCTGAAGATTACCAGAAGAACCTTGTTTTTCAGACTGTTCGCCATATTTACGGGCAATTATGCGCGCCAATTCACCAACTTCCTCTGTAAGAAGCGCCATATTGGTAAGCTCATTGAAGTATCTTACGCCGTATTTCCTAATCCAGTTATCTACGGCCACCTGTGCTTCATTTAGTGTCATTATTCTTTGTTTTTGGTATCTACAACCAGGGTTACCGGTCCGTCATTTAAAAGATTTACTTTCATCATAGCACCAAATTCACCGGTTTTAATCTCTTTATTAAGTTCTGTACCAAGCTGTTGTATAAACGAATGGTAGAGCGGGATTGCCTTGTCGGGCTTAGCAGCTCTTACAAACGAGGGCCTGTTACCTTTTTTAACACTGGCATGCAGGGTAAACTGACTCACCACCAAAATTTCACCATTTACTTCATTTACTGACAAATTCATAAGTCCTTTATCATCTTCAAAAATTCTTAACCGTGCAATTTTTCCGCACAACCATTCAATATCCCCGGTGGTATCTTCATCTTCAATTCCAAGTAATACAAGTAAACCTTTCCCAATTTCTGATTTAAGCTTACCGTTGATGGTTACATTTGCAAATTCAACCCTTTGGATAACCGTTCTCATAAATATTTGTTGAAAATCTGAACAAAATTATGATCTTATCCTTAATTAACAATTATTAGAGTTTTTTACACTCATTAAAAAGTATTATCCAGTAAATTTGCATCTTTGAAATAAATGATATGCATATGAAGAAAATCTCATTAACAAAAAAGATTGCAGTGGTAATCATTGCATTGTTCTCCATAATTCTGACTTTCGGCTTTGTATATATAGACGACAGGGACTTTAAAATAGCCAAGAACCTCGATATATTTTTTACACTTTTCCGTGAACTGAATATGTATTATGTAGATGAAACAGACCCTGAAAAGCTTATCAGTTCAAGTATCAATGGTATGCTTAAATCTCTTGACCCTTATACTTCTTTTATTCCGGAATCTGAAATGGATGATTTTGCATTTATGACCACGGGCGAGTATGGTGGTATTGGCGCATTAATCCGTAAAGCAGGAAAAATGACTATTATTTCAGAACCCTACGAAGGTTTTCCTGCACAAAAGGCAGGGCTAAAAGCAGGTGATACCATTGTGAGCATTGACGGCCAATTAGTTGAAAATAAAAGTGTAAGTGAAGTTAGTGAAATGCTCAAAGGCACACCCGGTACCAGTTTAAAACTCAAAATCAGCAGGTTTGGCAATACAGGTATGCTCGAAAAAACATTGTCAAGGGAAAAAATAACCATTAAAAATGTTCCTTATTACGGTATTTTACAAAATAATACCGGGTATATCAGGTTGGCAAATTTTACCAAAGATGCCGGAACAGAAGTAAGAAATGCATTAATAAACCTTAAAAAACAAAATATTTCTTCGGTAATTCTTGATGTAAGGGGCAACCCCGGGGGATTGCTTATTGAAGCCGTTAATGTTTCTAATGTATTTATCGGAAAAGGCAAAGAAATTGTTTCTACAAAAGGTAAAGTAAAACAATGGGACAACACATATAAAACCAAGGAACTGGCTGTTGATACCACTCTTCCTTTGGTTGTGCTTGTTGACAGGGGATCGGCATCGGCTTCTGAAATCGTTGCTGGTGCAATGCAGGATTATGACA
Source organism: Bacteroidales bacterium (assembly GCA_016936215.1). Taxonomy (GTDB): domain Bacteria; phylum Bacteroidota; class Bacteroidia; order Bacteroidales; family UBA10428; genus JAFGPL01. The sequence goes on from JAFGPL010000169.1 coordinate 19,882, forward strand.
GGGCTGTTATAGCAGGTCAGCGTACTTTTGGCAAAGGGCTGGTGCAAACAACCAGGCCTTTAAGCTACAATACCCAACTTAAAGTTACCACCGCCAAATACTATATTCCGAGCGGCAGGTGTATACAGGCCCTCGATTATACCCACCGTAACGATGATGGTAGTGTTGGTTATATCCCCGATTCACTTATTTCTGAGTTTAAAACACGCAATGGCAGAAAAGTCTATGATGGCGGAGGCATCACTCCAGATTTAATCGTCGAAGATCAGATGCCAAGCCAGATAGCCATTAGTCTGTATACAAAAAACCTGCTTTTTGATTATGCTACCATTTTTGCTGCAAAATATGGTAGTATTACTTCAATTGATTCCTTTAATTTATCTGATAATGTTTATAATGATTTTGTTAGTTTTCTGAGTAACCAGGATTTTGACTATACCACGAACAGTGATAAAAAATTTGAAGAACTTATTAAAGTTGCACAACAGGAGAAGTATTACGATCATTCCAAAATAGAATTTGATGCGCTGGCAAAAAAAATTGCCCATGATAAAAACAAAGATCTTGTAACATTTAAAGATGAAATAACTGAATACCTTACCGAAGAGATTATTAGCCGTTACTATTACCAGGAAGGACGGATACGTGCCTCGCTCAGAAATGACCAGCAGGTAAAAAAAGCAATTGAAATTGCATCGGGAAAGAAACAGTATCAAAAACTTTTAAGTCCAAATGAAGAAAAAGAAATATTGAAAGATGAAACAACTGTTCATAATGACCAACTTTAGACCTTTATGTAATTTTGAATTCGTTCATCAAAATAATGCATGAGTTTTCGTATAAAATTGTTTTGAACATTGTATTTAAGATTATCAATTTCCTTAACCGGGAGTAACTTGATAGAAGTACCTGTGATAAAAACAGCATCAAAACAGGGTAACGAATCAACATCAACAAGCTCGAAATTAACCGGAATTTTTTTCTCAGTGCATAATTCCAATACATGTTTTCGGGTAACACCGCAAAGAACTTCAGAATCAGGGGCTGTAAACAGGGTATCTGCACTGGTAAAAAAAACATTTGACCTGCTGCCTTCAGTAATTTTATTTTTTTTATTAACCAGAAGTGTTTCAAAGTATTTTGCTTTATTCAACTTATCAGCAGCTATTTTTTTTATGCTCATGTTGATTGTTTTCGCATTTGGTACCACCCTTTCAGCATTTGCCAGCAAAAGTGATACACCTGCGGTATAATCATTCACATTTGGATAGTAATGTTTAATCTGGTAAACAAAAACTTGTGGATTATTATCTGAAGTATCACTAAAAGACAAAACAACTTTAACATTGCCTTCTGTCAGTTTAGTTTTTATTAAATACTTTAATAAATAATCTTTAATATATTCAATATTAATTTTATATTTTATTCCAAATATTTCGATCGAATTTCTAAGCCTTTCGGTATGGTCTTCAAAAAAGAGGTAGCGGTTTTGCATAATTCTGATAACCTCATAAAATGATATGCCTTTATTTACCTGGTTATCATTAAAATGACCAGATTCTATAAAATTTCCGTTAAGCAAAAAAAGCTTATTGATACATTCACTCATATGTAATAGTTATAATTATTGTGGCAAAAATTCAAATGTGATGGTTCCTCTTTGCCGTGGTTCACCTTTAAGATCGGCACTAAAAAGAAACCTGTAAGCAGAGGCTTTAGCTTCTTCAATCAGGCATTCATCGCGGGTATTGGAACTACCTGAATAATCAGCGCTGATAACATTACCTGTTTGGTCTACCACAATGTTAATCACCACAATACCACTTATTTCGCATTTATATATGGGTACATGCTGTCGCCTGATAGAACGGTTTGGCATATTTACCGAAATTCTTGTTTTGCCTTTATATTGCTCTTCTTTCGGTTTTATTTCTTTTGTTTTTTCATCAGGTTCTTCAACAAACTGTGGTGAATTATCTTCAGGTATTTCTCTCTCAAGTTGCTGGTTTAATTCTTCAATACCCAGTTCTTCCTTTACCTCTTCAAGGTACTTTTCTGTGCTGATCTCATGGTTCAACTTTTCTGCTACATTTACAGCAATATTTCTAACCGACTGATCATCAAGTGAAGGAATATAATCGGGCAACGGATCTTTTTCTGCAAGGTATTCTTCAATTTTCACGAGCTCGTTCAAAAATTCTATTTGTAATGTTTCTGCATGTTTTTTTCTTGCCTCACCAAGTTTGATTACAAAAAAAATCAATATGATTATGAGATGAAAAATAACTGTACCAAGAATTCCATTGAGCCTGTTTCTTTGTGATTCGTTCACTTCTTTGATTTTTTCTTTACGCTGTGCTTCAAAATTAATAATTTCCTTTTGATATAACTGTAATTAATGGTTACAACAATCGAAAATGAAAACTAATGTATAACTTAACATTACAGCCAATGGTTTATTGTATTGTCAGATTATAATTTTTGCCACAAAAATGAAATGAAAATATTTGTAACCTTTGCAATAATGAAAATTCATTATCACATGAAATGGTTTGTAAAAATAATCTTTATTTCAATATTTATTTATTTAAATTCCTTTTCAGTTGTATCGGGACAATTCTTTTCTTCAGGTAATGAACCTTTTGGGGTAAAATGGAGATATTTTGAAACTGACCATCTTAAAATGATTTTTCCCACATCCGCAGAATATGAAGCGAACAGTTTTGCATCTTTGGTAGAATTAAATTTCGTGTATCTGAATAATTCAATGAATGCAAAATCATCTAAAATCAATATTATTTTTCATAATCAGAGTGTAATTTCAAATGGCTTTGTTACCTGGGCGCCAAAACGAATGGAAATTGTTACAACACCGTCCCGTGAATATCATTCGCAGGATTGGATCCAGGGACTGGCTTTTCATGAATACCGGCATGTTTTACAGGTCAATAAACTTAATTCCGGGTTCTCAAAAATATTAACATTGTTAGGTGGTCAGGCAGCGATAGGAATCCCGGTAATGCAAGTCCCGCTATGGGTTAATGAAGGCGATGCAGTTATCACCGAAGGTTTTACAGGCGTGGGAAGAGGTTCGCTGCCCTCCTTCGAAATGCCTTTCAGAAGTTATCTTTCAGATTCATGCAAAAAGCCTTCTTATGACAAGCTATATTTTGGTTCATATAAACATTTCGTGCCTGATTATTACAAACTGGGATTTTATATGACTGGTTTTGCCAGAATCAAATATGGCAATGATGTATGGGAAAAGGCCCTTAACCAGGTTGGCAAAAATCCACTTCGACCATGGGCATTGAACCACTTTTTTAAGAAAACTTATCATTCAGGACTAAATGACTTGTACATTGGAACAATTGATACACTGAAATCAATCTGGAAAAAAACTGAAACAGGGTTTGCCACTATCGAATATGAAAAAATCAAAACAAAAGAAAACAGATATTATACAAGCTATAGATTTCCGCATGTATATAAAAATGGGTCTGTAATCGCGCTTAAAAGCAGCATTGACAATATTCCCGAAATTGTTAAAATTGACAACAAAGGCAATGAGCAGGTATTACATGTTCCGGGAATACTATATGAAGAAAGGCTATCATGCGGAGATGAAAGAATTGTATGGGATGAGATAATCTATGATCTTCGGTGGGAACAAAGAAATTACTCTGTTATAAAATCCCTCGATCTTAAAAATCGAAAAGCAAAAACCCTTACACGAAAAACACGTTACTTTTCACCATGCTTATCACCAGATAATCAACAAATTGCTGTAATTGAAACTGACCCTGCCAATAATAGTTCACTGGTAATTATCAGCGCGGTAAACGGGAGTGAGTTGCTTAAAATTGCTGGCCCCGCAAAAGGCCATATGAACTTTCCTGTTTGGTATGATAACCATTCCATTATTGTGGTTTTCACAACTGTTCATACCGGTAAAATGTTCTATATTATTGACATAAGAACAAATGATTGGAAAAAACTAACCCAACCCGGTATTGAAAACATCTCACAGTTAACAGTCTGGAAAAACTACCTGTTATACTCAGCCGGTTACAGTGGTATAGATAACATATATGCCCTTAACCTTTCAGACAACCGGATTTTTCAAATAACTTCCTCAAAGTTTGGGGCATTTGACCCTTATACGCAGTTAAACAGCGATACTCTTTGGTTTTCTGAATATACCAGTAACGGCTATAAACCTGTGAAAATAAAATTAATGCCTGAAGCCTGGAATTCAATTTCTGATATTCAATATTTTAAAACCGGTTGGGCCACCACAATTGCTGAAAAAGAAAGCGGTGGTTTTCAAAAGAGCAATTTCAAAGATACTTCTTATTTAAGTAAACCATACTCGCGCATCGGGAACCTTTTTCATATCCATACATGGGCTCCCTTTTATACCGATCCTGATCCGGGAAATGTATCAGATGTTAAAGTTTATCCAGGTATTATGTTATTATCTCAAAATTTATTAAATACCTCTATATCATCTTTTGGTTTATGTTATGAAAATAAATACTTGAAATTCAAACCAAAATTAACATTCAGTGGATTCTACCCGGTAATAGACATTTCTGCAACAATCGGAGGACTGAATAAAATGCACGAACTACCGAAAGATGTTATACCTGTTGACAGTGTTTATACTTATAAAGCAATAAGTGCAGGAAGTTATATACCATTCAGGTTTTATAACAATAAATACCTGAAATTTTTAATGCCCGAGATAAGGACAGATTATGAAAACACACTTTATTTTAATGATCATTTAAGAAAAGGAATTTTTATAATTCATTATAAATTAACATTCTACCGGTTTCTAAAACAAAGCCGCATGGATATCCTTCCGAAATGGGGCCAGTTGATATATCTTACATACTCTCATTCACCTTTTCAAGGCAATGAATATGGCCATTTTTTAAGTACAACTATAACATCATACAGTCCCGGATTATTAAAACATCATCGTATAAAATTAACCGGTAGCCAGCAGTATCAAAATACAAGTAAATATTATTTTCCTTTCAACAGGATTTCACTACCGCGTGGATATTCCTTCGTGACGAGGGCATTTTATACCGAATCATTATCTAAAATTTCAGTTGATTACGCCTTTCCTTTTGCATATCCTGATTTTTCAATAAATTCAATTATGTTTATGAAAAGAATCAGGACTAACCTGTTCAGCGATTTTGCCTATGGTAAAAAAATTTCGGAATTAAAAAATGATGGCTGGAAACCTTACAAAAACAGTAAATATTTATCCCTCGGATTGGAAATAATATCAGATGTGCATCTTCTAAGGTTTTTTTTCCCTTTTTCCATCGGCCTGAGGCTATCATATATTCCTGAATATCGAAAACTCTATCCTCAGCTCCTGTTTTCAATTGATACGAGCGTTTTATAATCTATCTGCAATTTTTGTCTTCTTAAACTTGATTTACAGCGAAAAATTTCGTATATTTCATCATACTTATCACCTGTATTTCCTTTCCGATTTCTTTTGACTTGAACCATTGCCTTTCCAATAATAACTTCATTATGAAAACACAATCAATAATAGAAACAACCGGTAACATTACCAAAATGGAAGTGTTATCAAATGTGGAATATGATATTCTGCCCGGATCACTTGTTCTTACCAATAAAAAGCCTTTCCCGGGTTTTAAACAGGAACAGCAGCCCGACGAATTAAAAAAACCTCTTCAATCATACTACCTGGTGCTGATGTACCGATATTTTCCTGAAAAGCTTGAACGTATTGCAAAAGCTCTTAACAATGAAAGTATAATTGAATGTTGTTCGAGTATTGGTGAAATTATTCTGCAAAACAACATTTTTCCCTGCATCCGGATTAAAAGGCTTAAAGCCGATAGAATACTTATTGATATTCAAGAGTTCTATAAAAAAAACGATATTAAATTCCTGGCTTATAAAAAAATAAATGCCGAAGCAAAAATAAAGGTCTTCAAACATTTCAGAATTATCGAAATTGAAGAAGGTATTTACAGGGATCTTTCAGAAGGGGAAAAGTTTTATATCAACATTCCTATACAGCTTAACTGGAAATTGTTTGATTATTTTATCAAACGTGTCAAATCAAATCTGAACAATTCGAATTTTGATGCTGCCCTTGGGGTTATCAACCGTTTTACAGGACCTGAGGATGTTATAAGGATTTACGACCATGATAAAACACTGGAAAGGGCGTTGGAGATTAAAAGATATTTCTATAAAGAGTTTAAAAAGGAAAAAATGTTACTTAATAATATATCAAACATTAATTCAGCGGTTTATTTATAAGATATTGTGATATATCCTGACGGGAATAGTAAGTTTTTGTACAAAAGTGTATTAAAAAAAAGTTATCCGGTTCCTGAAGCAAATTAATCCCGTCAGGATTTTTAAATAAAACTCATACTTCACTTCAGAACCGGCAACAAATATATATATTATCAGTTAACGAAAAAAATGAAATGTATGAAAATACTTTTAAAGCATGTATTTACCGGTATCCACCCATAAGAATAGTTTATCTGATCTTCTAACAGTTTCTTTGATTGGTATTGAAAATCTCTGTCCTTTTAATGCTTTATCAACATTTTTCAAATCAACACGAATTTCATTAATTCTCGTTTCGATTACACCTGTTGTCGGGCCTGTAATAATTATTTCATCCCCGATGCTAATATCCCCGGCTTCGCAAAGGAATTCCGCAACTTTTATATTACTAAAATAATTCATTGCTTTTGCTACATATACTTTCTTTTTGGTTGCTTTAGAACCATATACCCCGCTCCATTCCCCAAGTTTTTGTCCAAGATAATAGCCATCCCAGAAACCACGGTTAAAAACTGTAGAAAGCCTTTTGTTCCACGCTTCAATTTTATCTTTGTTATAGGTACCATCAAATACCGCATTCAACGCTTCATTATAACAAGAAACAACTGTTTTAACATATTCGGGGGGACGTGCCCTGCCTTCAATTTTAAATACCCTTACACCTGCATCAATCATCCTGTTTAAAAAATGTATCGTGCATAAATCTTTGGGAGACATGATGTATTCGTTGTCTATATCCAACTCAATACCTGTTTCTTTCTCCCTTACTGTATATGCCCTCCTGCAATCCTGGAGGCAAGCGCCACGGTTAGCCGAATAATTATGATTATGCAAACTCAGATAACACTTGCCTGAAATTGACATGCACAATGCACCATGCGTGAACATTTCAAGTTTGATCAGATTTCCGGAAGGACCTTTTATTTCTTGTTTTTCAATC
>JAFGPL010000170.1 GCA_016936215.1 Bacteroidales bacterium
GTAGAGGCATTCACAGACAACCATTCCGGTTTCTCGGTCAATGAGTAAGTGAGCACATCGCCGGCATCAATGTCAGTTGCTGTAACCGTGTAAGAATAAGCTTGTTCTTCGTCTATGGTTAGAACCGGACTTGATGTGATAACAGGTGCGTCATTTATATTAACAACCGTAATGTTGAATTTCTGCCGTACAGTAACTTTACCATCGCTAACCCTAAGGGTTACAGGGTGTATTCCAACATTGGCATTGGTAGGTGTGCCTGTTAAAGTCTTCATGCCACTGTTATAGGATAACCATGAAGGTATTGAATCTGTAACAACCAAAGCATCAGCATCTATATCGCTTACGCTAACCTTGTATGAATAAAGGCTTCCCTGGTTTATGCTGGTTACTGGGTCGGAAGAAAATATTGGAGCAGAGTTTCCATTCGGACATGCAGGAAGGCCGTTTAATCCTGCATCATATAAAGAGTCAATTGCATTTGTTGAGATAGCTTTTTTAAAGAATAGAATTTCGTCAATAGAACCATTAAATGGGAAATCCCAACCTGAAGATTGCTCCAGATATCCGATAGAAAGATTATCATTAGCCATTAAATCATCAGTAGCAGCGAAAGTTCTGTTTAATACTCCATCATATGATTGTGAATTATTCAAATATAACTTTAACAGATCACTATTTGCATCATATTGACATACCAAGTGATACCATTGTTGAGCATCCAGCTCATAACCTTTTATATGTGCGTCAATAAAATTTAATGAAGCATCACGTACTCCAAAAGTCAAATCTGTGGTTGTTCTATCAAAACCTACCCACCAATGTTTGCCGGGATATCCTTCGTCTTTACCCATTAATACGATGTTATTTGAACCGCTGGTTAGGTCGGTGGTAGTAAGCTTAAACCAAAGCGAAACCGAGAAACTTTCGCCCTCGGCCATACGAAAATCTGCATGGTCAGTAACAGTGATTCCAGAACCTTCAGAACCGGTGAATTTTCTTGAGCGATTTACTTTCCCAATACTATCCTGAAGACTACCTACTTCAGTGCCGTTGTGAGTACCTTTACTATCAAAATATGTTGTCTGGCCTGTTCCGGCTTCGGCTTCATCAAGCTTCCAGTATGCCATGGTACCGGGTAAACACTGCACACCTTCTGTTACATAAAACAGTATTGTGTCTGTTCTGCTGTTTCCGGTATTGGCAACCTGAACAATAACTTTACCTCCGTCATAAATGCTGGAGGGAGCCCAGGTAATTAAACCTGTACTTGAGTTAATGGTCATACCCGGTCTTGAAGTAAGAAGGGTATATACTTCATCATCAGGAGTAGCAGTAGCGTTGAACTGATAAGCATTTGCCCTGTTTAGAACAAATGTTGCATCGGGATTGTTCCCAAGAATAATCTGCGCAGAGGCAAATCTTGTAGTGAACAATCCAAAACCAATAATTAACAATAAAATAAGGTACTGTTTTTTCATACTGAATGAATTTTAAATTATTAGAAGAATTTTAGTTATTGCAAAGCATACGTTTAAAAACCTCTCGAAGTTATATTTATTTGCTTTTATTTGTCAATTATTTTTTATCAACGAAATAAAATCTTAGACTAAGAAAAATATTTTTTTTACCAAATGGTTTTTTGTTCTATTGAAACTTGATTCCTCATTAAATGAAACTTTGTATATTTACCTTCTTAAACACCAAAAATGATTACAATAAATAACAAAATATGAAAAATAATTTCAGGCATAATATTCTAATATTTCTGTTTTTTGCAGTTATTGTTTTTATTGCATATTTTTTTGGCATGAAATATTTTGGCTTGTATGAGGATGATTATTGGACGGCCGGAATACCTGTTAATTGTAATCAGGAAGAAATAAAAAATTTTCTGGATTTGAATTTCAGTGATTTTAAAAATAATTTAGGGAGATATATTGCAGCAATAGTTTCAATGTATTTACCATATTTTACATTTAGAACAGGTTCTTTTTTTATGGTATATTTCTTCGGGGTAATTCTTGTGGCCTTGAATGCCCTGCTTGTTTATCTTATATTCAGACAACGCTTGCCAGAAGTTGTTTCGTTGGCTGGTGCCCTGGTCTTTATTCTTTTTCCTGCCGATACTACAAAAGCGCTTCTCGTTCATATATATCAACTTCAACTCTCTTTAACATTTACTTTTATTGGTATTTTGCTTTATTTAAAGAATTATCGCTTTTGGGCATATGTGGTTTCTTTTTTAAGCCTGATTACCTATGAGAACGCATTCCTGGCATTTATTATTATTCCACTTTTTGAAAATTTAAAGTGGGACAAAAAATTATTGTTACAATTTATTAAACATATTGGAATTGTTATAACCATCTTTATAATGCTTTTTATTACAAGAAGTTATTTTGGCGATAGGGTTGTTACAAGCCTTAATATGGGGGAAATGATTATTAAAACACTTTTTGCAATAATTGCTGGTCCATTTATTGCTGCCTACTCATTTCTGAAAGCTCCGGTTGAAACAATCGCAAATCTTGACAAAACCTGGGGTTTTATTCTTGCCGGATTCTTATTGCTTGGCAGCTTTATGTTGGTTAAAGCTAAAGGTAATTATTCAAATGGAGAGAAAGCATCAGATGTTAAATTCAGGTTAGATTTCAAAAAAGGAGAATTCTTCAATATTAAAGAATTTGATCTTATTTTTAAAATAGTTATTACTGCTGGTTTGATGATGATGGTGGCATATGCTTTTTCTATTACACATTTTCCCCCCTTCGCTTTAAAAGGCAGAGGGACAAGTGTTCATCTGGGAACAACAATTGGCAGTTCTTTAATGTTTTCGGCTCTTTTTTATTTTCTGTTAACAATAATGCGATCAGTTAAATCCTGGCGAATATTAATAATCATCACTTCTATCTATCTTTCGCTGCTTGTTGGTTATGGTCGGCTTATACAACTTGATTTTATTAAGAGCTGGAAAATCCAAAGAGATTTTTGGGCAGATGTAATTGATAAATGTCCTGATGTGGAAAATGGCACCATCATATTTCTTAAAGACAGGAACCTCGAAAAAACCGATTTCATTATTACCTATGCATGGTCACTTCCGCTTGTTTATGAAAATCTTTTCAGATTTCCTGAAGAATGGGATAAACCCCCGAAATTACAATTGATTGACCCTGAAATGCATGAAGATTTCTCTGTTGAAAACAAAAAATTGTTTTATATCCCGCCTTACCCGTTTACTTTTTATTACCAGAAAAGGGTTGAGTTACAGGATGGAAATGTTATTTTGCTTGAGAAAACAGATAAGGGGCTTAAAAGATTATCAGGACACATTGAAATTAATGGTTTAAAGATTGAACTTAAAGAGCATGGAAAAGACATGTTAGAGGGATTTGAAAAACAAAATGTTTATCATTGGATGTTCAGGTATTAATATCTTGGCATTGATAAAATACAAAAAACCAGAAGTAAAAACTAATCTTCTGGTTTTACGCCTTATAATCGTAATATGTTTTTCCTGATTAAAAAATCATATAATTGCTTATTTGATAACTTTTAGCTCCCCGACAGTTTCATCCGCAAAAAACACAGGCCTTCTTTTTACTTCAAAGAAGATTTTGCCTATATAAACGCCCAGAACACCCATGAAAATAAGCTGTATACTTATTGATAATACGAGAATGGCTATTACTGAGGTCCATCCCTGCATGATAACGGTGCCGTGGAAGATAAGAAGAATTAAAGTGTACAGAAGATATAAGAGAATAATTATCAATGCAATGCCACCTATGATAAAGGGAATTTTCAAAGCAAAATCAGAAAATGAGAAAAGTCCGTCGGATGCCAGCTTCATTGATTGTTTGAAGTTGTATTTTCTTTTTCCTGCAAACCTCTTCTGCACATCAAAAGATATGCTGGTTGATTTAAATCCAACGAAAGGAACAAGTCCCCTGAAAAATTTATGATACTCGGGCATGCTGAGCACTGCTTCGAGGCTCTTTCGCCCCATCAGCCTGAAATCTGAACCCGATGGGGTAAGCTTTATCTGGGAGTATTTATTGAAGAGTGAATAGAATGTTTTGGCCCAGACTTTATACAACAGGGTTGCCTGCTGATTTTCAAGTTTCTGGGTGTAAACAATTTCATAGCCTTCTTCCCAAAGCTTCACCATTTGCGGAATGAGTTCGGGCGGGTGTTGCAAGTCGGCGTCCATGCTTATGACTGCATCACCCGAAGCATGTTTCAGCCCGCAGTCAAGCGCTGCTTGGTGGCCCATATTGCGCGATAGCTTTACACCTTTCAAAAACTTATATTTAACAGACAACTCTCTTATTACCTCAAAAGTACGGTCTTTGCTGCCGTCATCTACGATAATTACCTCGTAAGGATATTTCAGTTTATCCATAATTTCCTTAAGCCTGTCTATCAGTGCAGCAATACATTCCTCTTCATTGAAAGCAGGTATAACAACTGAAATTGTCTTTGTGTCGTTCATCTCTGTTATAATTTTGAGAAGTTAATCAATTCTATATTCATTTCTTTAATAAGGTTCTTTACCTTTTCAGACTGCAACGCCCTTCGTTCGCTGTCCCAGTCAAAAACACCATACGCCCAGGGTAAATCTTTTCTTAATTTCATACTCTCGTAACCGGGGTGCATTACTATTTCAACAGTTTCTGAATGAATGTTTTCAAGCAGGAAAATCAATTTAGATTCGTCTGTATGGCCTGAAAACTGAAGCCCGAGAACATCACCAGGGTATTTAATACCGGTCTTTCTGCAATCTTTTTTATGCATTTCGCCCAATGCCTGAAAAGGGATAAGAAACGGCAGCCGTTTGTTCATCCATAGTCTGGAAGGCATGCCTAATCCGGGCAGCCTTACAGCTTTTACATCATATTTTTTTGCAAGTTTCAGCACAATTTTCCACACAGCAGGCATCAGGTGCATGTGTTGGGTGCCGTTAACAAACGGAATTGTACTGAAATGCTCAAGAAATGCACAGAACTGCAAATCAAGTTCTTCTTCGAGTTCGGTAAAATTCAACCTGCCTGTGAAATATTTTTTTAACAGGTGTTTCCAATCCCTCGTAAGACATATCTTATTATCGAAATAACTAATGTTATCGGTAGTGGTTGAATGTACCCCCCTTAGCGAAATGCCTTCAACAATAGATAGATGGATGCCTGTTTCAAGTCCGGGGTTTTCCTTCGCCAGTTTGATCCCCTCATTTGTTTCGGGGACATTCATTAACAGGGCTGTGGAGGTAAGCAGCCCGTTTTTATAAGATTCGATAATACCTTTGTTGATATTGCTGTCAATACCCAGGTCGTCTGCAGTGATGATTACTTTTTTTACAGGCATTTTCTTTACGCGATAACTTAAACAGGGCGCAAGTTATTACATTATTTGATGCACAGGATAAAAATTTTACCAACCGATCAAATAACAACATAAACGGAAATTTTTCTTAAACAAAAAGAGGCTGTCTAAAAAGTCTACCTTTTGTCATCCTGAGAGAAGCGAAGGATCTTTATTGAAATGGTAATTAGATTATTCCCCTTGGTCATGAAAAAGGTTCTTCACTCCGTTCAGAATGACAAAGAGGGACGAGGAACCGACCTTTTAGACAGCCTCGTTCATTAAATCCTTATAATAAAATTTTTACTTCGTTGCTCTTTCTAACCGCTTCAGAATAGTAAATATAAAGGTGGCTGAAAGAAGGCAGCAGACGATAAGTATAGCCCAGAATGCGTATAGGGGGACAAATGCCCAGAAAAATCCCATTACACCGACAAGCAGATTGCCAATTGATGTGGCAGCCAGCCATCCTCCTTGCATTAAGCCTTTATATTGCGGTGGAGCTACTTTTGATACGAATGAGATACCCATAGGGCTTAGGAACAATTCGGCGATGGTTAAAATTAAATAAGTACCGATAAGCCAATAAGGGGATACCAAAACATCAGATACCTGGTTGTCCAGTTCTTTGGGTGATTTTAGTCCGACAGAGACAAAAAAGAGCACCATAAAGGCAATAGCCGTGATAATCATCCCTATACCAATTTTCTTTGGAGCAGATGGTTCTTTGCCCTTTTTTCTGAGTGCTGCAAAAATTGCAATAACCACAGGGGTAAGAAGCACGATAAACAAAGGATTAAACTGCTGAAAATCCTGTGGAAGAATTCCATTTTCAGATGGAAAACCTTTGTATACGAAATATGAAACAATTGGGCCTCCTATAAGCATAGCTGCACCGATAATTTTAAAAATTTTATCGCTTTTACTTAAGAGTATTAATAAACCTATGGCAGCGAGTATGAGCGGTAAGAATGAGTTTAAGTTGAAAAATATATAAGTAAAGGAAGAGACTTTACTTGCAGTATAATCCCTGGCAAAGAATGTCATAGTTAAACCATTTTGATGGAAAGACATCCAGAAGAATATTACAACAAAGAAAACAAGCAATAGCGCTATAATACGGTTTTTCACCTGCTCTGCTGTTAATAATGTTTGGTTAGTGTCAGCAGCAACATTTTTCGAAGGTACTTTAACCGAGCCTCCTGCATGCGATATATGCCTTTTGAAACCAATATAAATAAGCAATGAAACAATTATGCTGATTGCTGCTACACCAAATCCGTAATTGTATGATTCACTTAATGAAGCAATATATTTATTACAGAATGCTGCAAGATCCATATTTCCGGCTCCCTGTGCTGTAGCCAACTGAGATAATTTTTCGGAAACTCCCAGGTCCCCGTTTAGAAATTTATGGGCCAATGCAGGAATTTCCTGGTTATAGGTAAATCCTACTTTTCCTAAGATCCAGTTATTCATGGCACGTGCTGCAGATGGTGCAAAAAACGCACCAATATTGATACACATATAAAAAATATTGAAAGCGCTATCGCGTAGCGGGCTGTATTTCGGATCATCGTATAGGTTACCGACAATGGCCTGAAGGTTTCCTTTAAAGAATCCTGTACCCAATGCAATTACAAACAATGCAAATAAGATAGCTGCAAGCCCTGTTCCAGGTATAAACAAGAGGATATAACCAATAAACATGATAATGATGCCGAGAAAAACCGTACGGTCATAGCCTAAAAGCCTGTCTGCCACGATCCCCCCAATTAGTGGAAGAAAATAAACTGCAAAAAGAAATCCTCCCCATATCCACCCGGTGGTTTTTGGGTCGAAACCGAACTTTGCCTGGATATAAAGTACCATGATAGCATACATCGTATAAAATCCAAACCGCTCCCCCATGTTAGCAAGAGAAGCAACATATAATCCCTTCGGATGTCCTTTGAACATATATTTAAGTTTTAGTTTGTTTATTACTTTGTCAAACAAATATAGAAATCTTTTTTCACTGCCAAAGATGATAATAATCAATTTCATTCGATCGTTTAAAAAATGACCATTTGCATCAATGTACAATTCGGTTGCGCTAATGCGCAATTTGGGTTAAATTTGTAACAAACTCCTTTATATGAAGATTTTTAAAACATCGCAGGTTAAAGACATTGATGCCTTTACCATACAGCATGAACCTGTTGCCTCCATTGACCTGATGGAGAGGGCCGCCGGCACTGTTACCGACTGGATAGTTGAACATTGCCATAAAAGTATTAACGTTAAAGTATTTGCCGGGCCGGGAAATAATGGCGGTGATGCCTGTGCTGTTGCCCGCCTGCTTGCTGAAAAAGGTTTCGGCAGTGTTAATCTTTATTTGCTCAATGTATCAGACCGTATATCACCGAATGCTGAAATAAACCGCGAAAGGTTGTTCAGGCAAAATCGGGTTAAGGTGTATGAAATTAAAGCTGAAAACGATTTTCCGCAGTTAAGCCTTGCCGACCTTGTTATAGACGGGCTTTTCGGGTCCGGCCTTTCCAGGCCACTTGAAGGACTGGCATTAAGATTGGTTAAGCATATCAACAAGGCTGCATGTGAGGTTGTTGCAATTGACATCCCAAGCGGGTTATTTGGTGAAGATAATTCAGTCAACAACAGGGAGGGGATCATTCATGCCGCTTATACACTCACATTTCAGTTTCCCAAACTTTCATTCTTTTTTGCAGAAAATAATGATTTTACCGGTAAGTGGCAGGTAATGCCCATAGGCCTTCATGATGAAATAATAGAGAAAACACCAGCCGATTTTCAGTTTGTGACGGACATGGAAATCCGGGAGATTATCCAGCCGAGAAGGAAATTTTCGCATAAGGGAACCTATGGTCATGCACTGCTTATTGCAGGTTCTCATGGCATGATGGGTGCTGCCGTGCTTGCATCGCGGGCATGTATGCGGGGTGGGGCAGGGTTGGTGACGGTGCATATTCCGCATACCGAACTGAATATTATCCAAACAACCGTGCCAGAAGCGCTCTCAAGCCTTGACAAATCCGGTTCATGCTTTACCGAAACACCCGTCTTTGACAAGTTCAATGCAATTGCTGTTGGTCCGGGCACCGGGACCAGTCAGGAAACCGGTGAGGCCATGAAAAAGCTGCTTGAAACTTATCCACATCCCATGGTTATTGATGCCGATGCCATCAATCTGATTGGCATGAACAAAGAATGGCTGGACCTGGTTCCCAAAGGAAGCATTCTTACCCCGCACCCTAAAGAGTTTGAGCGCATTGCCGGGCCGACAAAGAATAGTTACAACCGCATCCGGGTTCAAATGGAGCTTTCAGCAAAACTGGGTGTTTTTATTGTGCTTAAAGGGGCACATACATCCATTGCTTTTCCCGATGGAAGATGTTTTTTCAACTCAACAGGTAACCCGGGAATGGCCACAGGAGGAAGCGGAGATGTGCTCACAGGCCTGATCCTGGCCTTGCTTGCACAGGGCTATTCACCCGAAGATGCTTCTCTGGCAGGGGTATACCTTCACGGTCTGGCAGCCGACCTGGCTGTTGAAAAACATGGTGAAAATTCGCTCATAGCATCAGATATTATCAACTATATTGGCAAAGCATTTTTGAAAGTAAAAAATTTCTAATAATAATGAACAGAACATACATGCAGTTATTGCTTTTATCTTTTCTTTTTTTCGGCTGCTCTGCGCCCGGATTTTTAGTTACAAGCATTCATAACCAACAGGGTTTTGATGATTGCATACAGGTATATTCCCTGCCAAAAACAACTTTTACGGTTCATGCAGTTTTTAAAAGAATTGCATTTATTCCGGGGCCTTATCATGAATATGCCGATAAGTACCTGGCCATAGAAGGTGTGCATCACATACCCTATGAATCGTGGCATATCCAAAAGATTTGGGCACAGGCTGTCTCCGAACCCGATGCATCCCATTTTTATGCAGTGAATGCTGTTAAATCTTTGGAAGGCATTGAAAAACAATTAAAAGAGATGGCCAATGATGGTATGATCCTTTTGCCATATAGTTTTTCACCCGAAGGGCTAAAAGAAGCTGAATTTGATATACCCCAATCTGATATTTTTTATAAGGATTTATCTGTAAAACGAAACCTTATCGTTGAAAAGGAGACATCTTACAAGCGTGTATTGCGCGATTCAGGTTATGTGCAGGTACCGGTCGAGACAGAGTCGCTTAAGCTGAAAACCACCGGGCAAAAAGCAGAAGAGGCTGCAAATTTCATCATCAAGCTGAGAAAAAGAAGGTTTAAAATGCTTACTGGCCAGAACGAAGGGCCGGTACCTGGTAATATTCAGGCTTCAATTGATGAGCTTAACAGGATAGAAACTGAATATCTTTCGTTGTTTATCGGAAAAAAAGTTGAAGAGACCATTGAAAAGGAGTTTTTTTATACTCCTTCCGCAGATAAAAAAACTGATGAAGCAGTGCTTTTCAGGATAGATAAAACTGAAGGTATTTTTGATAAAATGTCAACACAGGGGGCTCCTGTCATGCTTAAAATCCAGGGAGAAAACATTACCGATGGTTTTGGTAATCAACCATCGCCGGTATTACTCCAGGGAAAAGAAAACATGGTAATTTTCAGGTATCCTGATATAGCCAGGCTTTTCATAACCTATGAAGACAACCAACTAATGGATGGGAAATTCACCGTTTTTCAGTTTGGGAAAATTATCGGTAAACGCATTCCCGCCAGATGATGCTTAAAAGCAAGTGTAAGTTTGGGCAAATTTATTCCTCGGCAATTGGTGATTTATAACTTTTGAGGAAATCCTCCCACGTTTTGGATTTATATACATCATCCCCGAAAAACCTTGCTATTTCATCAAATTGCTTAGGTTTGAGATATCCCTGGAAGGGTTGAATGATATTTAGTTTTTCATCCATAAAAACAACAGAAGGGTAACCCATTTTACCGTTTAGCAAAGCAGCGGCCAATTCGTGGTAACCACGCCCCTGGGCAACATATTTATACGTGGTATTGCCAATTGTAATGTCCTCTTTTTGTTCGGCATTCAGCTTTACCGGGTAGTATTTGGCATTAAGGTATTCAGCAATTATTATGTTGCCAAAGGTATTTTTATCCATCACTTTGCACCAGCCGCACCAGTCGGTGTAAACATCAACCATAAATTTCCTTGGTTCTTTTTTATTAAGTTCCACTGCCTGTTCTATGGTATACCATTTTACTTCCTGGGCTGATAACCCAAAAGTAAATGTAAGAAATACGAGTGCTTGTGTAATTTTGAATGTCATTATTCAAATAATACTCTTTTTTAACTTTCTTAAATCCGCAAGTTATTATTTATATAATTGGTAATAAACACCCTTTCCCGGCAAGCCGGGACTCAGCCTGACAATCATAGCCTGATAGGAAAAACCAAAATAAGTTGCGGAATTATGGTTCTTTCTTATCTCAGGATTATTACCTGAAATTATGAACGCAAGTTACTATTTTTTGTTACATTTACGTGTTAATGGCCTGTTAAACAAATAAGGCCGTAAATAAGCATAACAATTTTAAAAATCATAAACCATGAAAGACGACATCATAAAATTATCACCAGCTATTGTCTGGAAGAATTTTTATAAGCTTACGCAAATACCAAGGCCTTCAAAAAAAGAAGGACAGGTGATAAAGTTTATGGAACAGTTTGGACAAAACCTCGGGCTGGAAACCATTAAAGACGAAGTTGGAAATATTCTTATCAGAAAGCCTGCAACGCATGGTATGGAAAAGAGAAAGGGTATGATTTTACAGGCGCACCTTGACATGGTGCCCCAGAAGAACAGCGACAAGGTGCATGATTTTGAAAAAGACCCGATAGAAACCCTTGTTGACGGTGAATGGGTGAGGGCAAATAAGACCACCCTTGGCGCTGATAACGGTATCGGGGCAGCATCCATAATGAGTGTGCTCGAATCGAAAGACATTGTTCATGGCCCGCTGGAGGCGCTTTTTACCATTGATGAAGAAACGGGCATGACAGGTGCTTTTGCCCTTAAGCCGGGGATGCTGAAAGGGGATATTCTCTTAAATACCGACTCTGAAGATGAAGGTGAACTCTATATCGGATGTGCCGGCGGTGTTGATGCCAACATCAGGTTTAAATATTCATCTGTACCTGTAAAAGGTGATTATATAGCATACAAACTGATTGTTAAGGGATTAAAGGGCGGTCATTCAGGTTTGGATATCAACCTCGAAAGGGCAAATTCGAACCTTGTGTTAACAAGAATTTTATGGAGGGCTACATTTAAATTCAAAACCCGTCTGGCTGCTTTAAACGGAGGTGATTTAAGGAATGCCATTCCCCGTGAGGCAATGGCGGTTATTCTGGTACCTTCTGAAAAAGAGCAGGAATTTAAAGATTTTGTTGACGGGCATGTGACCATTCTTAAGGCCGAATACCAAACCACCGAGCCGGACATGAATGTTTTTCTCGAAAAGGTTGCCCTGCCGGAAACCCTCATTGACGAGGAAACCCAGAACAAGCTGATCAGCGCCATTTATACCTGTCCCAACGGTGTTATTCGCATGAGCGCCGATATTGAAGGCCTTGTTGAGACATCAACCAACCTGGCCATTGTAAAAACCGAAAAGGATATTTTTTCGGTACAATGCCTCCTAAGGAGCAGTGTTGATTCTGCCAAGGAAGACCTTTCATCGCGTATCAGGGCATTGTTTGAGCTGGCAGGGGCAGAGGTGAATTTCACCGGCAGCTATCCCGGATGGAAACCAAATCCCGGTTCCGCCATTTTGAATACCATGAAAGAGGTCTATCACAAGAAGTTCGGCAAGGTGCCAGAAGTAAAAGCCATACATGCCGGGCTTGAGTGTGGGATCATCGGGGGTATCTACCCGAACCTTGATATGATTTCGTTCGGGCCGACCATCAGGTCACCGCATTCGCCCGACGAGCGGGTAAAAATTGATACGGTGCAGAAATTCTGGGATTTCCTGGTTGAAACGCTTAAAAACGTGCCCGGAAAAGAAAAATAAACAGGGGTAAGACTATTTTACAATACCGGCAAAACCCATAAATGCCATAGCGAGCAGTCCGGCAATTATAAAAGCTATGGGCACACCCTTCATGCTTTTCGGGATATTAACAAGATCGAGTTGTTCGCGTATCCCCGCGAAGGTGATAAGGGCAAGACCGAAACCGGCTGCATTTGAAAAAGCATATACAACGCTTTCCATCAGGTTGTATTCTTTCTGAACTGCAAGAATGGCGACACCGAGTATGGTGCAGTTGGTTGTAATAAGCGGCAGGAAAATACCCAGCGCCTGGTACATGGCCGGGCTTACTTTTTTAAGGATGATCTCAACGAGTTGCACCAGCGCCGCAATTACCAGGATAAATACTACTGTTTGCATAAACGGTATCCCAAGCCATTCGAGGATATATTGCTGCAACAGGTAAGTAACCATGGTTGCAATAACCATTACGAACATCACAGCGCCCGCCATCCCCATAGAAGTATCAACTTTGTTGGATACACCAATAAAAGGACAGATGCCCAGGAACTGGGTCATCACAATGTTGTTGACAAATACAGCAGATATAATAATCAGAATGTAATCCATGTTATTCGGCTTTTAATTTTTTGCAAGTTTCTGGTTTAATTTTCTCATCAGCATGATAAGGAACCCGAGGGCCAGGAATGCACCCGGAGGGCTTACAAACATAAGCATTCCGTCTCCCTTAATGAATTTAAAACCCAGGATGGAACCATTGCCAAGCAATTCCCTTACGCTTCCCAGCATAAAAAGGGCAAATGCAAAACCAAGACCCATACCCAGTCCGTCAATAAGCGAAGCAAACACACCGTTTTTTGAGGCGAAAGCTTCAGCCCTGCCAAGCACGATACAGTTTACAACGATTAGAGGGATAAATATACCAAGCTGATCATAAATGCTGGGCTCGAAGTTTTTACCCGGGGTGTTCAGGTAAGCTTTCATCATAAAATCAACAACTGTTACAAACGAAGCTATCACTACAATGTAGGATGGTATCCTCACTTTGTCTGGTATGAACCTGCTGATAGAGGATATAACTACATTTGACAAAACAAGTACAAAAGTAGTTGCAAGCCCCATGCTCAACCCGTTAATGGCCGAATTCGATGTGCCAAGTGTGGGGCAAAGCCCTAAGAATAGCACCAGTACAGGGTTTTCTTTGATAAAGCCTTTGGTAAAATTTTTCAGGTTATTCATTTTCTATCTCTCCCTTTTTTAGTGCATCGTATGCTTTTTGAACTGCCTTGCAATAGGCCCTTGATGTAATGGTTGATGCTGAAATGGCATCCACCTCGCCTGCCCCGTCTTTTCGCACTCCAAGTTTGAAATTATCAGGATTTTTTCCTTCAAACTGTAAAGGGAAGTCTGATTTGGATTTGAGGATTTTATCCCCCAATCCGGCTGTTTCTTTGTGCTCCAGAACTGCCACCTCCCTAATAGTGCCATCGGGAAGAAACCCAATAAGCAACCTGATATCGCCACCATAGCCGGGAGCCGAGGTTTCTACCGCCACCCCGGTGAGAACACTGTCTTTTCTTCCGGGATAAATATTCAACGTATCTTTTCCGACTGCAACCCTTTTGGCTTCTCCAAAGGGGTCGTTATTAAATTCAGGCAGCACAATTTGCACGGCAAGTGTTTTTTTGTAAAGCAGCGCATCCTCAATGGGTTTTTTTGTAAGTTCATATATAAATCCCAGCGCTGCAGATGAAGCAAACGTGACAATTAAAAGAGTGGCCAGCATATTGGTAAAATTCGATTCTTTTTTAGCCATTTTTAATCTCCTTTCCAAAACGTTTTGGTTTAACATACCTGTTTATTAAAGGTGTGAACCCGTTCATCACCAGAATGGCAAACGAGATGCCTTCGGGATAACTGCCAAACACCCTGATTGCCACCGTGATAATCCCGATAAGACTACCATAAATGATCATTCCTCTGGGGGTCATGGGTGAAGTAACATAATCTGTAGCCATGAAAATTGCTCCCAGCATCACCCCTCCTGTAAGGATATGAAAGAGCGGGTCGGCCATGTGAAACATTTTCAAAACACCTTCGGCATCTTTAAACTGAATTACCGGAAGTTTCATGCCCATTGAATTCATAATAGCCTGGTTGCCTTCGAAGCTGAATAACCATAAAATTCCCGAGGCGATGAAAACAGAAGCAATAACAGCTACCGGTATGTGCCATGTAATTATTTTTCTGATTAGCAGGAATAATAAACCCAGAATAAGTGCAAATGCGGCTATCTCACCAAGCGATCCGCCGATATTGCCGAAGAAGAGGTCGTTATAATTCAGGCCGCTTGTTTCGAGCAGTTCGCTTACACCCTTGCCGCTTTTAATGCCGTTTTTTATGAGCGACAAAGGGGTGGCGCCTGTATATGTATCTATTTCACCTGCTGGGATAACATAGGGGGTGTTCCATCCCTGGGCTTTGGGGAAAATGGTCATGGCCCCCGGGAAGGATATCAGGAGAAAGACACGGCCGACAAGTGCAGGGTTAAAGGGATTGTTGCCCAAACCTCCAAAAGTCATTTTTCCGATGCCAATGGCGATGAGTGCGCCGATAATTATGATCCACCAGGGCAGGTTCGACGGCAGGTTGAATGCCAGAAGCATGCCGGTGACAATGGCAGAACCGTCGGTTATTCTTATCTCTGACTTAAGAATATATTTTTGTATGAGATATTCAAATAACAAGCAGGAAGCAACAGACACCATCACAACAATGATGGCACCAGCCCCATACATCACAACCGAAACGATAAGGGCCGGTATGAGTGCAATAATTACACCGTACATCAGCCTGCTTACCGAATCTTTTCCATAAATATGCGGGGATGGAGATACAGTAATTAGTTTGTTCATGACGATTTTCTTGATCGGATTATTTTACCAACTGAAGTTTTTCCCAGGCGAATATAGTCGAGCAAAGGCCTGTTAGCAGGACAAATAAAACTGCACGAACCGCACTCGATACAGTCGAGTACCTTGTTTTCTTCAAGCCTGTCGAACATATTATTCTGAGACAGGGGCATGAGCAGGTATGGTTCGAGCCCCATCGGGCATACCGAAACACACTTGGCACAACGTATACAGGGAAGGATTTCTTTTCTTTTTGACTCTTCCGGGGGCAGGAGCAGTATTCCTGAACTTCCTTTAATTACAGGAACAGAAGCATTTATAACAGCTTTGCCCATCATAGGGCCTCCACTGATAATTTTACCCGTGTTCTCAGGCATACCGCCGGCAGCTTCTATAAATGCAGAAACCGGGGTGCCAATGCGCACACAAAAATTTGATGGCTTTTTAAGCTCTTTGCCCGTCACAGTAATGATCCTTTCAACAAGCGGTTTATTTTTCTGTACCGCTTCGTATACGGCAAAAACTGTACCTACATTGAATACCACAGCGCCTATGTCAACAGGCAGCCCGCCCGAAGGTACTTCCCGGTTTAATACTGCCTTGATAAGCTGCTTTTCGCCTCCCTGCGGGTATTTAACTTTCAGGGGACAAACTTCAATGTTGTTGTATTTCGCTGCGATTGCTTTCAGGTGCTCAATTGCATCGCTTTTATTGTTTTCAATGCCAATAATTGCCTTGTTAACTTTTAATGCCTTCATCATAATCCGGATGCCAACCATTATTTCTTCACCTTTTGCAAGCATGAGGGCATGATCGGCAGTGAGGTAAGGCTCACATTCAACGCCGTTAATAAGCAGGAATTCAGCTTTTTTGCCCCGGGGCACCGACAATTTCACATGCGATGGGAAGGTAGCACCGCCCATGCCAACGATTCCTGATTCCTGAACTTTTGCAATGATTTCTTCAGGGGAAAGGCTGGTTTCGGTTTTCAGCACATCAGTTTTGTCAATTCCGTCGAGCCATTCGTCGCCGGCTGTTTCAATAAAAATGCATGGCCGTTTATAGCCGCTGATATCGGTTTCGGTATCAATTTTAGTTACTTTGCCGGAAACTGAAGAGTGTATGTTTGCAGAGACAAAACCATCGCCCTTGGCTATTATTTGTCCGGCTTTTACTTCATCACCCCTGTTCACAACAGGTTTGGCCGGCACCCCGAGATGCTGTGAGAGGGGTATGGTAACATTTTTTGGCAGGGGCAGGGTTTCAATTCCCAATCCGGCTGACAATTTGTTTTCCGGGGGATGTATGCCTCCTTTTGAGAATGTTTTCAACACGTTATTCTTCTTTATTAAGGTTAGTAGAAATATCTTCTTTTTTCGCAGAAACGATATCCTGTGATGTATTTTCTGTTTGAGCTGCCTGCACTGTGGCTTCTGCCTGGGGTTCTTTTCGCGGAGGGAACCCCACTTCTATAATTGCATTGGTCGGGCATTCGGTCACACATTTTCTGCAAAGCCTGCATTTTTCAGAGTCAATAAAGGCAAGGTTATTGTTCATCGTAATGGCATCGTATGGACAAACTTTGACGCACTTGGCGCAACCAATACAGGCTACAGCACAGTATTTTTTTGCCAGTCCGCCTTTATCTTCGTTCATGCAGGCGACATATATTTTTCTTTCTTTTTTCTGGCGCTTACGTAATTCGAAAAGGTTACGCGGGCATGCCTTCACGCAGGCGCCACAAGCTGTACATTTTAAATCGTCTACCACCGGCAGGCCAGTGACAGGGTCCATATGCAGGGCATCGAAATTACATACTTCCACACAATCGCCATGACCAAGGCAGCCGTACTGGCATCCTGTATCACCGCCGTAAAGCGCTGCTTCAATAGCACATGTGGTAGCGCCATCGTAGTTTGTTGTTTTTGGCCGGAATTCACAGGCCCCGTTACACCTTAATACAGCTACGAGCGGGTCTTGCGCCACTGCTTCCCTACCCAGGATTTTAGCTATAGCCTCCATTGTTTTATTTCCTCCAACAGGACAGAATAACCCATCGAAATTGTCGGATTTAACCAGGGCTTCGGCAAAATTTCTACACCCGGCATAGCCGCACCCACCGCAATTGGCGGACGGAAGGGCAGCTTCAACCTCATCAATCCTCGGGTCTTCATATACTTTAAATTTCTGTGCCACGAAGTACAGGATAATAGCCGAAACAGCGCCGAGTATGCTGAGAGAAGCTATGGTGTATATTATAATCTGGTTCATTTTATGTAAGCTTTTTAAGTGTGAAAATAAACATCCGGTTTATTTTTTCTCTTAATAAATATATAATAAAATAGTATGGTATAAGCACCGAAAGTGAAATAATCCCTGCAACGGATTCCGGCAAACCGGCAGCGAAGGTTATGATAAGTGCAGTAATCACAAATATAAAGGGTAGGATATAGCCATAGAATAACGCCTTATTTCCCATAGCCTTTGTTATTGAGATTTTTACAGTTTCTCCTTCTGAGAACGATCCGGTCTCTGTTGGTATTTCAATGGTTTTGTTTCCCGATGAGGCAGGTGCGCACAGCGATTTTGCAGAACAACTTCCACAGGCGGGAGGAGTCTGAAACCTTACCAGCACGCTTTTTTCATTTACTTCTTCAACAATGCCGGTGTGATCAATACATTGGGCAGGACTCATTAAATGAAACCTCATTTTCAGAATTTACAAAAATAATTATGTTCTTTTACGTGGGACGTGATTTATATGTTTTTTTTCTAATTTAGTTTGATTATAAATAACAGGCTTGCTATTTAAGAAATGCATCGGCAGGATACCGGAGATTGCTGTACGAACTGAGCCTGACTTTGACAGAGCCGACAATTATTGATGATTCAAGATATACAGGTACCTTGTTCCTGTCATTCGTAATCCATAGGGTAAGGCTTTCACCCCCTTCTTTGAAAACAGACCCGGCAACTACAGATACTGCAAGCTTCAGGCATTCGACCTCCCCCAGTTGTTTTACCCTGATACGTTCGGTACCGAGATACCTGAAATATACATTTTCAAGCTGCCTGTCAAGCAGGATAATGAATGGAATGGTTTGTCCCTGTTTAAGGCCAGTGTAATCAAGTGTACGCGCATAGTATAAAACCGACATGATATCAAAGGTGCAATCTGTGATTGCAATGGTGTCTTTTACCTCGGGTTTTTTGTTTACTATATAGGAACTCAGGGCATAATTTTTTCTTCGGTTAAAAATATACCTGATGTCAATTTCGTACCCTCCCTCACGCACTCTTCTTTTAAAATAGACCGGTTTAAGGGTCAAGGGGGCAACCCACGACTCATAGCGGTCCCTTACTTTGAAAAAGATATCCCATGCCGTTGTGGTCTGCCCTGTTGCAAGAAGATGAAGGTATGGTTTTTCCCCGATTTTGGCCTTGCTTACCTTAAAATTTACATACCCTACATCCGTCCAGATTACAAACCAGTTATATGATACGG
Source organism: Bacteroidales bacterium (assembly GCA_016936215.1). Classification (GTDB taxonomy): domain Bacteria; phylum Bacteroidota; class Bacteroidia; order Bacteroidales; family UBA10428; genus JAFGPL01. Next base: position 18,816 of record JAFGPL010000170.1, read on the forward strand.
TGTACTCAAGTGTTTCACCCGTGGTGAAATTTATTTCAGTTTCAGGACAAAGAGTCTGACTGTTAAGTTCGGGACTGCAGATGACAAAATAAACAAGAAAGATGGCAAAAATTCTCACGGTGTAATATTATTATTTCAGATAAAAATCAATATTTTAAAAATTTTCCGTTACTCTTTTTAATAATTTTGTAATAGTAATAATTTTTTGCTTTTTATGTACAAAACATCTGTCAGGTCATACAGATTTGCATATTTTTTAATAACTGTCTTTTTATTAATATATGGTATAATACTGGCCAGGGATTTTCTTTATCCGATAACATTTGGTGGTTTGCTCGCATATCTGTTGTATCCTTTTGCCAATTTTTTAGAAAAGAAAGGAATTCCCAGAATTTTTGCCATTCTTATATGTGTAATTTTTTCAATAGCAATTTTTGCAGGAATAACTGTGCTAATTGTAAGGAGGGTAAATGTATTTGCCGACAACCTTCCTGAGCTTTACGAAAAGGCAAACACGAACATTAAATTACTTGAAGAAACTATCAAAAGAAGTATCGGGATTTCTCATTCCGCCACCGACAGCTATATTAACAGCCGACTGCTGGATATAAAGCCAAAGTCCGGGGAACTTTTTTCTGCCACTACCGGTACTATCTTTGCAATCGGGATGCAGCCGGTGTATATTTTTCTGTTTTTATACTATCGCACAAAATTTGCCTATTTTATACTGAAAATTGCCGGTCGCGAAAACAGGGGAACTACTGTTAAAGTACTTAAAGAAATATCTACTGTGGCAACAAGGTATATGTTAGGGGTTACAACAGTAGTAATCCTCATTGCAATATTGAACACGCTCGGCTATCTGTCTATTGGTATCGAATATCCTTTATTATTAGGGGTTGTAGCGGCGTGTTTTTCTTTTATACCTTATTTTGGCACGCTTATCGGCGGTTCCATCGCGGTTCTTTTCACATTGCTTACGCAAGATTCACCCGTATACGCTATGAGGCTGGCGGTATTTGCATTTGCCATCCATTTTATTGAGAATAATATACTTAGCCCAAACATAGTTGGCAGCAATATCCGTATCAATCCTTTTTTCATTATTGTGGGCCTTATTTTTGGCGCGATGGTTTGGGGGGTACCAGGAATGCTCGTAACGATACCATTTCTTGCAATGTTTAAAATCGTGATAAAGAATGTGCCCGGGTTACAGGCTTATTCATTTTTGCTTGGAACACGCGGCACACGAAGGCACGCGTTAACCGTTGAAAACATTAAGAATTACTGGAAGAGCAGGCGGAGAAAAAAATAGACCTTTTATTGCGTTTCAATGAAGTTGAATTTTGTCTCGAGGATTGACTCATAATACTCACCCCGTTCCATAATATCATCATCTCCTTCTTCATAATACCAGTTAATGGTAAGTTTATGTCCTTTTTTTGAAATATCAACAAGCGCCCTCAGGATATGTAAAATGGCTTTGGATGAGCCGCTGTTAAAGTATTCCAGTTCGATATCCACGGTGGTTGATTCCGGTGGTTCCTGGCAATAATAATATATCCATTCGTAGAGGTCATCATAAAATTTGGTGGCATCTTCAGGTATGGACCTCCCGCTTATCCGTATCCTCCCGTCAACATTAAATGATACTTCAGGTGTTTTTTTTGTGCTTTCAATCAGCAGGTTGTCCATGATATATGTTTTCTGTAATTCCCTAATTGTCTTAAGGTTTAAATTAGGTATTGCGCTATGAGTAATTTCATCAACAAATTATGAAATAAATTTTGTATAAAATTATACGAACATTTTTGTAAAGTGGGAACATTTCATCACAAATAATTAACAATTTGTCAAAAACTTCAACTATTTTCTGTTCGGCACCCTGTGAGAAATGATTTTTTATAAGCCCAGGTACCAAAATATTGTTCTCAAAATGTCTGCCATTATTTATGAAGGTAAACAATGTTGACAGATATGCCCTCAAAGAATTTAAATAAGGTATAATACTTCATTTTAACCTGTACCGGATGATCAAAAAATTAAAACCCCACTGCTTCTGCCTTATTCCGGTTTCAAGATAATATTCAACTATCATACGGCCATGGTAGATTTAAGTGTTTCACTTACATTTTATCAGTTGAGCTTTTCATTTCATTTTAAGAAGTA
>JAFGPL010000171.1 GCA_016936215.1 Bacteroidales bacterium
CCGTAGGTGGCGTAATATCATTAAACCTTTTTATTTCAGAGGGTTTATAATTTGAAAAATATTTTAGTCGGACAGTAGTGATAAATTTATAAAAAGATTCAATAAAATGATACATATCGGCAAGGTTACCTGACTGTAACCTTTACCACACTAATTGTGTTACCTGCCCGGATGCGCAGGAGGTATATACCCGGTTCGAAAGTGTTCTCTATCTAGTGGCTCTAAGAAAACGCCAATTACTGCGTTATGCTCGTCTTTCAAGTTAGTCATTTACTTTAGTAAACTCCTGACTTTCAAGACTTGCATGCCTTGTTCTTGACGCTTTCTTAGAAGCCACTCCTGAATAACAAGAGTTTTCTTAGAGACATTATCAATATTGTGCCAGGTTTAAGAAATTCTTTGTAATAGATAAGCCTTCCATCGGCAGAAAAAAGCCACACATTTACCGGTTCACCATAAAGGTACTGACCTGTTTCAATATACATTTCCCCGCTCCCCACCGGGTTTGGATATACTTTTATCTGTAATTCGGGGGGTGCTGAGTGTGTAAATTTCTTCGATGATACCAGTAGGTGTTGAAAATGAAAAGTCGTGTGTAAGCTGCGGCCAGCCTTCATACATGGTCATTTTAAGGATATCGAGCTTTGGGTTGCCATTTGCATAGCCATCGTAATAATGAATTGAAACGTAGTTTGCATTTTTCTCTCGCAGCAAGCCGAAATGACCGGGGCCAATATACCACCCGTCGGTCTGGAGCAGGGTAGCCATCCTTCATAAGGTCCTGTAACACTGGCTGAAAGCCCCACCGTAATATAATAGGTGCTGTTCACCTCCTGGCAGCAGTTTCCCCTGTTTACCACCAGGTAATAGTAACCACCCTCCTTAAAAAGGTAAGGGGCTTCGATTGACTGATGGCCCCTGCCGTACAGATGTGTTACAGATGAAACTGCCAGTCCTGTGACAGAATCAATTTCAACAATGCCGATGCCCCGAACCACGACCCTTAAACCATATATATTTTGCCGTTGTCGTCCCTGAAAAGTCCCGGGTCAATGGCATTGATAGCTGTTGATGTACCATCGGACGAAACTACCATGCCCAGGTCGGTCCACGACGGGTTGTTCAGCGAGGTTGATTTTGCCACACCTATGGCCGACCTTGACGATCCGAAGGTAGAACAGGAATAGTAGATGTAATATGCGTTGTTCATGTAAATAACATCGGGTGCCCAGAAATTTCCGGCAAACTGGGGAACATAGCTGTTAATCCATGATGGCCAGGCATTATTTGGAAATACCGGTTTGTTGCTTGCCGACCAATTGGTTAGTTTGATAGAAATGGAAGACCAGATACCCGTACCGGTAGTAAAATGCCAGTATGTATTCCCGTCTTTTGTTAGGGTTGCAGGGTCGTGTGAGTTCAGCAAACCGCTCAGTGACACTGCACTTGCATGCAGTAACTGGAACAGGAAAATCAATGCAAACAGGTATTTTATCATAAATGGATTTTTTTTATTAGCAAAGTATCCGATTTTTACCGTCTGTTCCAAACTGCTTTTGTGATAGAATAAAAAGAATTTCTTTATATTTGCAACGGATTTTATAACCCTAAATCGTAAACAAATGAGATTCATTAAATCAATTCTTCCGTTTGCTATTGTTGCCTTGTTCATTTCGTTTTCATTCGGTTCGTGCAAAAGATCTGCAACAGGCAAAGCCGGCAGCGACACATCCGCGGTTACTAAAGACAGCCTTCTTGCTGAAGTTAAAGAAGTGATATACCCCCTCCCCGGGCCATTTGAGCTTTACCAGAAACTCGAAGATATCGGAGCTTCATACCTTGGCGAAGTGCTTAATCCTATAGAGAATATTGATAAATACTACACAGAGAAAAACAAGGCGCTAAACCTTGGTACCTATGCTGCCGATCTAAGCTATATATCTACATATAACAAAAACCAGGAGATACAGCTTTATTCGCGCAACCTTAAGACACTGATGACCGACCTGAGCGTAAATATCAATTTCATTGATTTTTACAGTGAAGAGATGAAGCAGAAACTCGAAAACAAAGACACGCTGGTAAAGGTTGTTACCAATGTTTATTATGATGCCTATAAAGAAATGGCCGCGAAAGGCGATCCTTCGCTTGCCGCACTGATGCTTGCAGGTATCTGGACAGAGGGATTGTACATAGCAAGTCATATTTCAGACGATACATACAATAATAACGATATTGTTAAAATTATTCTCGACCAGAAAAACTCTTTAGACATTGTGCTTGATATGTTGGAGAAAACCGGTGGCAACGAGATTACAAACAGCCTGTCTAAAGCCCTTGGCAATATTAAGGCAATATATGATGAAGCCGGTGAAAGCATTACCAAAGAGCAGCTTGATAAGCTGACCAAAGCCATTGAAGACATCAGGGCAAGTATTATTTCCTGATCTGTTAAAGCTTTCCGCTAAATATTAAGAGGCTGTCTAAAAAGTCTTTTTCTAACAAGATTTGTCATGTTGAGCGATAGCGAACTTAGTGAAGCCTGTCTGACTGGTTCATCCAGGCAGGCCTGTCTGACTGGTTCATCCAGGCAGGCGATCTCATGAAATAAACATCTCATATTCACAAATATAGATTACTCCCTTCGGTCATGAGAAAAGGTTCTTCACTATCGTTCAGAATGACAAGAAAAGTGACTTTTTAGACAGCTTCTTTTTTTCTTCTTTACTGTTTGTTAAATTTACGTAATCATTATCGCACTTAAACTATGAACGAATCGGTACTTAAAGCATTGATGCGGCTATTTGCATTGGTTGCCAATGTTGATGCCGATGAACAGACGAGCAACGAACGCGATATCATCATCGAATTTCTTCAGCAGCAGTTCAGTAACGAACTGGTGAAAATCTATATCGAATATTTCGATAAGTATGTAATGTTATACCAGCCTGTTACCGAAAACGGGCAGGAAGCTTTGAGCAAAGGAAAAACCATTGGCGAAAGGCTGAAAGAGTTATGTGACCAGTTAAATGAAGAACTCACGCGCGAGCAGAAACTAATCGTATTAATCAATCTCCTCGATTATATCTTTGAAGATCGTAACCTCACCGAAAAAGAGATATGGTTCGTGGACAATGCCGCTGCCTATCTTAAAGTTGACGAGCATGAGTTCAACGACCTGAAAGCATTTACGTTTGATCAGTTTGACAAGGTAGAACACCAGGAGAACCTTTTGTTTATAGATGCCACAAAACCCGGTGCCAAACAAAAGATCAAACATATTCATAACGAAAAAATTGACGGCCGTATTACCGTGCTACACCTGGTGAGCGCCAACACTTTTGTAATGCGGTACAAGGGAAATGAAACACTTTTGCTCAACGGACATAACCTGCGAACCGGCAGGTCTTACATCTGGTCACCGGGATCGGTGGTTAAGAACCAGAAAATAGGTTCGATATATTACACCTGGGTATCGGGAAAATTTATTCAGGCCAAAGCCAAATCGAAATTTATCTTTACTGCCAAAAATATTGAATTCTCATACGGAAACAGCCCTAATGGCCTGAAACGCTTTACCCTTACCGAGGAGTCGGGCAGGCTGATCGGCATTATCGGGGGCAGCGGATCGGGTAAGTCAACCCTGCTGAAGGTGCTTTGCGGCAACATTAAACCCGACCGCGGACAAATTGCCATCAACGAGATTGATATCCATAAAGATGCCGATCAGTTGAAAGGGCTTATCGGTTATATCCCGCAGGACGATTTCCTCATCAAGGAACTTACCGTTTTCCAGAACCTTTATTACAACGCGAAACTCAGTTTCAGTAATTATACCGAAGACCAGATTTCAGAGGTGGTGGAAACCGCGCTCATAGATTTTGACCTTTACGAGGCACGCGACCTCAAGGTCGGCGACTCGATGAATACCTTTCTCAGCGGCGGACAGCGCAAGCGGCTGAACATCGCCCTTGAACTCATGCGCGAACCTTCCATCCTTTTTGTAGACGAACCCACCTCGGGGCTCTCTTCTGCAGATTCGGAAAAGGTGATGAACCTGCTTAAAAGGCAGACTTTCAAAGGCAAACTGATATTCGCCAATATCCACCAGCCTTCATCCGAGATATTCAAACTACTCGATAAACTACTGGTAATGGACCAGGGCGGGCGTGTGATATATTACGGCAATCCTCTCGATGCCATCGTTTATTTTAAACGTATGAACAACTACGTGGATGCCGAAGAAAGCGAGTGCCTGGTCTGTGGCAATATAAACCCCGACCAGATTTTAAGAAATGTGGAAGCAAGGGTTGTTGACGTTAACGGCCGTCTTACACGTAAAAGAAAGACATCGCCTGAAGAGTGGTACGAACTTTATATGGAGATGGTGGACCCCCTGATAAAAAAGATCAAACGGACATTCAGCTCTGCACTGCCTGCTACCGATTTCAGCATTCCTTCACGCTGGCAACAGCTTAAAATATTCTTCAAGCGCGATGTGCTGGCCAAACTTGCCAACCAGCAATATATACTCCTTACTCTTGTTGAAGCGCCTTTTCTGGCAGCCTTGCTGGCTTTTTTCACCAAAAGCTCACGTTCTTTGTCTGGCATAGCCGACACATACATGTTCGGGGAAAACCCGAATATCCCGGGTTTCCTTTTTATGAGTGTAATTGTTGCCCTTTTCCTCGGAATGGTCATTAGCGCCGAAGAGATATTTAAGGACAGGAAGATACTCGAAAGGGAAAAATTCCTGAACCTCAGCCGATCGGGGTATCTGAATGCCAAAATACTCGTGCTGCTTATTATTTCTGCAATTCAAATGGCCACGTTCGTGGTATTGGGCAACTATATCCTTGAAATAAAAGGTATGGACTGGCGCTTCTTCCTGATACTTTTTGTCGCAGCCTGCTGGGCCAATATGATCGGGCTGAACATTTCGGCAGGTTTTAACTCCGTGGTTACCATTTATGTGCTCGTCCCGCTTATTCTGGTCCCGCAGTTACTATTCAGCGGGGTGGTCATTGATTTTCATAATATGAACGACCGGGTAAAAACTGAGAAAAACACCCCTCTCATCGGTGACCTGATTACATCGCGATGGGCCTACGAAGGACTGATGGTTACCCAATATAAAGACAACAGGTTTCAAAAAAAATTCTTCCCCCACGACAGGATCAGGAGCAACGCCTCTTACATAAAATCGTATGTTATTCCCGAGATAAGGGAAATGGCTGAAGAATGCAGGCAAAATGCTGCCCGGAAAAAGAACTTTGAAAAAACGGTAACTGATTTTAAAATCATTAACAACGAGATCAGGAAGATTCAGCAATTTACAGGCAAAAAACCCGGTACTTTCACCGACAGTCTTACATTTGAACTGTTTTCCCCGTCGGTTTGCAACCATTTGTCCATTTACCTTCGCGAAGCCGAGGCTGTTGCATTGGCCATTTACCGAGAAGCCACAGCCGAAAAAGATATGGTATTTGAAAAAATGAAAGCTAAAGCCGGCGGTATCGAAGGGTTCGTCACCCTTAAAAAACAATTCTACAACCGTAAGGTATCCTCGCTGTTACTCAACGAAGATGAATTTTTTGAATTTACCCGTTCCGGTGATGAATTGATAAGAAGAAGGGACTATATTTATACATATCCTGAGTCGCCTTTCGGGAGGGCCCATTATTATGCCCCGGTTAAAAAACTGGGTATATTTTATATTGATACCTTCTGGTTTAATATTTTCAGGATACTATTAACCGTGGTCTTTTTATACCTTGTGCTCTATTTTAACCTGCTCCACAAGCTAATCAACTATTTCGAAAACATCAGGCTGCGCAGAATAAACAGGCGAAAATTCCTGAAAATACTGCTGCAAAGCGAAGGAAAAGAGGTAAGGACGAAATATCCTGTTTGATGGAAATAAAAAAAAATCTGACATAACCCTCATCAAATCATAAACCTATGAGCTCTGCCGGACATATACTGGACATGATCATCAGGTTCAGGAATAATGAAGCGTTACGAAAGGCTACAAGGAACAGGTATACAGAAATGAAGGAGTCTTACCTGAAGCATTGTTTCAAACACCTGGGTGGTTTCAGCGATAATAAACCAACTGATATTGATTTAGATAGAATTAAAAAAAAGATAAGGGCAGACATAATCAGGGAAAGAAAAATGGTGATGATAAAATCAAGCATAACCCTGTTGCTGGTTTTAATGCTCATCACATTCCTGATGTACCTGCTTATCCAGGATTAGGGAGCCGTTTGCTTTCAATTATAAAATCAACAATCATCATTAGAAGGTCAAAACATACAGTATTGAAATATTCTGACTGCAGATAATAACCATCGTATGCTATACTGAATGAGGTTGTAAAAGAGGCTGTGTAAAAATTCTGTTATTTTGAAACTGTCATTGCCGAGGTAAATCAATCTCTTATAATTCAGGAGATTGCTTCTCCCTGCAGACCGGGATCCCTTGCAATGATTTAACTTATTGACTTTTTACACAACCTCAAAACCTCATTCTGGCAACAGAACTTATTTCAAAGCAACTATTGAAGCCTGGGCCAAATCTTCTTTGATATCGTCCAAATGTTCAATACCAACAGATAACCTGAGGATTCCCGGTTCAACACCTGCAAGTTTTTGCTCTTCAAGCGATAGTTGCTCGTGTGTAGTGGAACTCGGGTGAATAATAAGCGTTTTTGCATCTCCGATATTGGCAAGGTGGCTGATAAGTTTAACACTATTGACATATTTATCAGCCTGTTCTGCTTTGCCTTTTATTTTGAATGTAAGCACACCTCCGGCACCGCGTTTCAGGTATTTTTTTGCAAGAGGATAATATGGGCTGCTTTCAAGCCCCGGGTAGTCCACACGCTCCACCCAGCTTTGTTCTTCGAGCCACTTTGCAATGGAGAGTGTATTGGAGACAATCCTGTCCATCCTGAGCGACAGGGTTTCCACCCCCTGTAAAAGAAGAAATGCATTGAACGGGCTGAGGGCATTGCCATAATCCCTTAACCCTTCTACCCTGGCCCTTATGATAAATGCAATGTTTCCGAAAGGGCTTCCCGATCCAAAAACCTCCCAGAATTTCAAGCCGTGATAACCTTCAGACGGTTCGGTAAACATTGGAAATTTGCCATTGCCCCAGTTGAAGTTGCCGGCGTCAACAATCACCCCGCCGATACTGGTCCCGTGACCGCCGATCCATTTGGTGGCCGATTCTACCACGATATTGGCCCCATGCTCTATGGGCCTGAACAGATAACCTGCCCCGCCAAAGGTATTGTCAACTATCAAAGGTATACCGTGTTTTTTTGCAATACCGGCAATGGCATCGAAATCGGGGATATTAAACTTGGGGTTTCCAATAGTCTCTAAATAAATTGCTTTTGTTTTATGATCTATAAGTTTCTCAAAATCCTCCGGGTTATCGCCTTCAACGAATTTCACATTTATTCCGAGGCGTTTAAACTGCACTTTAAACTGGTTGTAGGTGCCTCCATAGAGGTATGATGTAGAAACCAGGTTGTCGCCCGCTTCAAGAATATTGGTTATTGCAAGAAACTGTGCAGACTGCCCTGAAGATACCGCGAGTGCGGCTACCCCACCCTCAAGCGCCGCGATCCTCTTCTCGAAAACATCAGTGGTAGGGTTCATAATGCGTGTATAAATATTGCCAAACTCCCTAAGGCCAAACAAGTTGGCAGCATGCTGGGCATCGTTGAAAACATATGATGTAGTCTGGTAAATAGGCACTGCCCTTGCATTGGTGGCTTTGTCCACCTCCTGTCCTGCATGTAACTGCAGTGTTTCAAAACGGTAATTTGAACTCATAATTATTAAGATTAAGATGGTTATAAAAAAATAAATTTTTTGCTGAATAGAAAAAGTAAAAATACTAATAAAGCTGGTAAGCCTGATTGTAAATTATTTCATATAACAACAGCAGCAAAACATCCTGAAGATTTTACTATAAGCGGGAATGGTCTTAAAGAGTGTAAGTCTTAAAGGAATGATATTGCTGCTGTTACTAAACATTTAATTATGGATTGAATCATAGTATCATGTGACAAATATAAGATATAAAAATCTTTTTTTCCAAATTCCCGGAACTTTTTTTTAATATTTTTCTCAGTAGGCTCTTTTGTAATTGACCCAGAAAAAAAATACTAAAGTCTTACCCTAATGCCCGGCCCAAACAGGAACATCCATGACCGGTCGAGTATTTTATAACCTCCGCCTATGTAAAGCGGAAATGAGAGTTTGCTGTCTTTGGATGTTGGATAAAGGCTCCCGAGCAACACGAAGGCAAGGTCCTGGTTGGTTTCGGTACTGCTGAGGTTAAAAGCATTAAGGGCAATAAACCCTGCCCCAACCTTATAGGGTCTGAGTTTTGCTATTTTATCGGGATGATAGAAACTAAACTGGGCTATCATGGCCATGCTAACTCCCCATAGGTTTCCAAACTCGGTAACCCGTTCTGTTTCTCCTGTCTCCTCGTTTTCTTGGTCGGTTTTATATACCGTGATAAGACCGGCAGGAAAGGATACATCAATATCAAATTTGTAATATTTTTTAAGCACAATCTCAACTTCTTTCTTCATGCCTTCGTTTCCGTACTTCGAAGGGTTGTGCTGAAGGGTTAGCTTAATCCTCGACCACTCGTCGAGGTCGTAGGTACTTTTCCTGATATATTTATTAAGGCTTAGTTCGTCATTCCAGCAATCCTTGGTTCCATAAAAACTATATCTTGGCGACCTGTCAGAAGGGCAAACCGTGATGTTGTCAATAGACCTCATCTCTATAAGTTCGTTTTTCATGCCGGTAACCTGGATATCAAGCTTGAGGTATTGCTTGCCATACAACTTATCATCCGAGTCTATTTTATCGTTGTTAAACGACAGTACCACATCTTTTACTGTTTTGTCGTACAAAACCGGCCCCTTGATGTTGGATACAACCCTGTTCAGGTCGCCGTAATTTACAAATACAAAGTCAAACGGACGGGGTTCCTGGTATTCACGTACATTCAGGTACTGCCCGGTAGGTTTTGAAAAATTATAAATATTAACCTGCTTTTTGCTGATCTGAAGGGGTACTTTCAGTTTAAATATCTGTTCATTTTCGTTTCTGATCAGCGTATCACTCCCGACATCCACAAGGTCTTCGAAATGAAGCCTGGCCTTATGAAGGCCTTCTCCCTCAACTTTAAGGTCAATGGTCTCACCGGGATAAACACTAAGGTTTTGCACCCAGTCTTTCCCCTCGCGCAGGATGCTGATTTTTTCTATCCTTGTTTTCGGGGTCACTGAAAAGTTTGTGATAAATTTTGCTTCGTCACCATCTTTAATATAAAGGTAACCGTCGGCATTACGGTGATAATTGAAAACACGCATCAGGCAAAGCACCCGGTTGTTGGCCATTGAACTTTTGGTAAAGAGCTCAGCAATCAACGCCCCACCGGCTTTTTCCTGGTTTTCAATTCTGTAGGTCTTGTTCATGGCAAGCAACCTGCTGTTGTCTATCTGCACTTCAATACCCTCCATACGGGTTGTTTCCTCAAGGGTAAATTCCTTCCTGTCGACAGTAAGAAACTGAAGTCTGCTGTTCTTAACCACGAAATTATAATTTATTGGTGCAAGCTGATAGGTAAGTTTATTATTGTTTTCGAGGCGCGGCTTGTGCGTCTGCAAATCAATTGCCATCTGAATTTCACCATTCCTCGCGGGGAGCAAATAAAGAAACAAGCGCCCGCTTCGTTCTGCAATCCTGTAATCAATACCCTTCCCTGAAGTCCATTCTGTCGAATACCTCAGGTTTTCAACATTGTTGCACACCAGTTCAAATTCTTTCTCCTCGCCGATAAACAGCTCATTGGAAGAGGGATAAAGATTTACCGTGGTATTCGTGCAGGGTTGCAGGTTGACCTCTTCAATTTTCTGCACCCCGTCATCGTTTATTGTGAACGTAAACCTCAAAAACTGTGATTTGGTAAGGTTTTTAAACCTCACCTTAAACCTGTAATATTGATTATTGATAAACAGCAGACTGTCAATCACATCGAAATCGCCTGACGGAAGAAGGTTGATCCTTTTGTTTTTCATATGTGGTTCAGGATATAGCCTCACTTCGCAAACTTCGTCGTTGTTATCAAATGTAAAACAAAGACGGTTTTCATTGTTCACTTTAACTGTATGTATCCCCGACTGGTATACAAGGCTGTCAACACGCAGTTCAACCACTCTAAAAAGATGACCGTTTGCTGGTTGTGCCAGTACAACACTTACCTCAAACAAAAACCGGGTAACCATTATGACAGACAGGAGCAAAACCTGTTTTGAAAAATAACTCCGGCAAACTTTTCTATTTAATCTCATTTTCATAAACTTAAAACCTGTTTTCTATATCAATAATAAACAAACCGAATACAATTCAATATTTAAACCCATATATTGATAAGATTCAAAATACTTTTCATAGGTTCTTCATATTTTTAATTTCCAGGCGGTTAGAATCATTACACCAGGCAGGGTTTCAGAGGCTAAGGTCTTTAACATGTTACTATTCGGGGCATGAAATTAGAGTTATTTTTCAAAAAATCCTAATTGAAGTGATCAGTATCACCTTTAAATTAAGCATAACATCGGTTGCAAATTCAATTTTTCTTATTTTTGTCCCCTGACATTTACATATTTTTCAAAGACAAATCTTTACATAATGAATATCTCATACAATTGGTTAAAAGAATATCTTAATATTGACCTCGATCCAGAGATTGTATCTCAAACGCTTACAAGTATAGGCCTTGAAGTAGAATCTGTAGAAAAATCCGAACAGGTGAAAGGTGGGCTGGAAGGCCTTATTATTGGCAAAGTGCTTACCTGTGCCAAACACCCAAATGCAGACAAACTTAGCATTACCACCGTTGATACCGGCACCGGTGAACCATTGCATATAGTATGCGGGGCACCGAATGTTGCTGCCGGGCAAAAAGTGGTGGTAGCGCCCGTAGGCACCACACTATTTAAAGGCAACGAAAGCCTCACCCTGCAAAAGGTTAAGATCAGGGGAGAGCTATCGGAAGGGATGATCTGTGCAGAAGATGAGATAGGCTTGGGTACAAGCCACGATGGGATTATTGTGCTCGATGACTCTGTTCCTGTTGGTATACCGGCAAAGCAATATTACAACATTGAAACCGACACTGTATTTGTTATCGGGCTTACCCCTAACCGCATAGACAGCGCTTCTCATTACGGTGTTGCCCGCGACCTGGCAGCATACCTTAACCAAAATGGTAATTACCAATTGACAAAGCCAGGCACAGAAGGTTTCAGCCAGGACAACAATGATTTTCCTGTGGAGGTAATTATTGAAAACCCCAAAGCCTGCAACAGGTATACAGGTATTTCCATTACACGTGTGACCATTACCCCCTCGCCGGACTGGCTGCAAAAAAGGCTTCTTGCAATCGGCCTGAACCCGATTAACAATGTAGTTGACATAACCAATTTTATTTTACACGAACTTGGTCAGCCCCTGCATGCTTTTGATGCCGATAAATTAAGGGGAAGAAAAATAATTGTTAAGAATATGCCTGCCGGAACAAAGTTTACAACCCTTGACGGCCAGGAACATGAATTGTCACCCGAAGACCTTATGATTTGTGATGGAGAAAGGCCTGTGGCCATGGCGGGTATTTTCGGGGGCCTCGAAAGCGGTATTACTGATGCCACCAGGAATGTATTTCTTGAAAGCGCTTATTTTAACCCTGTTTCAGTACGCAGAACATCAAAAAGGCATGGCATCAACACCGATTCGTCATTCAGGTTTGAACGCGGTGCCGACCCCACCATTACCATCCTGGCATTAAAAAGGGCTGCCATGCTTATAAGGCAGACAGCAGGCGGAAAAATTTCATCGGCAGTTATAGATACACACCCCAACCCGGTTGAGGCCTGCAAGGTTGAAATCTCATATCACAACGTAGACCGGTTGATCGGGAAAAAAATTGACCGCGACCATATAAAAAAAATTCTCCTGCTGCTTGAATTTGAAATTCTTAAAGAAAGCGAATCAGGATTACTGCTGCTTGTTCCGCCATACAGGGTAGATGTGACAAGGGAAGCAGATGTAGTTGAGGAAATACTTCGCATTTACGGGTATAATAATATCGAAATATCAGAAACCCTTCACAGTTCTGTTTCTTATACCGAAAAACCTGACCCTGAAAAGTTGATAAATGTTATATCTGACTATCTCTCCAACAACGGGTTTTATGAGATCATGTGCAACTCGCTCGGTAAGTCGGATTATTATAACAACCTGAATAGTTATCCTGCTGAAAACCTTGTTCAAATTGTTAACCCGTTGAGCAGCGATCTCGATTCTATGAGACAGACCCTACTCTTCGGCGGCCTTGAATCTATTGCGCACAACATCAACAGGAAAAACCCCGATCTGATGCTGTATGAATTTGGCAATTGCTATTTTTATAACCCCAATGCCAAAGGCAACGACCCCCTGTCTGCCTATTCCGAATACAGGCACCTGGCGCTTTTCCTCACCGGGAAGAAAAATCCGCCCCACTGGCAGGAGAAGGAAAAACCCATGCAATTATACACCTTAAAGGGATTTGTTGAAATTATATTTTCCAGGCTGGGATATACTGCCAATCAAATAAGCACCTCTGCTATTGAAAACAAAAACGATATCTTCTCGCAGGGGCTCTCCATTACTATCAACAATCTGATTATGGCAGAGTATGGAATGGTTGCACCTTCCATTCTCAAAAGGTTTGATATCAAGTCTGAAGTTTTTTATGCAAACCTTTATTGGGACAGGATATTCAAAAACCTTAAAGGCCATACCGTTACATTTACAGAACTGCCTAAATACCCGGAAGTGAAAAGAGACCTTTCGATGATACTTGATAAATCTGTTACCTATGAACAGATTAGAAAACTGGCCTTTGCAACCGAGAAAAAGCTATTGAAACAGGTTAATCTTTTTGATTTTTACGAAGGCGACCGAATTGAAAAGGGAAAAAAATCGTATGCCGTGAGTTTTGTGCTTCAGGACAACCAGAAGACCCTGGTTGACAAAGAAATTGACCAGGTTATGGACCGTCTGATGAAGGCTTATGAAAAAGAACTTAAAGCACAGATAAGAAAACAGGCAAATTAACACCGCACCTTATATAAACTGATTAAATGAAAGATAAAATCGAACTTATAAGAAGCGACATTACCTTGCAAAAAACAGATGCTATCGTGAATGCGGCCAACCGCACACTTCTCGGCGGCGGCGGGGTGGATGGCGCCATTCATCGCGTTGCCGGGCCCGGACTGCTTGCCGAATGCAAGATGCTGGGAGGTTGCGAAACAGGTGAAGCCAAAATAACCAGCGGGTATAACCTGCTTGCAAAATTTGTTATCCATACCGTCGGGCCGGTCTGGCACGGCGGGGAAAACAACGAAAAAGAGCTGCTTGCCTCCTGCTATAAAAATGCTCTTGAGATTGCCGAAAACATGAAGCTTAAAACCATAGCTTTCCCAAACATCAGTACCGGGGTTTACGGGTTTCCGAAAGAACCTGCTGCAGAAATTGCCATCAGTACGGTATCGGATTTTCTTCAAAACAGCCTTGAAATACAAAAAGTTATTTTTGTGTGTTATGATGAAGAAAATTTCCGGATTTACAAAAGACTGCTTACAGCCTTATGATACTTTGAGTTATAGGTCTTTTTTAGAAATTGGAATTATAAGGGAAGGGATTTGTATATAAAATTTTTCTCGTTCTCCGGGAATAGAGATTTCAATATTAGCTTATCGCCATCAAATATCGCATAGGAATAATTATTAATCCAGTCGCCCAGGTTAACCACCGCGCTTTTATCGCCCAGTTTTACGACAAACGGGATATGCCTGTGCCCAAAAATAAAATAATCTATCTGTTCTTCTTTGAGTTTTTCAATGGCAAACTTCACCTGTAATTCGTTCTCTTCACCCTTAAAGGGTTCGGCCATCACACCCTTGCCATACCTGCTGTTTTTTGACCAGTTGAGCCCGAACCACATTGCCGAGTTGGGGTGTATACGCGCAAACAAACATTGCAGTACCTTGTTTGTAAAAACTGCCTTTAACAGTTTATAACCCTTGTCGCCCGGTCCGAGGCCGTCGCCATGCCCGATCAACAGTTTCTTCCCGTTAATCTCCTTAACAATATAATCCCTGTGTACCTGCAACCCTATCTCGCTGGGCAGATAATCATATACCCAGATGTCGTGATTTCCGGTAAAAAAATGTATTTCTGTCCCGTTGTCAGCAAGTTCCGCCAGCTTACCAAGGAACCTTGTAAAACCACGTGGCACCACCCGTTTGTATTCGTGCCAGAAATCAAATATATCCCCTACAAGGAATAAACAGGTTGCTTCTGATTTTATATGATCCAACCAGCCGACCAATAGTTTTTCCCTTTCCCTGCTTTCTTCAAGCGGATAAAGCCCCAGGTGGGAATCTGACATGAAATAATATTTATTCCGGACCAATGTAAATAACTTTAATTTAATAGCCCGGCTAGTTTATTATCAAGCTGGGCCGGATTGATATTCTTTGCAATAATTGTACTAAAATCTTTGTCAATAAGATAGTTTGAAGGCAATGCCTGCACATTATAAAAAGCAGCGGCCTTTGAATTGGGAAAGGTGGTATCTATGACATTTATCCAGTTCATTTCATCGAAAACAACCGCCTTCTCCCAGTAACTTACAGACTTGTCGAGCGCTACATTGTATATTTCAAAACCTTTTCCCCTGTATTTTTTATATACATCCTTCAATGCCAAGTTAAGGCTGTTGCTCTCGTCGTTCCAGGTAGCCCAGAAATTAAGAAGCACATATTTTCCTTTCAGCGACTTCATGTCCACCTCTTTTCCGCTGATATCGGGAAGTATAATTTCGGGAAGGCCGTATTCAACATCACGTGCAAGGCTTAGCAATTTTTGGCTGTGGTATTCATTTAAAAGGGTTTCAGTATTCTTTTTAAGTGTTATTACCTGCTTTGCACGCGGGTAATATTTAAATAACGAGTCGGTTACAATTTTAAAATACTGCAGGTCCCTTACCTTATTAAATACATACACCCCGTTGTTGTATTGCTGGTATAAAGCCATAAAGCTGGCTAAAGAGTTACTGCAAGTAAGTATAAAAGTAATGGAAAATTTCCGGTGGTTGTTCATTATTCTTTCATATTCACGACTGAGACTGTCCTTTAATGCAGGGCTTTCAGCCTTATCAAAAAGCAGGGCAATGGAATCAAGATGTCCCTGCACCATGTTAAACTCCCGGTTTAACTGGTTTACAAGCCGTGTACCCTCAGACCCGCTTACAGAGAATGATTTATAGGGATTATCCAGGTCAGCAGAGATGGTAGCTTTCTCACCAGGTTCAAGCAACAAGTTGATAATCTTTCCATTGCTAAATCTTAACTGATAGAATTTGGGCATCCTGGATTTATCAGAAAACTTCATTCGTCCGTTTGATTTAAGGTCAAGAGAATCAAGTGTTTTTATCTGGTTAATATCCACCTCCTCGAAGTATACCGTATTTCCGGAAGCATGGTCTATCCTTCCTTTTACCTGCATTTTATCCTTTGAACAGGAAACGAATATCACAAGAACGATAAACTGGAAAATAATTTTTTTCATCCGTTTAAAACTTTTAATCATTTGATAATAAATTGTTTAAAAATTCGAGAACGGATGTAACCGCTCCGCTCTCACCTGAACTTTTTAATTCATGCTTGTTTTTGAAATTTTTGATTAAAAAAGTTCATATTCGTTTCATATCAGAGAATATCATTTATTTGTTGTTCAATTTGGAGCAGGTCATGGCCTGTGGCCAGAATTTTCCCTTCCTTATCCAAAAGTATATAATAAGGTAGTTTCTTTATTAAAAAGGTATTTATCAATTCTGAACCAAGGTATTTCAGGTCGCTAACATTTATCCATGAACGGCTGTCTTCCTCAATTCCGGCTTTCCACGATTCCATTGTACGGTCGAAAGAAACCTGGTATATCTGTAAAATGCCGGGGTTGTATTTGGCAGAAATTCTTTTCAATATCCCCGATTGGGCATTACACTCGCTGCACCATGATGCCCGGAAATTTACCAATACATACGACCCTTTTAACGAGCCTAAAGACACTACTTTTCCTGATGTATCAGCCAGGGCAATAACGGGACATGGGGAACCGGGTTCAAGCTTTAACTGCTCCCTGGTATAGATCACTTTTTTATTAAGATTTTTTACGATATCAAGAGAAGGATAAGCAGCCGACAAAGAAGAGTCCACCAATTCAAATATCCTGAAATCATCATGCATTTCGAAAACCGGAGCAGACCTTCCCAGTTGCTGGTCAAGGGCCATGAGGTTGGCCAGGGACCCTGGTTTTTCAAGTATAAACTGCTCAGAAAATGATTTATGTTTTCTGAAAACATCATCGTAAATAGAATCAAGCAATTGTTTACGGGAAGCAAAATCCGGGCTGTTTCTTATTCTTTCAAACTCATTGCTTAATTCTGTTATCTGCTCAAGCGTTTTATGCTGTTGTCTTACAAGTTTACTTACGCGGCGCGATTCGGGTGACCCTTCAACAGAATAGTCAACATCAAACTGGCCTGAATGAATATACACTTCCATTTTATCCCCCGGAAAAGCAATGAGCGTAATACCCCGGCTGTTTTCCACCCACAAAATATAAAAAGATGGTTCTGCCGAATAGCACCCGAGTTCAAACCGGCCATCGTTATTAATTTCGGATGAGTCAATTGTTAAAACACCATTTTCACTGAATTTTTTAAGATATACCTGATGCGGGTGCGATTCTTTGAAAGACCCTTTAATGGAAATATTCTCTTTTTTACCGGAACATGAAAAAAAGACAAGTGCAATGACCATTAATACAAGGTTCTGCTTCATCGTAGATTTTTTTTTGTTTTATCCAAGCTGAATTTGGTGTATTCCACCGAAAATTTCCCAAATATATATCCACAAATAAAACCTACCAACATTTCGGTATACTTTTTATCTCATATCCTAAAAATAACCAAACCCTGATTGCCCGGGTGCAGAAACAATTTAAAATTGTCTGGCATACCTCAGAAATTAAGTATATATTTGCGCGACTTAAAAAAAACAACATATGGACGAAGGTTCGGAGCGATCGAAATTGAATTTTTTTAACCTTCCTTAGGGCAAGTAACTCTTTTTGTGCTTCCCCGGGGAAATAATTACGGGAGGCACGTATCATGATTACATTCTGGAAAAACGGCACTGGTCTGCACGAAATAAGCACACCGGAAAAAAACTGCTGGATAAATGTTGTAAACCCAAATCAGGCTGAGATACAACAGCTTACTGAAAAATTCCTGGTGCCGCCCGATATTGTGAGCGATATCCTCGATATTGACGAACGGTCGCGTATGGAAATTGATGAAGAATGGCTGGTGATTATCATACGTATCCCCGTGTTTGACAGGGGCAATGGTTTGCCGTATTATACTGTTCCCTTCGGAATTATTTTAATAAACAGTTATCTTATCACGCTTTGCTGTATTCAAAATGAAGTACTATCTGAAATTACCCAACCCGTGAGGAACAAAAAGATTGATTTTGAGAATAAGATCAATTTCATACTCAGTCTTTTCCTTTCATCTTCAAAAACTTACCTGAAATACCTGAAGCAGATAAATGCCGAAACCAATGCCATTGAAAAAGACCTTGAAAAATCAACCCGTAATAAAGAACTGCAGAAGTTACTGAAGATGGAAAAATGCCTGGTGTATTTTATCACTTCTCTTAAATCAAATGAATTACTGCTGGCCAAGCTCCGGAATTCAAAATTCTTTAACGTTAATTCTTATAATGATGACCTTCTCGAAGATGTGGTAATCGAAAACAAACAGGCCATCGAAATGGCGAATATATTCAGCGATATTCAAAGCGGCATGATGGATGCCTTTGCTTCTGTAATATCAAACAACCTTAACGTGGTGATGAAACAACTTACATCCATTACCATTATTCTCATGATCCCCACACTTATAGCAAGTTTTTATGGCATGAATGTGCCCAACTTTCTCGAAAAAAGCCATATGGGTTTTGGTCTTGTAATTTTTATTTCGGTTGCTTTGTCAGCGCTCGGTTTGTTCTTTTTCAAAAGGAAAAAGTGGTTTTAAAAAATCAGTTTTGTATTCATCATTTAAACATAAACCTGTTTATTGCGAAAACCTGTTGTTCAATTGTGCATTACAAGATAATAGGCAGCATTCGATATATAATCCGACTTTAATTATTAAATTTGCCACGATCAAAACATAGCTTTTTAAAATGACCAAAGCCACCCGTTACAACAGCAGAGGGGTTTCTGCAAGTAAAGAAGATGTGCATAAAGCCATTGAGTTCTTTGATAAAGGTTTATATCCCAATGCTTTTTGCAAAATTCTGCCCGATTTTTTATGCAACGACCCGGAGTATTGCACCATAATGCACGCGGACGGGGCAGGAACAAAATCTTCGCTTGCATATATTTACTGGAAAGAAACCGGTGACTATTCTGTATGGAAAGGGATTGCAAGGGATTCAATAATAATGAACCTTGATGACCTGCTTTGCATTGGTGCAACCGACAATTTTCTTTTGTCTTCTACCATCGGGCGCAATAAATTCAAAATTCCCGGCGATGTTATTGTTCATATCCTTAAAGGGTATGACGAACTAATACAGGAGCTATCGGAATGGGGCATCAATGTGTACCTTACCGGGGGTGAAACCGCCGACATCGGCGACCTGGTGCGTACCATCGTTGTTGATTCAACTTTAACCTGCCGGATGAGACGCTCTGAAGTAATTGAAAATCATATTCAGGCAGGCGATGTTATTGTGGGACTGGCATCGTTCGGGCAAGCAGTATACGAAACGACCTATAACAGCGGCATTGGTAGCAACGGGCTCACTTCAGCAAGGCACGATGTCTTTCATAACTATCTCGTTGAAAAATATCCCGAAAGCTATGATGACCTGATACCCGCTTCGCTTGTATATACCGGCAGGTTCAGGGTCAACCAGAAATATAAGGACACCGGTGAAGATGCCGGAAAGTTAATTCTCTCCCCCACCCGCACCTACGCCCCGGTTATTAAGGAAATACTCATGGGCCACAGGGACAAGTTGCATGGAATGATACACTGCACAGGCGGAGGCCAGACAAAAGTGATGAAATTTGTTGATAAACTGCATATTATCAAAGACGACCTGTTCCCCATCCCCCCTGTTTTTCAGCTTATACAGGAACAATCACGAGCCGAAATGAGCGAAATGTACGAAGTTTTTAACATGGGGCACCGGTTTGAAATCTATACCAACCCCGCAACTGCAGATCAGATAATTTCCATATCAAAAAAATTCAACGTGGAAGCAAAAATAATCGGCAGGGTTGAAAAGGCCGACAGAAAGATGTTGACCATTTCAGACAGTTCAGGTAAATATATCTATTAATTTGCCCAGGTAATAACATGAAAAATAATTTAATTGTAGAAAAACTTGAAGGTGTAAAAAACCGCTTTGATGAAATCGGCAGACAGATATCAGAACCCGATTCTATGGCGGATATGAAGAAATTTGTAAAGCTAAGCAAAGAATATAAGGAGTTGACCCCCATTATTGATGCCTACAAAGAATACAAGAATATATTAAGCAATATCAACAATGCCAAGGAAATCCTTTCCAGCGAAAAAGACGAAGAAATGCGTGAAATGGCCAAAGCCGAGCTGGATGATTTGAACGGCAGGCTTGAGCCACTTGAAGAACAGATAAAAATCCTCCTGCTCCCTGCAGACCCGCAGGATGAAAAGAACGCGGTTATCGAGATCAGGGCCGGCACCGGGGGTGATGAAGCAAGTATTTTTGCAGGCGACCTCTATCGTATGTACAATAAATACTGTGAACAAATGGGGTGGAAAGTCGAAATATACGATTTCACCGAAGGTACCGTAGGCGGGTTTAAGGAAATTATCCTGCATGTCAAGGGCGATGGGGTATATGGCATTATGAAATATGAATCAGGTGTACACCGCGTACAACGGGTTCCGCAAACCGAAACCCAGGGAAGGATACATACATCGGCTGCTTCGGTAGCCGTGCTGCCCGAAGCCGACGAAGTGGACATACAGGTGAAACAGGATGATGTAAGGATTGACAGGTTTTGTTCTTCGGGTCCAGGTGGACAATCTGTTAATACCACCTATTCGGCCGTAAGGCTTACACACATTCCTACAGGTATCGTGGTACAATGCCAGGACCAGAAATCACAGTTGAAAAACCTTGATAAAGCCATGACAGAGCTTCGCACACGTCTTTACAACCTTGAATACCAGAAATATCTCGATGAGATTGCCTCAAAAAGGAGAACCATGGTGTCAACCGGTGACCGTTCAGCGAAAATCAGGACTTATAACTACCCACAGGGGCGCATGACCGATCACCGCATAAACCTTACCATGTATAACCTGCAATCTATTATCGATGGTAATATCCAGGAAATAATTGATAAACTGCAGATGGCCGAAAATGCTGAAAGGCTTAAAGCAAGCGGACTGAACTAAAACTTCTGTAATGAGTTTTAAAAGTTTGTTTCAAAATATCCTTACAAAAAAAAGTTTTCTCTGTATCGGTCTTGATTCAGATATTCAGAAAATACCCGGTTATCTTAATAAATACAAGCACCCGGTGTTTGAATTCAACCGTATGATTGTTGATGCCACCGCACCATACACCATTGCCTACAAGCCGAATATTGCCTTTTACGAGAGCCGGGGGAAAGAAGGATGGCATGAACTTGAACTAACGGTGGATTACATCCGCAAAAACCATCCCGGCATTTTTCTAATTGCAGATGCCAAACGCGGTGATATTGGCAACACTTCCGAAATGTATGCCGAGACTTTTTTTAAAATCTTCGACTTCGATGCTGTAACTGTCTCTCCTTACATGGGTTATGATTCAATTCAGCCTTTTTTTAATTATAAAAATAAGTGGGTAATTATACTTGCTCTCACTTCCAATAAAGGCTCTGATGATTTTCAGATGCTGCGTACGGGAAAAAGCGAGACCCTTTTTGAAACAGTGCTTAAAACATCTTCAACATGGGGAAACAAAGAAAACACCATGTACGTGGTGGGCGCCACGCATGCCAATATGCTGGTGCTGGTGAGGGAATATGTGCCCGATCATTTTTTACTTATTCCCGGTGTAGGTGCCCAGGGGGGCAGCCTCGAAGATGTCTTTGAGTACGGAAAAAACCCGAACTGCGGGCTCATTGTAAATTCATCAAGGGCAATAATCTACGCGGGAACAGACAAAGACTTCGATCAAACAGCGGCACAAAAAGCCTCTGAAATTCAGGGACAAATGGAAAAATTACTGTTACATTTGCCTGCCTGACCATAGAAAAGAGTACATCCTATCTGTTTTTTTCCTATTTTAGATGCAATTTGTTATAAATTAAATGAACGAGGAGTTTCTTCATTACATCTGGAAATACGCGTTATTTAACCCTGCTGCACTCAAACTCACAAGCGGCGAACCCATTGTTGTTATAAAACCGGGCGAACATAACCACAATGCCGGCCCCGATTTTTTAAATGCCCGTTTAAAAATCGGGGACACAGTTTGGGCCGGCAACATAGAAATTCATATCAATTCGTCTGACTGGGAAAAACACCGGCACCATGAAGATAAAGCCTATAACAGCGTAATCCTTCAGATTGTGCACCATGATGATAAGGTGTGCCTGCTTGAGAATGGTAACCGGGTACCTACATCCGAACTTCAATTCGACCAGCAACTTTACCGGCACTACCTGTTCCTTATTCAAAGCAGGAAATGGATTGCATGCAAAGATGAAATCACCCGGGTTGACCCATTTGTTTTTTATTACCAGCTTGAAACATTAACGGTTGAAAGGCTGCAGGCCAAATCAGAAGCCATTGTCCATACATTGCAGCAGACCAAAAATGACTGGGCGGAAACATTTTATATCCATCTTGCCCGCAATTTCGGGTTTAAGGTCAATTCGGTGCCTTTCGAGATGCTGGCCAGGTCGCTTCCACTTAAATACATAGCAAAGCACAAAAACAACCTCGTGCAGGTTGAAGCCTTGCTTTTCGGCCAGGCAGGCTTTCTCGGCGATGACATAAACGACAGTTATTTCAACCTGCTTTCAAGAGAATATAAAGTACTCCAGGCAAAATTCCGGCTTAAACCTCTCGACAAGCATATATGGAAATTTCTAAGGCTCAGGCCCGATAATTTTCCTACCATCAGGATATCACAATTTGCATCTCTTCTGGTGCGTTCATCACAACTTTTCACAACCATTACAGAAACCAGTGATATTAAAAAGGTTCAGAAATATTTCGATGTTTCTGCATCTGAATACTGGCAATCGCATTACCGGTTTGGGACAGCCTCACCCCGCAAAAAGAAAAAATCTTTCGGCACTGAAAGCATCAACAATTTAATTATAAATACCATATCCCCTGTTTTATTTGTCTATGGAAGCCTGAATGCAAAAGAAGGACTGAAGGACAGGGCGTTAAATTTCCTCATGAAGACATCCCCCGAAGACAATACAATAATCAGGAACTGGGCAAAACTCGGCTTTGATCCAAAAAGTGCATTTGAAAGCCAGGGGATGCTTCAGCTTAAAAACAACTACTGTGACAAGAAAAAATGCCTGTCCTGTCATATCGGGAACAAAATCATTGCTTCTTCAGCCGGTAACCATGAAGATTTTTAATACAAATATTGATTTATAAAAAAAAATAAATACCTTTGCAGTCTTATTTTTAAAAGATATCAATTAGATTAGAAATATGTATTTAACATTAGAGAAAAAACAGCAGTTGTTTAAGAAATACGGAAAATCAGAAAAAAACACAGGATCGGCCGAAAGCCAGATAGCTTTGTTTTCTTTTCGTATTAACCATCTTACAGAGCACCTGAAAGTAAATAAAAAAGATTTCAGCACACAGTTGGCGTTGCTGAAGCTTGTAGGTAAAAGAAGAAGGCTGCTCGATTATCTGAAAGACCGCGACATTGAAAGATACCGTAAAGTTCTTGGCGAACTGAATCTGCGTAAGTAACCAAAAAAAGGCAATTCGAAAAATTGCCTTTTTTACTTTTTTCATAAATCAAACTGTAACAAAAGTAATTTAGAGGAAATTATGTATAAAGCATATCAAAAAACAATTCAATTAATTGACGGAAGAACCATAACCATCGAAACCGGTAAACTGGCCAAACAGGCCGACGGTTCTGTAGTGGTTAAAATGGGAAATACCATGCTGCTTGCAACCGTTGTGTCTGCAAAAGAAGCAGTTGAAGACCTTGATTACATGCCCCTTCAGGTAGAATATAAAGAAAAATTTGCCGCTGTTGGAAGATTCCCGGGCGGATTTCTTAAAAGGGAAGCCAGGCCAAGCGATTACGAAATACTTATCTCAAGACTTGTTGACCGTGCCCTGCGCCCTTTATTCCCCGACGATTATCATGCCGAAACATTCGTAAATGTTATGCTGATAAGCGCCGATAAAGAAACAATGCCCGATTCGCTTGCCGGACTTGCAGCCTCTGCAGCACTTGCCGTATCTGATATTCCTTTTAACGGCCCTATTTCAGAAGTACGGGTAGCCAGGATAAACGGGCAGATGGTGATAAACCCCACCTTTTCACAGCTTAAAGAAGCAGATATTGATATCATCGTGGGCGCAACCTACGACAATATACTTATGGTTGAAGGTGAGATGAACGAAGTGTCGGAGAAAGACATGCTCGAAGCCATTATGTTTGCACATACCGAGATTAAGAAACATTGCAAAGCGTTGATGGAGTTTTCCGAAGAGGTAGGCTCTGTAAAAAAGCGGGAATACTGTCACGAGACCAATGACGAAGAATTAAAGAAACTGGTTTGGGACAAAACATACGATAAAATTTATAACATTGCCAAAACCACCCCCGGCAAACACGACAGGCATGATGCCTACGAAGTTGTCAAACAAGAACTTATAGAATCGTTTAACGAAGAAGAAGCCGAAGAAAAAAAGGCAATGATAGACCGCTATTTTCATGAAGTTGAAAAAACCGCGGTAAGAAGTCTTATCCTTGATGAAAGAATTAGGGTTGACGGCAGAAAAACCAACGAGATCAGGCCTATATGGTGCGAAGTTGATTACCTGCCTTCGGCACATGGAAGTGCAGTTTTTACCCGTGGTGAAACACAATCGCTCACCACCATCACACTCGGCACAAAACTCGACGAAAAAATGATTGACGAAGTGCTGATACAGGGCTCAGAAAAATTCGTGCTGCATTATAACTTCCCTCCTTTTTCCACCGGTGACGCAAGAGGTTCACGTGGCCTTAGCCGCAGGGAAATTGGACATGGCAACCTGGCACACCGGGCGCTCAAAAAAATGATCCCGGCAGATAACCCTTACGCAATAAGGGTGGTGTCGGATATCCTCGAATCAAACGGTTCTTCTTCAATGGCCACAGTTTGTGCCGGAACCCTGGCGTTGATGGATGCCGGTGTTAAATGCAAAAAACCTGTTTCGGGTATTGCAATGGGACTAATCACCGATACCGAAACTAAAAAATATGCCATTCTT
This sequence comes from Bacteroidales bacterium, assembly GCA_016936215.1. Classification (GTDB taxonomy): domain Bacteria; phylum Bacteroidota; class Bacteroidia; order Bacteroidales; family UBA10428; genus JAFGPL01. Next base: position 24,745 of record JAFGPL010000171.1, read on the forward strand.
TCTGATATCCTGGGCGACGAAGACCACCTCGGCGACATGGACTTTAAAGTTGCCGGCACCAAAGAAGGTATAACAGCCACCCAAATGGATATAAAAGTAGACGGCCTTTCGTATGAAATACTTAAAGAGGCATTGGAACAGGCCAGGGTTGGCAGGTTGCATATCCTCGACAAGATGCTTGAAACAATAACAGAACCCCGTGCCGACTATAAACCATTTGTGCCGCGACTCGTGCAGATAACCATACCAAAAGATATGATCGGTGCGCTAATCGGCCCTGGCGGAAAAGTTATCCAGAAGATACAGGAAGAAACCAGCTCTACCATTGTAATCGAAGAAATAGACAGCGTGGGTGTGGTTGATATTTTTGCCGCCGACAAAACAGCTATTGACGCTGCCCTTGCAAGGGTGATGGCTATAGTTGAAGTGCCGGAAGCAGGTAAAATTTATAAAGGCACCATCAAATCCATCACCACTTTTGGCGCATTTGTTGAAATATTGCCCGGAAAACAGGGATTACTGCACATTTCTGAAATCTCCCACAAAAGATTGAAAGATGTAAAAGAAGAACTTAATGAAGGACAGGTCGTGGAAGTAAAACTACTTGAGATTGACCCCAAAAACGGCAACCTGAGGCTTTCAAGAAAAGCACTTTTACCAAAACCGGAACATACCGGTGAAAAACAAAACTAAAAAGGCTTGAAAAAGCCTTTTTTTGTTTTATAACGTACTTTCTTCATTCAAATTCAAAATATTCTTTTAATTTTATTGAAAAGTTAAACAGAATACTAATCAACTCTGAAAACAATGAAAAAGTCAAGTCTTTTAGTGGCATCGCTAATCACATTATGTATGTTAAGTTGTACAAACCATCGCCTCAAATATCCTGAAGCAGAAAAAACAAATGTCTCAGACACCTATTTTGGAAAGACGGTACACGACCCTTACCGATGGCTCGAAGACCCGGCCTCTGAAAAAACCAGGCAATGGATCACGGCTCAAAATGCCTTAACATTCAGCTACCTGGAAAAAATTCCCTATAGGGATAAAATCAAGGAACATTTGACCGGAATATACAATTATGCCAAAATGAATACCCCGTTAAAAAAAGCCGGCAAGTTTTTTTACCTCAAAAACAGTGGCCTGCAGAACCACGACATTCTTTATATGCAGGAAACGGCAGATAGCGAACCGGTAGAACTACTCGATCCTAACAAACTCGACCGGGAAGGAAAAATTTCTCTCGGTGAATTTAATATCTCGGGTGACGGAAATTTCCTTGCCTTTTCAGTCTCCCAGGGGGGATCAGACTGGCGGGAAATATACATAAAAAACATCCTTACAGGGGAAATGTTAAATGATTCGGTTAAATGGGTAAAATTTTCATCCATAGCATGGCATAGAGATGGTTTTTTTTACAGCAGGTACCCTCGACCTGAAGATGAAAAAAGCCTGACTGATATGAATAAAAACCACCGTGTTTATTACCATAAAACCGGCACATCACAGGCTGAAGATATGCTCATCTTCGAAACTGCCGGGTTTCCCGATCGCATTTTAACTGCAAGGGTTACCGATGATGAAAAGTTTTTAATCATCGAAGAAGCCGAATCAACCTATGGCAGTCGGCTGCATATTAAAAAGATGGAAGACCCCGGGGCAGAATTTGTGCTTCTAATGGAAGATTTCAGCTATGAAAACCATATAGTCGGTAATATTGAAAACCAAATTCTACTGCTTACAAACAGGGATGCAACACGTTACAAATTACAATCGTTGAATTTTAACAACACTCCAGCCGGCTTGCCTATTGACCTGATCCCTGAAAACGAAAACCTGCTGGAAAAAGTTAACATTGCCGGAGATAAACTTATTGCCAAATATCTTGTCGACGCGCATGCCGAACTCAGGGTTTTCGACTTATCAGGCAAATACCTTTATCAAATCAATCTGCCGCCCCTGGGCGATGTGAGCGATCTTAGTTCTTCCTTCAACGATCCTGAGGTTTTTTACACCTACACATCTTATACCACTCCCCCAGAGGTATTCAGATATAATTCGGCAACCAATACTTCTGAGCTTTTTTTTAAACCTGAAACCAGCTTTGACGAAAACGGTTACACTACCTCTCTTGAATTTTGCACGAGTAAAGACGGTACCCGCGTACCTTTATATATTACATGCAAAAAAGAAATTGAAAAAAATGGTAAAAACCCCCTGATGTTATATGGGTACGGAGGCTTCAACATTTCTCTGCAGCCAAGATTTTCACCATATATCATGTATTGGCTCGAAAACGGGGGAATATTTGTCAATGCCAACATACGAGGAGGTGGAGAATATGGTGAAGAATGGCACAAAGCAGGTACCAAACTTCAAAAACAAAACGTTTTCGATGACTTTATTGCCGCAGCCGAGTTCATGATAAATCAGAAATATACCAACCCTGAAAAAATATTAATTGAAGGCAGGTCTAACGGTGGACTTCTCATAGGTGCAGTCGTAAACCAACGGCCTGAACTTTTTAAAGTAGCCCTTCCGGCGGTAGGGGTTATGGATATGTTAAGGTTTAGCAGGTTTACTATTGGCTGGGCATGGGAAAGCGATTACGGATCTGTTAACAATGAAAAAGAATTTGAGAGCCTTCTTTCAATATCTCCTTTGCACAATATTAAAACCAATATTGAATATCCGGCCATTCTGGTTACCACAGCAGAAAGAGACGACCGTGTTGTGCCTGCACATTCATTTAAGTATATGGCTACACTTCAGGAGAAAGAAGACAATAAAAACCCGTTGTTAATAAGAATTCAGACAGATGCCGGTCATGGGGCTGGTAAACCTGTCAATGTACAAATAGATGAAAGAGCTGATATTTTGGCATTTACATTTTATAACCTTAGAATAACACCTGTCTTTAAATAGTGTCTGTCTTTAAAGTCCTCATAGTTCGTTGCGCTCGTCCTCAAAAAGGTCATTTACGCATGGTAAACTCCCTTTTTTCGGATTTCACGCGCCTCGTCTGCGAACTTTAAAGAACAGCCACACGACTATATGGACAAACACTAAATAGTTATCAACAGGTTATGCAACATTTTCAAGCAGTTCGTGTAACTTAAACTGCTTGTTGCACGTACAATAGCCGGTTCTTTGATCATCACTGGTAACAAAAATAATCTTTCAAAATTATTTCATTGATTTATAATATCTTTTATTTTTTCTTATATTTAACAAAAATTTGAAATACAAAACTTCTTAGTGTTTTTTTTTATTGAAAACATTTGTAAGTTTGCAGCTTACATAAAAAGCTAAACAGAAACTATTTAAAGTATGTGGAACAAATAATCCGATTTATTATGAAAAAATTTAAGCAAAACTACTTAACAATTGTCGTTGCAGCAGCCTTTATTCTTAGCAGTTGCGGAGGCATAACGAAAATGAAAGACAACGCAAGCACTGTACAGTATTCAGTAACTCCAAACCCGCTCGAGATGCATGCCGGCGAAGTTCAGGTGACCATCAAAACCACTTTTCCTGAAAAATATTTTAATAAGAAGGCCGTGGTGGTAGCCACCCCTTATCTGAAATATGAAGGTGGTGAAGTTGAATTCGAATCAACCACGCTTCAGGGTGAGTCGGTAGAAGCCAATAACAAGGTTATTTCTTATGACGGCGGAGATTACTCATACACAGGCAAAGTGCCATATAAAGATGAAATGATGCGGTCGGAACTTTTGGTTAAGATGTCGGCAAGCATTAAAGACAAAACCCCGATTGAAATCCCCGGCATCAAAATTGCCGATGGCATTATCACCACCCCAACTCTTGCAAAAGTTGACCCACAGGCTATTTTAATCGGTGATAAATTTGTAAGGGTAACCCCGGAATCTGTTTCAGCCGACATACACTATGTTATTAATAAAGCAGATGTGCGCAATGCCGAATTGAAAGATGAAGACATTAAAGGATTGGAACAGACTATTAAAGATGTTCAGGCCAACGAAAGAAAACAGCTTAAAGGCGCCAAAGTTTCTGCATATGCATCTCCCGATGGGGATATCGAGAAAATTAATACTCCCCTTTCAGAAAACAGGGGTACCTCTGCAGAGAGATACCTTAAGAGGGTTTTTGACAAAGCCAAACTTACAGAAGCAGAACAGGAAGGGTTTCTTAGTATAATGTCTACTCCCGAAGACTGGGAAGGTTTCAAAAAATTAATGGAAGAGTCTGATATACAGGATAAAGAACTTATCCTCAGGGTTCTTTCTATGTACTCTGACCCTGAAGTCCGTGAAAAAGAAATCAAAAATATTGCCGCAGCATTTAAAGAAGTTGCCGATAAAGTTCTTCCCAAACTGCGCAGGTCTGTAATGACACTTGATGTTGAAGTTACCGGACTTTCTGATGAAGAGCTGAAAAACCTTGCAATGTCAGACCCCGATTCATTAAAACTTGAAGAAATACTTTACGCCGCTGCATTAGTTGACGATCTTAACAGCAAACTTACCATATACAAAAAAGCCGCTGAGAATTTCCCAAAATGCTTCAGGGCTAAAAACAGCGTGGGCGTAATCGAAATGAAACTCGGAAACCTCGATGCTGCTAAAGCTGCATTTGAAGAGGCTGCTGCCCTGAAAGATGAAAATGCTGTGAAAAACAATCTCGGCGCTGTTGCCCTTGCACAAGGTGATATGGCAAAAGCCGAAGAAATGCTTACTGCTGCTATGGGAGCCGGAGACCAGGTAAGTTATAACCTTGGTATTATTAAAATTAAACAAGGCGACTATAAAGCTGCTGTTAATTATTTCGGAAACAAACCTTCTTTCAATGCCGCACTTGCCCAGCTTTTAACCGGCGACAATGACAAAGCCCTTTCTACCCTTAACGAGCTCGGCGATGTTGATGATGCAATGGTTTATTACCTCAAGGCTGTTGCCAGCGCACGTGGAGGAAAAGACGAAGGAGTATTCAACAACCTTCGCACCGCAGTTGGTAAAGACGCTGCCCTTAAAGCCTATGCAAAGAAAGATGTTGAGTTTGTAAAATATGCATCAAACGAAGCATTTACCGGTATTATACAATAATACCCGGCACAATAATATATAAAAGAGGCTGCAACACAGCCTCTTTTTTTTACTCATTTTCTTACCCCTTATAATAAGAAGGACAAAAACCGATAAGCATAAGCAGTTGGGTAAAAACAAATTGCTTTTTTCAACACATGTCTATCAGGAAACCAGATGAACAATCCTCTTTTTTAAGAGTACCATCATCCTGCAAAAAAATCCTCCGCCCCCGTTATAATACTAATTTTTTTTCGTAAATTAAATCTTTGTTTTACGCTTATAAAAAAATTATTCATTATCCGTATCTAAAATTTATTCAATATGAAGGTAAATCTTAACATCAGGGTCAGGTTGCTAATTAGTATTATTTTGCAGTTGCTTTTTGTTGTGGTGCTTCTCGTTTCTTTTTTTCTTACCGTAAGTAACCTGGAAAAAGCCGATAAAAAAAGGGAACAGCTTATTGAGGAGATGAACAGGGTAAGTGAATTCACTTTTAAAATAAAAGATTACCAGAACGGACTTTTAAATTTCGATGAACTCGAATCTTCTTATAATAATCTTACCGGCCTGGAATCAGGTCAAATTGGTAACCGGCTTAATGAAATCTGGGCCAGCCTGGAAAAAAATGAAACGATTACCCTTCAGAATATCGAATTTGAAAACAAAATCCTGGAACTTACCAAACAGTCAATCAACCAGTCAAACCAGTTTATTAACTCTGTAAGCCAGGCGCTTGCAGACCCGTCAAGACAAAGCAGCGTGACAATTCTTGAGAGGCAGGTAATAGCAGGTGCCAACCAGAATAATAACCTGAATTACCAGTTGCAGGTAATGTATAAAGACCTGAAAGAGAACATCAATACCAGTTCAGAAATTCTCGATTATCTTGACAAGGCGATTGAGAATGCAGAAAAAGATATTACCCAGCTTGCCCGAACGAGGTTTGCCCAGCTACCTGTAAATGCGCGCGATGCAAGTATGCAAATCAGGGAGGATGTTAAACGGTATATTGAAAACCATTCTGAAATGCTGAACCTAAACAACAAAATCACAACACTTTCCAATCAGATTTATGAATACCTGGCCAATGAAGAAATAAATGCCGCGAAAAATGTTACCAAAACCATACAGGTAGGGCTTCGCAGGTTAATCATCGTGCTCATTGTTTTGTCTCTTATTATGATGTTTATGAATTTTGGCCTCTCGGTTTCAATTCGTGCATTCATAAGCGCCATTACCGAAAATATGGATCATTTGAAACGCGGCGACCTGAGGATGAAAAAGAACCATATCTACGAATTACGCCAGGATGAATTCGGAAAAGTATACAGAGCTGTATTTGATATGGTTGAAACACTAAAAACGATGGTAAACGATATCATTACAGCAAGCAATAACTTTGCATCTGCAAGCATGGAATTAAGTTCTGCCTCGCAACAATTATCGCAGGGTGCTTCAGAGCAGGCATCTTCGCTTGAAGAAATTTCATCATCTATGGAAGAAATGGCCGGGAATATTCAGCAAAATTCGCAGAACTCGATGCAAACCGAAAAGATTGCACAAATGTCATCCGATGGTATTTCGGATGTAGCCGCTGCAGCCCAGCAAAGCCTTGATTCTGTCAGGAATATTGCTGATAAAATACAGGTAATCAACGATATCGCCTTTCAGACAAATATCCTGGCCCTGAATGCAGCTGTTGAAGCCGCACGTGCAGGCGAACATGGCAAAGGTTTTGCCGTAGTTGCTGCCGAGGTGAGAAAACTTGCAGAACGGAGCAAACAGGCTGCTGATGAAATTGTTAACCTTGCATCACAAAGCAAAGATGTAACTGAAGGTGCCGGAAACCTTATGGCAAAGCTGATACCTGAAATACAGAAAACATCCCAGCTTGTTCAGGAAATTGCATCTGCCAGCGCTGAACAAAATGCCGGGGCCGACCAGATAAACAATGCCATACAGCAACTTAACCAGATAACACAGCAAAATGCCGCATCTGCTGAAGAAATGGCTACCAGTGCCGAAGAAATGTCATCGCAGGCTGAACAGCTAAAATCACTGGTTGCGTACTTCAAACTCGATACTGATGATGTTCAGTCAAACCGTCCCCGGAAAATGATTCAAACTCCAAAAACAAAGGCTAAGCCTACTTCATCTGTATCAACAATTGCACCCCCGGAGGATGAAACTTTTGAGGGCTTTTAACCAAACCGCTACAAATGCAATTTGCCTGCATATATAAACTATACACAACAATAAATATTCCTGCATTCTGGTTAAAATGCAAGATGACATAATTTTTCTATAGTCCGGGAGATATCTTGTTTCTTCCGGTAAGTTTCGTTAATACACCAAAAACAAACAAGGTGATAACAACAAGCACAAAAGATAGTGCGGCTTCTGTCAGCATGGCTCCTTGCATACCAATAAAGCCTGCAAGGAAACCTGTCCATAAATTACCGGCTGCCATTCCGCCGCCAAAATAGAATGCATAAACAAATGACTGGCCTGTTGCCCTCCATTGCGGTGGAATAAACTGATGTACAAACGCGATAAATGCCACCAGGAAAAGCGCCAGGCTGATGCCATGCAGCATACCGGTACATATTGCCACCCACGGATTTGAAGTAAGGCTGTATATCAGCATCCTCATAGAAGTAACAAGCATCGTTATAACAATCAGGCGCCGGGCACCTGTCTTTTCAATTATTTTCTGTCCGAAAAAGAAAAAAGGGAGCTCACTGAGTGCCTGAAAAGCATATGCATAACCCACATGATAATACTTCGCACCAATTTCTTCATAATATACATTGATAAACAAGTGAATAGGCGCCGAGAAAACCCCGTAAAAAAACATGATAACCAACATTATTACGAGTCTTCTGTCTTTGAACAAAATATCTTTCAGATGGCTTAGCTTTAATGATTGAAGGCTTTTCTGGACTTTCAGCGGCCTGTAAATTATTTTCAGAATAAGCAGATTGGAAAGCATTATTAACGACGCAACCGGGAATATAAGGTAAATCTTTTCTGTATTGATAAAATAACCGGTTACCAGAGCCGAAACGGCCCAGCCCACCGAAGCCCATAACCTTAACGAACCATACGTTGACTTGCCTGACTGTTCAAGATAATCTAACGATACACTATCGGTTAACGGAACAATTGAACTGTAAAACACTGTAAATAAGTAAGTAAACACAAGAACCGAAAAAAATGTTTGCTGCAAAATAAAACCAAATAACAACAGAAAAACCATAAACATATTGAAAACCAGTATGTTTTTTCTGCCAAACCGGTCGGCAATCATTCCCCAGAAGGGCAAGAGCAACAAC
>JAFGPL010000172.1 GCA_016936215.1 Bacteroidales bacterium
AAAATGCAAAAGGGGGAGTTTTACCATTTTACCTTTTACCTGCACAGCATCACCAAAGCTACTTATTTGTATTATAAATCGTTTGAAATGCAGCTGTTTTACAACGATATACCTTTTATTGAGCCGGTTACGGTGTACAGCAACGTTGATAATGGCGCAGGTGTTTTTGGCAGCTACTCGGCCAGCAAATACGAAGTAACTTATGGCGAATACCCGATTGAAGGCATGGAGTACCGCAAACCGGGGTACGAATAGCAGAATGGATGTAAGCTTACTTTAAAATGCCAAATTGAAAGCTAAAAACGAAGATGATGATAATTTTGTAATAACTTCAGAATATCTTTAAGCATGTCTATATGTTAAAAATGATATATTTGTTTGTCTATTAAAAAAAATCAGTTTAATTTGCAATTAACTTATAAGTGAATTCCAAAGTCAAAATAGAACTTTTTGAAGAACATGATAAAGTAAACTTTTATACTATTCGAGTTCAAAATGAAGAAACAGAAATAGATAAATTTTTTGAATGTTTTCCAGAAGGATGTGAGCATGATGAGGATATTAATATTATAATTAAATGGATTGATGAGATTGCAGAAAGAGGTGCACTTGAACGTTATTTACGACCTGAAGGTAAACTTAACGATAATGTTTGGGCAATTCCGATTGAGACTGCATCTTTGAGACTTTATGTCCTTCGTATTACAGATGAGATCATTATACTTGGAAACGGAGGTATAAAAAAGACTGAAACTTATAATGAGGATGAACATTTAAGAGAATGTGTTGAACTATTGCAGAAGATAGATGGTTATTTAAGATCAAGAGTTAGAGATGGTAAAGTAACAATATATCGCAAACAACTATTTGGCTCTTTGACGTTTCACATAAAAGAAAACTAAATGAAAAACAAGCGATTAGAAGAAAGACGAAAACGGATTCCACAAAGTGTTGAAACTTATGTAAAAAGATCTTTTGACATAGTCGATCGTATTCATGAGATCCTTATATCACAAGGAAAAGATCAAAAGGAACTTGCAAAGGCACTTGGTAAAAAAGAAAGCGAAATAAGCAAGTGGATGACTGGAACTCACAATTTCACTTTAAAAACATTAGCAAAAATTGAGGAAGTTTTAGGCGAACAAATAATTTACATAACAATGCCTAAGAAAAAAACAGAGAGACCAATCTTCAATGTTTACAAACAAGATTTCCTTATGGATGCATCAAATAACATAATAAATGTAAAAGGATTTAACACAGTTATTAAAAGCAACTCAAAGTATTCAGTTAACGCATTAGATTAAAATTTTGAAATCATTGGAATTAAATATCAGCATAAAAGAAATTAGTGAGGTTTCATATAAACAATCTCCACTACCAATTCCTCAAGATGAGATCATCTACGGTAAAAATTTAATATTTGGTTTAGGGTTTGATTTCTCCATAAATACTGAAAAAGAGTTATTTGATTTTAATACTTTAATTAGATATTTAATCGAAGGAACCGAAGAACCAATCTTAGAGTTAGAGACTCTGATTCGTTTCCATGTTATTAATTTACAGAGTGTCGTTTCTAATAGTGAAAATGGTCAGCTAGATATTGATGACAACTTTTTATCTACTTTGATGGGAGTATGTATTGGTACCAGTAGAGGAATTCTATCAAACAACACCAAAGGAACAGTAATGTCAAAATATCCTTTACCATTATTAAATCCTTCTGACATCCTTAATGACATCAAGAAGAAAGATTCAGAGCAATAAACTATAGTGATTATGATTTTCTTGTTATTACTAATGAAACAATTGATATTCGTAAAAAAAGAAACCCGGGATTAAGCTCACCCCGGGCTATGAATTATTTTGCGTCCTTTTCCTTAAGCCTATCATTATATTTATATTGCCAGTCCGCCGTTGCTGTATAGCAATTGGGCATTTATCCATGCACCCTCGGGTGAGCAAATAAATGCAGCCAGGTTTGCACAATCGGAAGGCATACCCACCCGTCCGGCAAGCGTACGGTTTTTAACCATGGTTGTCAATTCATCGGTCATCCAGCCGGTATCGGTAGCCCCGGGATTGATTACGTTTGCTGTAATGCCTTTGTCTCTGAATTCCCATGCAGCAGCCAGCACAATACGGTCGGTTGCGCCTTTGCTGGCACCGTAGGGCATGTTAAACGCGGTATGATCGCTGGTTATTGAAACAATACGGCCGGTGCCGGGCTGGCTGTTAAAACGCCGTGCAAACTCACGAATGAGCAACCATGCAGCACGGGTGTTTACCGCAAAATGCTTATCGAAACTTTCGATGCTTGTACCCAAAATGTCGCTATCGATACTGTGGCAATGGTTGATAATAAGGGCTGTTGGAGTTTGCATTTTTTGCGCTACATGGTCGAAAACTCTTGCGGGCACATTGGTATCCGACAAATCAGCTTCGATTGGGAGGGCACGCCCGCCGGCAGTTTCAATCGTGCTCACAATGCTATCGATATCGGAAGGCTTGCTGCCCCACTCCATTGATTGATCGTACGCTTTCCAATGGGTAAATGCAATGTCCCAGCCTGCTTTGGCCAATTTTTGTGCTATGGCAGCGCCAATGCCTATTTTGCGGCTTGCTCCTGTTATGAGTGCAACAGGGCGTTGTATATGATGTGTCATTAGATGAAATTTTTATGAAATGGTAAAACATTGAAAAGTAATATACAAAAGACTCTTCCGCCAAAGTATTTTTTGGACAATAAGTAAAAGCACAGTCGCTGAATTGATACCGTGTGCTTTGTATTATTAACGGAAGATGATACTACTTCATGTTGGTGCAGGTATTTATTACGGTTTCAAAAGTAAAAAAAATACTTTGTTGTTAGGTAAAAAATTTAGATTTTCTAAGGAAGCTCCACTGCGTTCCGGCTTCGCTACAATACCAGTGACAGATTTTTACAAAATACTGTATGTGTGTTAAACTCCCCCATAGCGCGTTTGTAACTCGTGTTGGTTAACTGTCTTCGTGTATTTTTAATTTACTTTTGCCCAAAGCCCCATAGCGGCGACATATTTGTAGCTCCCTTTAAATCCCGGAGGGATTGCATGTTTATAGAAAAAGCAAATATGAAAGGGTTCGATCCCGGCCGGGGTCGTATGTCGGTATTGGTTAATGGGCTTCTATAGACCTGCGACCTCGCTGAGGTTGGATATGCATTATAATTTTTTAAACAAAACAAAAAGCCCCAAAGGGGCGATATCATTAGCCCGAGGTTTACTTGGGGCTTTGCCCCAAACCCCACTGACTTTTTTGT
>JAFGPL010000173.1 GCA_016936215.1 Bacteroidales bacterium
AAGCCATTAAGGCAATGCAGAGCATTATTGATTATGCAGAAGGCAGGGAATTTGTACTGAAACATGATTACCCTCCCGATCCACATTCTCCCTTTTTCCTTCCTCATTCAATCTGTTACAATGCATGTAAAATGGCAGACCATGCGGGCGCACGGGCGATTATTACATATACCTATTCGGGCGAAACAGCATTCAGGATTTCCAGTCACAGGCCGAAAGCAGATATCTTTGTTTTTTCATCCAATGAAGCCATAATCAGGAAATTATCCCTCGTATGGGGTATCAGGGCTTTCTTCCTTCCCCATGTTGACCATATCAACGAAGCAGTAGCCAGGTCGGTTGAAATACTTAAAGAGAAAAAACTTATCCGTGAAGACGATGTGGTGGTGCATGTTGGCAGTATTCCAATGAAAGAGCAGGGAAAAACCAATATGATGAAAATAAGTTATGTTAAGTGATGACACCCGGTTTTGAAAAATTATTATTGAAAGTAGAATCAGCCTGGCTGATTGAACTGTTTAATAAGAATAAAGAGCTCTTTGTCGCTAATCCCTTGCCATCGCATGACCATACGCATCACTTAAGGGTGTGGCTGCATGCGAGGAAGTTGCTCAACGAACTCTTTGGTGTGAGGTTTAAATTCACAGATGATGATATTGTTAAGCTTATCATTGCTGTTTTTTTTCACGATACCGGCTTGACCAAAACCTATAAATCAACCCATGGTGACGAAAGCCGGAAGATTTGCGAACAGTTTCTTTCACAAAAAGAGGGCATTTCAGAAAAGGACAGGTTAGAAATACAGGAAGCCATTGAAAAGCATGATGACAAAACATATATTTCAGGCAGGGATAAGATTGACCTTTTTTCTTTACTTTCGGTATCAGATGATCTCGATGCTTATGGCGCTATTGGCATTTACAGGTATTTCGAAATATACAAGCTCAGGGGTATCAGCGAAGCATTGATCCCGTCAAGGGTAGTAGAGAACATCAACAAACGTTTTGCATTTTTAGAAAAGAATTTTGGACATTTAAAAGACTTTATCCAAAAGCAAAAGGCCAGGAAGAATTACACCCGGCAATTTTTCAGGCAATTCACAGTGAATGATGCTGGGAAAAGGAATCTTGCCCTTCAGAGTTTTAAAACTTTAAATTTATTGATGCAAAACGCTTTTCAGTATAAAAACGGGCTTGGTTTTTTACTTAAAGAAGACCCTGGTATTTATGCCGGTGATGAAATCTCACAAAACCTGGTGCATGAAATAAAAAAAGAATTGACAGATGTGAAAAATGAATTAAATTTAATCCGCATTAACTACTAGCACAACCCTTATAACCAAAGAAAAATATAACTGTAATGGAATCATTATTAAAAAATAAAATTATTTTGCTGCTTTTGGTTTTTTTTACCCGTCTTTCTGCCCAGCCTGATGAAAATCTTTTTAGGGTACTTAAAAAACACAACGATGCTATAAATATGGTAGCCTTCTCTGACGATGGAAAATATTTGGCTTCCGGGGGTGAGGATAAAGCCATTTATATCTGGGATTTCAGCACCGGTGAGGCAGTTTTCTCAAATACCGGAAATTATTTCCCCGTAAAAAGCCTAAAATTTCTGGGACAGGAGATATTGGCCACTTCCGGCACAGATATTAAAATTGTTGATTTCGAAGGGAACCTCAAAAATGCTTTCAAAGGTTATACCACCCATATCTGGTCGTTTGATTATTGTCAAAGTACCGGTACCCTGGTGGCAGGATCGTATTCTAAAAAGGTGCATATATGGGACATGAATTCCGCTGCCATAAAAAGCACCCTTGAAGGCCATGATAAAAGCGTACTTGCTGCCTGTATTTCACCCGATGGAAAATATGTGGCCACGGGTTCACTCGACCAATCGGTTAGGCTATGGGATGCCGCATCGGGGACTGAATTAAGGAAACTCGAAAGGCACTCGGATAATATACTTGTGGTTAAGTTTCATCCGTCGGGACGTTATTTTGCAAGCGGCTCGCTTGATAAAACGGTGCGGCTATGGGATGCAGACTCGGGCAGGGTGGTGAAAAGCTATATCGGGCACGAAAAAGGAATTATGGACCTGGATTTCAGTGCCGACGGGTATTATCTCGCCACTGCTTCTGCAGACAATACCATCGTGCTATGGGAGGTTTACACCGGTAATAAACTTTATTCTTTTGTGGACCACGGGGGTTCGGTTAATACAGTAAAATTCAGCCCCGATGGAGGGTTCCTGGTGTCTGGTTCTTCAGATAAATCAGTCATGATCTGGAAACTGAATAAAAGCATTTATTGCAACTTTTATTTTCAGGATGAAATAGACGATGAGATATCACAATCTGACCTGTTCGGACCGAAACGAAAAGATGAAAACAAACAGCAGTATGAAGAAAGACAGCAGCAGGCCGGTCAGACTCTTGAAGATTTGTATGACAGATATTACCAGGAATATCTGAAAATAAAGCACAGGCAGATAATAGCAGATTAATAAAGAAAGAGGTTGTGAAAAGGTCAGTTATTTTGAAACCGTCATTGCAATTCCGATTTATCGGTAGATGCAATCTTCTCTTATCCAGTAGATTGTTTTGGTCGTGTCTCCCTCGAAATGACATTGCTTATTGACTTTTTCACAGTACCCAATAAAAACAGGTTTGGTATTTATATTAGAATATTCGCTCTTCTGCATATGTGAAGTAAGCAAAGATTATTATCTGAATCGGGAACTATCAATTTTTATATCTCCCTAAATCCGCAAGTTAACCCGCTTAATTCGTGGATTTTAGTTGAATTCTAATGTTTATGCGGGTTAACCCCGATTTACAAATACTCAATTTCGGGGTTTTTAAATAGCCAAAATTGATAGTATTTGTTAATCGTTTGAAAATTCCATGAATTTTCCGGGTTAAATAGTAAATAATTGGTAATAAACACCCTTCGACTTCCCGCCTGCCATAGCAGTGCGGCGGGCAGGCACTGCTAATGACCCGATGGTAATAGCCTTCGACTTCGCTCAGGCTGACTAAGATGTCAACTAATTATTAAATAGTGGTTTAGCACTATCGAGGTCTCAGGGTGACTGTCAGACTGAGCGAAGTCGAAGCCTAATGGGAAAATGAAAATTAACTCGCGGATTTAAGGTATCTTTGAAATCTTAGGTAAAATACTTAATTTGCATGCTGCCGGTTAATGTTGCCTGAGCACGCATGTGACATCAATTTGCATGCAATAACAAACGATAAAATTAAAAGTTTATAAAGGAGATACAGCCATGATTGAAGAAATTAAACTTACTGAATCCAATATTGAAAAATTTATTCACGAAAAAGTTGAAGATATAAAAAAAGCAGTGAGCGAGGGAACTGCAATCAATGCCCTTTCTGGAGGTGTTGACTCATCTGTGGTTACCATGTTGGGACATCGGGCACTGGGACAAAGACTCAGAACCGTGTTTGTAGATAACGGTCTTATGCGCGAAGGAGAGCCGGAGCAAGTGTCGGGTTACTTTCATAAACTTGGCGTTAAGGTTGAAATTATCAATGCCAGGGAAGAATTCCTTGGAGCATTGAAAGGTATTACAGATCCGGAGGAAAAGCGTGAAGCCATTACCCAGACATTTTACAAAAAAGTGTTTGGACGCATTGTAAAAGAGAGCGGGGCAAAAATTCTTTTGCAGGGTACTATTCTTACCGATGTAGATGAAACAGTTGCCGGAATCAAGCGGCAGCACAATGTGTTCGAACAGTTGGGCATTGATCCGCAGGCTGCTTTTGGTTACCGCATACTCGAACCGCTTATTCAACTGCGCAAAGATGGTGTGAGAAAAGCAGGCAGGGCATGCGGACTTCCTGAAGCCTTGTTCGACCGTATCCCATTCCCCGGTCCTGCCTTGGCAGCCCGCATTATCGGAGAGGTAACTTACGAAAGAATTGAAACGGTACGTAAAGCAACTGCTGTGATCGAACGCAACCTGAGAAACACCAAAGCTTTTCAATACCTTGGAATTTTGCACGAAGACCGTGTTACAGGCATGCGCGATGGTAAGCGCGATTTCGGACAGCAGATTGAAATAAGGTGCTGGGATAGCGTGGATGCGCGTACTGCCAGGCCTACAAGATTGTCTTTCGAAACGCTCGAACAGATAGCTGCCGAAATCATCCGTGATGTGCCCGGAGTAGTAAGTGTGACATACAACATTGCAACCAAACCACCATCAACGATAGAGGCGGTTTGACAGGTTTTTATTATTCCTTCTTTATCAGTCTGAAACCGGCATAAATATTACCCGAGCCGCACAAAAGGTATGAATCGAGCCAACTTTGGCAAAATTCTGCTGTATCAATCCAGCAACCACCTCTCATTGGATACCTCTGCAAATTCTCATCTCCGGAATTAGCAGATTCGCACCATTCTGCCACATTTCCGTGCATATCGAATAAACCATATTGATTAGGTTCATAGCTGCCTGCTTCGGTGGTTTTTCCCTGGTACCCACTCTCCGGGTTGTATGTGGATGCATATCTGCCGTCAAAGTTTGCATAACCGGTTGAAAGGCTGTCGCCTGTGTTAAAAAGTGTGGTTGTTTCTGCCCTGCAGGCATATTCCCACTCAGCCTCTGTGGGCAGACGGCATCCTATCCATTCGGCAAAAGTTCTTGCATCGTACCAGGAAACATTTATAACCGGCCGGTTGCCCCGGCCCCAGCCGCAGTCATCAGGTTTTACCCTGCCGGTGGCTTCGCAGAACATATCATATTGTTCAAAAGTAACCTCAAAACGGCTCATTTTAAAAGCATTCAGAGTTACCTCCTTAAGCGGCTCAAATTCTTTTTTTAAGAACAGAATTTCACCTGTCTCAGGCACAATGACTTCATCGTAAAACTCCCCTTCAGGACAATACCCCATCATAAAAGTTCCGGCAGGAAAAAATGTAGAAACTCTGACCTGACTAAACCGATAAATATCAGACTACATAAATTCGAATGTCATCTGTTCTCCGTTGGTGTCTTTGTTTTGTAACGGTTCCTGCTTCTGCTGTTCAGCTTCTTTAATCTCTTCGACCTTGGTTTTTATCGGTTCAATTTCTTTTACAAGCGCCACTTCGTAATTTGACAGACGTTTACCTTTGGCTTTATAACCTTTTACGCCAATGAATTCGGCTACTTCGATGATTTCGTTGGTGCGGTTTTTATTTTTGCCGCCAAACTCAATCTCCAGCCTTGGGTAATCTACCTCTGAAATCCTGATGAGTTTCGACCCCTCTTCTTCTCCGATAAAACTGACTGGTTTCTCCGATATTTCAAGGTTGAACCTTTTTACATAATAGAAATTCTGGGATGCATCGAAATAAACAGCGGAATAGACTTTGTCCGGGTTAAATTTCTCAATCATTATAAGATCGTCTTCAAAGTGGTTAGAAAGGTCGAACGATGCAGTTCTGAAATTACCGGATTTGGTAATTACCAGAATCTTATCCTCGTCTTTAAATTCACCCAGGTATCTTCCCCGTGCATCGTGGTTAAGCCTTAAAACATCTTCGTCGAACCAAATTTTTCTGCCCCCCAGGGTAGAACTGCCTTTCTCTTTTAGTTGCACCTTGGTAACCCCGTAACGGGTGACGATGTTCCCCATCGAATTTTTACCTTTAATGGCAAGCTCACTGAAATCAATCTCTATCACAAGACTTCTCAATCTGGGCCGTGGTTTTAGCAGTACCTTAACAATTTCTGCCTCGCCGTTGGGATTGGCGCTCATGTACAGTATTTTAGAACCCGGCGAACCTTGTGTAAGAAAATACTCTTTGTCGCGTGTAAGGCCTGTAATGGCGCACCTCTTCATATAGGTTACCCCCGTTTTCCCTTCACGGTACACAATGTTATAAATAGTACGGTTGTCGTTTTTATTGAAAACAGCAGCATGAATGATATCTTTGCCAACGAAAGATTTTTCTGTGACTTTGAGTATTTGGTATGCACCGTCCCTTTTTATAACGATAACATCGTCTATGTCCGAACAATCGCAGACATATTCGTCTTTTCTCAGCGATGTGCCGATGAACCCTTCTTCCCTGTTTACATATAGTTTCTCGTTTGCAACCACTACCTTGGTGGCTTCAATGGTATCGAAATTACGTATCTCGGTTTTCCTTTCCCTGCCTTTGCCGTATTTTTCTTTTATCCTCCTGAAATATTTTATGGTATAGGGGACAATGTTTTTTATGTTGTTCTTTACCAGCTTTATTTCTTCTTCTATGGCTTTTATATGCTCATCGGCTTTGAAAGAACTGTATTTTGAAATTCTTTTAATAGGGATATTCGATAGCCTGATGATATCTTCGCGGGTGACTTCGCGCAGCAGTTTTGGCTTATAAGGATCGAGGCTTTTGTCAATTGTCGTGAGAATATCCTCTTCGGTTTTACAGGTCTTGATATTCTCGTATAGTTCGTTTTCTATAAATATTTTTTCCAGCGAGGAAATATGCCAGGCATCTTCAAGTTCCGAAAGTTTTATTTCCAGCTCATTTTTCAGAAGCTCAAGCGTGCGGCTGGTGGATATCCTGAGCATCTCTTTCACACCGAGGAAGCGTGGTTTATTGTCTTCTATCACACATGAATTGGGTGATATGGGTGTCTCGCAGTCGGTGAATGCATAAAGCGCATCTATGGTATTATCGGGTGAGATACCGGGGGCTAAGTGAACCAGTATTTCAACATTCGCCGCTGTATTATCGTCTATCTTCCTTATTTTAATTTTGCCTTTTTCATTTGCTTTGATGATAGACTCTATTAAAGCCGAGGTGGTTTTTCCAAAGGGGAGTTCAGTGATAGCAAGCGTTTTCTTATCAGTTTTCACAATGCGTGCCCTCACTTTTATCATCCCTCCCCTGAGGCCGTCGTTATAACGTGAAAAATCTGCCAGGCCGCCGGTTGGGAAATCGGGATAAAGTGTAAAATCGTTTCCTTCGAGCGTGGCGATGGAAGCATCAATAAGTTCGTTGAAATTGTGGGGCAGGATTTTAGATGCAAGGCCTACAGCGATACCTTCCAC
>JAFGPL010000174.1 GCA_016936215.1 Bacteroidales bacterium
GCATACCTTAAAGTTCTTTCATAAAATTTTTCAATCCGGGGCAAGAAATTATCCTGGAACCAGAGCTGCGCCCGGTGAAAAAACGCGAGGTTCAGAACACCAATTAAACCAAAGATTATTAAAAGATTGGGGACAGTCCGCCATCCGGTTAACAATAAAAGTAACCCGGTACCGATCATGCCGAATGCAACATAATATCCTTTACGTTTATCAACAGGTGAAGCTTCTCCTTCACGTCTTATAAATGTTGCTGAAACAACCGGTGTTATCACCAGGGCAACAAAAAGGGATGCACTTAATACGATGATAAGCGTAATCGGGAGAATTTTCATGAATTCACCTATTACACCTGTCCACAATGCAAGCGGAAAGAAAGCAGCAAGCGTGGTAAGGGTGGATGAAATAATTGGCATGGCAATTTCACCTGTAGCTAATTTTGCGGCCTCCCATGGTTTATAGCCGTTGTCAACAAAACGGTATATATTTTCAACCACCACAATGGCATTGTCTACAAGCATACCAAGCGCCAATATCAGTGAAAACAATACCATCATGTTGATTCGGTAATCAATTACACCAATTACGACAAACGAAAGAAACAACGACATGGGAATTGCAAGTCCCACAAACAATGCGTTGCGCGCACCCAGAAAATAATAGAGTACGAGCACTACCAGTATAATCCCAAGTATCATGCTGTTGTTAAGGTTATCGAGCTGGCTGATAACTTCTTCAGACTGATCGTTGGTTATGGAAATCCTTAAACCTCCTGGGATCATTTTCTCTTCCCTGGCTGTTTCAATAGTTTTCAATACTTTCTGCGCGGCCGACAATAGGTTTTCACCACCTTTTTTCACCACCTGGATTGAAACAACAGGCTGCCTGTCAAGCCTTGCATAACTGCTTGGTTCGGCAAATCCGTATTCAACATCTGCCACATCGCGCAGGTAGACAATCTTGTTACCTTCTTTCTTAACAATTACTCCTTCAAGTTCATGCGGATCTTCTACTTCACCCGCGACCCTGATACCGCGCCTCGTACCCTGCAGCAATATTTCCCCGCCCGACATGGTAAGGTTTTCCTGCGACAGGGCAGTCTGTATATCGAAAAAAGTAATGTTAAGCGCTTCCAACTTAAACAGGTCAACATTAATCTTTACCTCTCTTTCATTGATGCCTTCAATTAGTACTTTAGATACTTCTGAAATATTTTCAATTTCATCCTGAAGATATTCTGCATATCCCTTCAGTTCTTCCACGCTGTATTCACCTGAAAGATTGATGTTTATTATAGGAAACTCGCTGAAATCAATATCGAAAACAATGGGGCCGATTACATCATCCCCCGTGGGAAGTTCGCTTTTTGCTCTGTCTACACGGTCTTTTACGCGCTGTAAAGCATCTTCAAGATCAACATCAGTGTTAAACTCTACAAAAATCATTGAAACATCCTGGGCAGAAACTGAGGTAATTTCTTTCAAACCTTTCACCCCGTCAACTTCTTTTTCGATAGGACGGGTAATTATGCTTTCAATATCTTCGGGTGAATTTCCGAAATATTGGGTCTGTACCATAATCTGCGGCCATACAATCTCAGGCACAAGTTCTTTTGGCAGGCTGCGGTATGAATATACACCGAAGACAAGGATAAGGAATATCAGTAAATAAACCGTGTTTTTATTTTTCAGTGCGAGCGATGTAAGCTTGAATTCCCTTACATTACCGCCTTTTTTTTCTGTTGTGCTCATGCTTCGTACTCTTTAAATGATATTTACATTACTTAACTTCAACACGTGTACCTGTGCTCACGAGGTTGTACCCGGCGGTTATAACCTTGTCGCCCCCGGCAAGCCCCTCTGATATCCTGGTGGTACCTTCATAAGACCTGCCACGCTTTACATATTTCTTTTTGGCCACCAGGTTACCTTTTTCGTCAGGGGCTGCAACATACAGGTAGTCTCCGGTAATATCCCTTTTAATCACAATAGAAGGCACAACAAAAGCATCTTTTGAGCTGTAATCATTGATTTTTATTGCCGATACCATATTTGGGCGGATAAGCTCGTTCGGGTTGCTGATATTCACTTCAACCTGAAAAGACCTGTTGGTAGGATTGATCACTTTCGAAGTTCTTGAAATAACAGCTTTTACCACCTTGTCTGATAGTGATGAAAAGGTAAGTTCAACGGGTTCGCCTGGATGTACATACTCAAGGTATCTTTCAGAAACATCGGCTTTTATGGTAAGCTTTTGCAGGTTGACAAACTCGATAACCGGAGTCATAGGACCTGCAATATCGCCAACCTTGAGATAAACCTTGTCAACAAGTCCGTCAAAGGGCGCCCGTACCTGTGACATGCGAAGCTGTGCCTCAAGCATATTGAGCCTTGCCTCTGCAGATTCTTTCTGGGCTTTTGCCTGTAGATACTGAATTTCAGAACCAATACCCTGGTCCCACAGGTTTTTTTGTTTTTCATAGGTTGTACGTGCCAGTTCGAGATTGGTCTTAACTTCATTTATTGAACTTTCTGTAGCATCGGTATTCAACGATACCAGCAACTGGCCTTTTGTCACACGCTGCCCTTCATCAACATGTATTCTGGTGACCTGTCCGTTCATCTCGGGGCTGATTTTTGCATACTGGTTTGCCTCCACGTTGCCGAACACCGTGATGTAATGATTAAAAACCTCGGGGTTCATCTCTTTGACTTCCACTGCAATGGTGGTAACATTATCAGCCGAATCGGACAGTTGTTTCTCAAGTTCTTTGATTGACTTTTCAAGCTTCACAATTTTGGTTTTTTTACTTTCAATCTGCTTTTTAAGCATATCGTCTTTCGACATACCGCAACCGGTAACTAATATCGCGGCAATAAGTATGGTTAAAGTTCTCATGATTTTGTATGGTTGTTTATATTATTACTTTGTTTTATAAAAGGTTATATGCTTTGTCCATTTTAATTTTTGCACTCAACAATTCCTGCACTGCCAGTGAATATGTAAGCTGCGCCTGCAGGTACTGGTTATTGATAAGCGTAAGGTCAAGACTTGAAACGAAGCCCTCTTTATATCGCTGCATGGTTTTGTTATAGACCTTTTCCGAAAGGTCAAAATTTAATTTTTCATTATGGTATTTCTCAACTGCGGTACGGTAATCGAACAGAGCCTGTTCAGCCTCCATCATCAGCCTGTTTATTTCCTGGTTTTTGGTATTCTGTGCTTTTTCATATTCGATGCGCGCCTGACTGACCTTAGCCACCCTCATTCCGCTGGTGACTATCGGAATTTCAACGCTCAGACCGATAATATGCTTAATGGTAAAATCGAAATCAGGCTTATTTGTTTTATCCTGGTACTGGTAAAAACCGGCAATAACAGGAAGATATTTCGATTTTTCCCTACGCATGTTCAGTTGCATCAGCTTCTCCTGTGTTTCGAGCATTCTGAAATCAATATTGTTTTCAAGTACAAAACGGTAAGCTTCATCGTTTACAATATTCGCCACAACAAGGTTGTCAATGTCATCGGTCAATACCAGGCTGTCTGAAGGTTCAAGGCCAATCTGGTACTTAAACATCCTCGCCATAAATGCAAACTGGCGGTTTAGCGAAGCAAGATCGTTCTCGGTACGTTTAACAACCAGGTCAATCTGGTCAACCTCAGTATCTTCAATTAATCCTGCTTCAAAAGATTTTTGAACCTGGAACAGATTCAGCCTGAGGTTATCAAGTGTTTTGTTAAGAATGGTTCTGTTTTTTTCCAGCAGCAGAATGGTAAAATAACTCTCTGCAACCGATTGTTTGATACCTATTTCTGTTTTATCGTATGTCTCTTCCGAAAGGCTTTTATATACCCTTGAAGCCTGCAGCCCTACAAGATATTCTCCGCTGAAAATAAGCTGCGATACGGTAAAACCGTAGGTAACCGAATTTTTAACCGCAATGGCTGCCGGTTCCCCAAAATCAATTCCCAGGGTATCCATGCCGGGAATACTAAATTCAAACTTTGGAATTTCACCCGGAATATGTTGATATGCAGCAGAGGCATTTACCTGGGGCAGCCCAATGGCAGTAGTTTCCCAGACTTTCCACTTCGCCGACTCAATATCAAGTTCCGCATTTTTGCTCATGTGGAAATTTGAGATTGCATATTCCTGGGCTTCCGGGAGGTTAAAGGAATAAACCGAATCGGTTTGTGCATAGATATTGCTAATGCCTGCGATAATTAATAACAGTAAGAAAGCTCTAAGGTTCATGGTTCAATATGTTTAAACGTTTTCATTCAGTTCAGATACAATTTTTTTTAAGGTCCGGCAGGAAAAAAATCCTACTCCGAATCAAACACAGTTTGAGAAATATACAATTTGCTTTGGTTTTTCAGTTTTAATCGCCAAACCTGTACACTTTTAACCGGGATTATAAACAAACCCTGTCTGGTTTGGTTTGATTATTTGAAAAAATGATCAAAAAACATGCTCAAAAATAGGCTGACTGCTTCACCGAAAAAAAAACTAATCGGTAAACAGAATCGTTTTGTCGGTAAACAGAAATAATGGGCAGCCGGATAATCAAAGTGATTTTTATCACCAGAAGGTGTTAACCTATATCACATCCAATATTTTGTAAAGTTTAATTATAAAAGATAATTTAGTAGTTGTAGAAACTGCATGCATTTTGGGATATCTAAGCAAAAGATATGCATACAATGCCGGGCAGTGATACAATTTTAAAAACATATTTAAACCTTAGGTATGGTTGAAGTATTAAAATATCAAACAATAGAAACCCCATTGGTAACGGTAAATATTGATGAAAAGAAAATTGATATCAAGGGGTCTTCAAACCTGCTCGACCCTGCCGGATTTTATGAAGATTTGTCTGGCCTTGTAGAGAAATATATTGATGTTTTTAAAAATTACATCGCCCTGAATTTTTACATTGAATACATGAACACCGCCTCCACCAAATGGATGTTCTATGTCATGAAAAACATGCAGGTGAAGTATTATGGAAAGAAAATCATAACCATCAACTGGTTTTTTGAGGAGGATGACGAGATCATTAAAGAAACCGGTGAAATTCTCAAAGGCTTGTTGAAAATTCCGTTTAATATCATTGAATTGAGAGATTAGGCCCGTTTGAGCTTATTCTGCAAGTGCAAAGTCCAGTTGTTTCTTTTGAATATTCGCCCTTACAATTTCCACCTTTACATTGTCGCCAAGCTGAAATTTCTTTCCTGTATGACTGCCGGTAATGCAGTAGTTATCTTCGTCGTATTCATAAAAATCGTCCTGAAGGGTCCTGAGATGGATCATGCCTTCGCATTTGTTCTCGATAATTTCAACATAAATTCCCCATTCAGTAACCCCGGATATGATACCATCAAAAGACTGGCCGATCCGTTCACTCATAAATTCCACCTGCTTGTATTTTACCGAAGCCCGCTCTGCTTCCACAGCCAGTTGTTCCATGTCGGAGGAGTGTTTGCACATTTTTTCAAAAACCTTTTTATTTTTTGATCCCCCGTTATTCATATAGTCTGCAAGCATGCGGTGTACCATCATGTCGGGGTAGCGGCGAATGGGAGATGTGAAATGGGTATAGTACTGAAACCCTAATCCGTAATGGCCGATGTTATCGGTTGAATATACTGCTTTAGACATGGCGCGCAAGGCAAGGTTTTCAACGAGGTCCTGTTCTTTGGTCCCCCTTACTTTGTTTAAAACAGCATTGAGCGACTCGGCCGTTTTCTTTTCGTTTGACAGGTTTAATTTGTGCCCGAACCTGTAAATAAACTGTGCAAATTTCTGCAGTTTTTCAAGGTTGGGCTTGTCGTGTATTCGGTAGACAAATGTCTTTCTTGCATGTTTGTCTTTAACGTTTCCGATAAAAGTTGCGACATGTTTGTTGGCCAGCAGCATAAACTCCTCAATCAGTTCGTTGGCAGTACCATATTGTCTGAAAAATACCCTTACAGGCCGGCCCTGTTCATCAATTTCGAATTTTACTTCGTCGCGTTCAAAAGATATGGCCCCTTTCCTGAAGCGTTCTTCTCGCAGCTTTTGTGCCAGGTTATGCAAAACCAGGATTTCATTTTTCATATCCCCTTCGCCGGTATCAATCACTTTTTGTGCTTCTTCATAGCTAAACCTCCTGTCTGAATTGATGATCGTGCGGCCAAACCATTCCTCGATCACTTCAGCGTTTTCATTAATTTTAAATACAGCCGAGAAACATAGTTTATCTTCGTGTGGCCTGAGCGAACAAATAAGGTTTGACAACCGTTCCGGCAACATTGGCACAGTACGGTCAACAAGATAAACCGAGGTAGCTCTTTCGAGGGCTTCTTTATCAAGCAGGGTTTCAGGCTTCACATAATTGGTAACGTCGGCAATATGCACCCCTACCTCCCAGTTGCCGTCTGGAAGTTTTGAAAGCGATAGGGCATCGTCAAAATCTTTGGCATCTGCGGGATCAATGGTAAAAGTAGGTGTTTTCCTGAAATCCCTGCGGGAAACAATATCATTTTCGGTAATGGTTTCTGAAATGGTTTCTGCATACTGAACCACCTCGTCAGAGAAACGGTATGGCAAACCGAACTCAGCCAGGATGGCGTGCATCTCAGTTTCATTTTCACCCTGGTTGCCCAGCACTTCAACAACCTCCCCAAAAGGATTTTTTGCCTTCTCAGGCCATTCTACTATGCGGGCAATGGCTTTCTGGCCATCTTTTGCACCTTTCAGTTTTTCAATGGGTATAAAAATATCGTATGGCATCTGCCTGTTATCGGGAGAGAGAAATGCAAAACGGCTCGAAACCTCAACCACCCCAACAAAAGTATCCCTGGCCCTGTCAATTATTTCAATTACCTCACCTTCGGGTCCCCTTGATTTTTTAGAGGCGAAAAGGATAATCATTACCGTATCCCCGTTCAATGCATGGTGCAGGTTGTTTTGTGACACGAACACCGGTTCCTCTACTGCATCTGAAATGACGTAACCATAGCCGCTGGCAGAAATTTCAACCTTACCTGTTATCCGGGCTCCGGCAGATTTTAACTTATACTTACCGGGATATACCTCCTGTATCTGTCCGGAGTTCTTAAGATTGTTCAGCGCCTCAATAATAAGTTTTCTTTCGGTGTTATCGGAAATAAGAATTTGTCTTGCTAATTGTTTGTAATTGAAGGTATTTTTAGGATTTTCCCTGAAAACACCCATCAGGCTAACAGTTAGGCTCTTTATGTTCTGTTTTGATTTTTTTGGTTTCGTTCCTGTTTTATTTGGCTTCATAACTACAATTAAACTTTTATCAAAGATAAGTTTATTATAAAAGTATTCATTAAAATGAATGAATTCCTTTATAGCGTTTAATCTATAGATTATCCTGAAACCAGTAAAAAATAGGGGAGATCACGAGCACATGCAGCATACCTCGTTTTTAAGTTCACTCCCTTCAAGAAAACTGCGGATGTTTTCCATGGTGGTTTCGGCAATATTGTACATAGCCTCTTTGGTGAAAAAACCCTGGTGCGAGGTAATTATTACGTTATTAAATGTAAGTAACCGGGCAAGCACATCGTCGGTTAGTACCCTGTCGGAAAGGTCCTCGAAGAAATACCTGCTCTCCTCTTCATATACATCCAGTCCTGCACTTCCGATTTTCCCCGATTTCAATCCTTCAATAAGGTGGGCTGTATTGATAAGTTTGCCCCTGCCGGTATTGATAATCATCACCCCTTTTTTCATTTTGCCTATGGTTTGCCGGTTGATGATATATTCTGTTTCTTTGGTCAGCGGGCAGTTGAGCGAGATGACATCGGACCGGCCGAACAATTCATCGAGACCTACATATTTAAAACCATTTTTTGCAGCAAAATCATTATCGGGAAAGATATCATGTGCCAGCACTTCCATTTCAAATCCTTTAAGAATCTTGATGAGCGCCTTGCCTATTTTTCCCGTTCCGATTACCCCGGCCGTCTTCCGGTACATATCAAAACCAAGCAGTCCCTGAAGGGCAAAATTGGAATCGCGGGTACGAAAATAGGCACGGTGTATTTTCCTGTTAAGTGATAACATTAGCGCCACTGAATGTTCGGCAATGGCATTGGGGGAATAAGCCGGTACCCTAACGATTCTGATGCGCTGGTGGGCTGCCTTCAGGTCAATGTTATTGTAACCCGAACACCTCAGGGCAATAAGTTTTATGCCATATTCAGCCAGTATGTCTATCATCGGCGAAGTGATCATATCATTCACAAAAACAACCACGATGTCAAAACCCTGGGCAAGCACGATATTATCGGGTGTAAGGTGATATTTGAAATACCTGATATCATATCCGTATTTTTTATTAAGTTCATCAAACGATTCCTTGTCGTAAGGTTTGGTATCAAAAAATGCAATTTTTGGCTTCATTATTATCTTTTTATTTATTGTTATTATAATAACACTATTTTTCCGAAATGGTTCAATAAATTCCTTAAATCCGCAAGTTAATATTTATTTAATTGGTAATAAACACCCTTCGACATCGCTGCTAATGACACCTACTCTCAGTCATGCTGAACCCTGCCTACCGGTCAGGCAGGCTGTTTCAGCATCTACTTAACCACTCAATGAGACCCTGAAACACCTGTCCGCCTCCGCCTGAGGCGGATCTGGCAGGCGTGCCTGTCCGCCGTATTGTTAAAGCAGGCGGGACTGCCCACCGTATTTTTAAAGCAGGTGGGTAGTCGAAGCCTGATAGGAAAAACCAAAATAACTTGCGGATTTAAGGAAATTAATAATTTATACTAATTTTAATATTATAAATTTATATACAATGTCGTTTAATTAAGACCATTTATGTCCCTCTCCGGGAGAGGGTGCAGGGAGAGAATATAAAATAATAACCTTAATTAAACGACATTGAATTTATTTATGCTAAACGCATTTAAAAAATATAAAACTGGTTTGGTACTCAGCGGTGGCGCCGCCAGGGGTTTTGCCCATCTTGGAGTATTAAAGGCCCTGGATGAACTGAAAATCAAACCCGGTATTATTTCTGGGGTAAGCGCCGGCGCCATTGCCGGGGCCTTTTATGCCGACGGGCATAAACCCGAAGATATTCTAAAAATCCTCACCCAGAAAAAAGTTTTCGATTACTTTAAAATAACCATACCGAGAAAAGGGTTGTTTAAGGTTTCGGGCTTGCTGGAAGTACTTGAAAAAAACCTAAAGGCCAAAAACATTGAAGATTTAAAAATCCCGCTTATCATTACTGTTACCAATATGGGGAAAGGCATTCCTGAGTATATCGGTAATGGTAACCTTGCTGAAATCATTATTGCTTCATCAAGCATTCCCGTGTTGTTTGAAACACAAAAAATAAACGGTTCATATTATGCCGATGGCGGTATTATGGATAATCTTCCGGTTAACCCGGTCTTAAAAAAATGTAAACGGCTCATCGGTGTGCATGTAAACCCTGTTGGAGTACTTGAAACAATAAACGGATTGGGACAGGCAGCCGAAAGATCTTTTCACCTGGCCATTGCAGCCGAAATAGACAAAAAGAAAGATCTTTTCGATTACTTTATTGAACCGGCAAAACTAAAAAAATATGGCTTTTTTGATATTAAGAAAGGCGCTGAAATATTTGAAATCGGTTATTCCGAAGCAATGAAAATGCTAAGTAAAAAACAATAACCCTATTTTTTTGATAATTCTTTAATTCTGTTTTTTTGTTCCTCATTCATCCTGTTAAGTTCATTTACCTTTTTCCTAAGATCTTCAATTTCGCTGTGCATATTTCGTTCGTGAGCCTGGATATTTTCCTGAGTGGCCCTCATCTCTTCCATTGTTTGCCGCATCTCCTCTTCCTGGGCATGCAGTTCTTCGCTCTGTTCCTGTGTTTTAACCAGCATCTCGTTGATCAGATTATTCGATTTAACTGAAGAAACAACCGATGCAATACTTTCAGATAACTTTACAATAAAATCTACTTTATGCGGTTCAAGTTTTTCGATCGAAACAATTTCTATAATCCCTACAGATTCGTTATCATGAACAAGGGGAATAATTAAAAGATATCTGAGCGCAGTAGCACCTAAACCCGAATTAAGTTTAGCATAAGTTTCAGGCAGATGGTCCATTTCAATGGTTTCCTGCTGTTGAAAGCTTGTCCCAATCAAGCCCTCACCAGGCATAAATATAACTTTCTCAAGTTTTTCAGCATTAAATGCATAATATCCGTAAAGCTTAATCTGTACCTTGCTATCACCAACATTTTCAGATATATAAATGCCCCCCTGCTGCGAACCGGTATACTTGGTTATTTGAGATATAAGTAAGCGCGATAGTTTTTTCAGGTCGTTTTTTTCCTTATTCAAAATTGAAGAAAAAACAGCCAATCCTTCATTCGTCCATCGGTTGACCTCTTCTGCCTTGTCTTTTTCTTCAATCGCCCGTTTTTGCTGTTCAATCTCATGCTTACGATTGTTAATTTCAGCCTCTCCTTCTTTCAGTTTTGCTTCCAGTAACAGTTTATCCTGTTTTAATTGTTGTTCCCTCTGCCGTATGAAATACATTATAAGGATGGCTGCAATTATAACCACCAAAGCATAAAACCACCATCTTTTCCAGAATGCGGGGATAACATCAATTATGAGCTGTACCTCATGTTCTGACCAAAGACCATTAATATTCGAAGCTTTTAGTTTAAAAATATATGTGCCGCCATGCAGGTTAGAATAACTGACAAACCTAACTGAAGCATCCGTTTCAATCCATTCCTCATCGTGGCCTTCAAGTTTATAGGCAAAACGGTTATTTTCAGGAGAAACATAGTGCAGCCCGTCGAACCGCAAAGTAAATGACTTTATCCTGTGATGAATTTTTAAAGATTTTGTCTCTTCAACAGGTTTATTGATAAGCACCCTGCCACGTACCTTTTCATTAACATTTACAGGCTTATTGCCAACTTCGAGGGCAGTGATAAGCACCTGCGGGGGATATGGATTTGTAACAACATTCTCAGGATAAAAAGAATTAAAGCCGTTGATCCCGCCAAAAAATATCTCACCATCGTTACTAACAGCTTTTGAATGATATAAAAATTCAATACTCTGAAGGTTATCTGATTTTGTAAACACCCTTGCTACAACAGTATCCTGGTTGTTAATTATATTCTGAAGCTGAACGATACCTTTGTTGGTACTCAGCCACAAATCACCCGATTGGTCATCGGCGGCTTCATAATAGTTTAAATCGGGCAGTCCTTCATGAACGGACAAAATCTTAAAGTCGTTAAAATCCGCATCGGCCCTCACAAGATAAACGTTGTTGAGATCAAACCATATAAAACCCTTTTTATCGGCATGTATAAAGTTTACCGAGGAAATTGAAATATCATTGACCTGGTTAATTACGCTGAAACTTTTATCCTCAAGGCTGAGAACCGCGAGCTTGTCGGTACCAATGATAAGCTTGCCATTTAAATGATAAAATGTATTTATTTGTGAACTAAATTCAGGGGCATTGCTGAATTCAGATATACCGGGTGAAATTTTCAAATAATCCTTTGTCCGGTAATTATACATGTAAAGACCGTCAATTGCGCCAAGCCAAATATGTTCGGTTTCATAGGGATCGGGGTAAAGGCTATAGATCCTGCTAATAGGGAATCCATCAGGGTTTTTTTCAGAACGCAGGTAATGGGTAAATTTTTTATTTTCTACATCGTAAAAACTAAATCCGCCGCCATAGGTGGCAAACCAAATATTGTTCCTGTCATCTACCTTTATGTCTTTTATGTTATTGCTTAAGGGTGTGTTATCATCATTAGGATCGGAAACCAGCCACGAAAATTTACCTGTTTCCCTGTCAAGGTAATTCAAGCCTCCCTTTTCGGTACCTATCCAAATATTCCCGTCGTAGTTTATTGCAAGGGAATACACATTCTTATCATTAAGAAAATAAGGGCTTTGAATAGGAGAATAGTCATACCTCACAAAGCCTGAAGTATTGAGGTTGGTGTAACAAACCCCGCCGGCATGTGTTCCCATCCACAGGCCTTCCTGCTTATCCTGAAAAATACACTGGATTGAATTATGTGAAAGTTCGGAGACCGGATGATTGCTGTGGGCATACCATTTAAAAGATTCATTAAACTCATCGAAGAGGTATAATCCAGCCATGGTACCTATCCAGAAATTGCCCTTTTTGTCTTTCAGTATCCCGCGCACACGCCCGCTTTCTTTATTTTCAGGATCGGGGAAATAGGTTTTAAATGTTCGGGGTTCGGGTATGAATTTTGAAAATCCATTATTATTGTATCCAACCCAGATATTGCCATCCTGGTCTTCGTATAACCTTTCTATAAAATTATCGGCCAGTGACCCCGGGTTTCCGTCGGGGGCAAAATGGGTAAATACTTTTTCATCCCGTTGGTAGTAAACTACTCCAATATCCTGATATCCAATCCAGACATTATCATCCCTGTCTAAAAGAATTTTTTCCGGTAACCCGTATGGCAGGGAATTTGGTTTTTCCGGGTTAGGTTCAAAATAATTAAATTCTTCGGTAACCGGGTTATAATTTAATATTTCATGGGCATTTGTAAACCAGAGCAACCCTTTGCTGTCTTCATCAACACCAACTGTTTTGGTTATTCTGCCCTTGTTCTCAGGATCATCGAGATGATCAAATCGGTTTAAGATTGGGTTATAGATACATATCCCGTTTTCACCAACCACCCAGAGATTATTATGACTGTCAAAAAATAATTCCCTTACTTGCCTGAATTTTTCTTCGGTAGAATCGGTGCAATAATAATCGTAGTTGTTTATTGAATAACCATTATACTTTGATATTCCTGTACGGGTGCCAAACCATATATACCCGTTTTTATCCTGGGCAACCGCCCTTACACGGTTGTTGTTAAGCCCCTCATCAACAGTAATTGAGGTAAACCTGTACTGGTCGTGCAACCGGTTCTTCTGCTGAGAATGGCTAAACTGGCAAGTAAACAAAAATGCCAGAAACACAATCTGCAGATTCATTATATTTTTAAAACTTAGCAGCATGGCTAACCTCTTCACAATTAAAACCACTATATTTAACGGTATTATAGTAAAAAGGTTTAATGATAAATATCATATTTACATATTAATATTCATAGATAAATATAATGAAATGGGAGATGTTGAGATTATTCTGAATCAGAATTAAGACTTGCTGCAAAATCAATATTATCTGTAATAATAAAATCAGGATTAAGAAGTAAGGCTTCATTAATGATGGTTTCATCGTTCAAAGTCCATAATTGTATTTTTACTCCTTTTTTATGAAGAAGCCGAATATGATCGGCAGTAATTATTTCTTTAAAATTGTATTTGAAACTTATGCCTTCATACCCAGCCTTTAAAGCCAACAGCATACCCCGTTCAAAATCTCCGAGTGTAGTGAGGTAACAGGCAATCTGGTTTTTGCTTTTCTTTTTAAGATAATTAAGAAATGATGCTACTTCAGATTCTACAAGAATATTATCATGTAACTGGTACTTATCTGCCAGAAAAACAATCTGTTCGGCAATAATATTCATCCTGAAAATTTATATATTATGCTTAGTGTCATGTCAATTGTCATACTTAACGAAGTGAAGAACTTATTTCACGACCTAAGGGAGTAACTTTTCTCACGACTGAAAGAAGTAATCTTTATTCTTGAAATACAGATGTTTCGCTATCGCTCAACATGACAAAGAAGACTTGACTTGACACTAGTTTGAAAGCATCATAGAAGCCATACCCGGTATTTATTTCAATATTTCGGGTTTGTGCCTGAAGACATGCAGCATAAGCGAATAGTGCTATACTTAAAAATTTAAACATTTTTTTAATCTCTAAATGAAATTAAAAATAATAATTTGTACTTTAACACTATAGTTTTATCCTTAATATTAATAACCAGTTGAACCAAATAACGCGTAGGACGTTTGTAAAGAATTCTGCTGCTGCTGGAGGGATGTTATTCATTGCACCCTGCTTTGGCAGTAGCGTGTTTGCTCAATCTAACCCGACACAAATGGGATATTTTGAAAATGAATTTGGCATTAATGATAATCTTTGTCAGATGCTGCTCGAAAAGGCATTATCAAAAGGAGGTGATTTTGCCGATGTATATTTTGAACACACCATAGAGAACTGGTTGATGCTTGAAGACGGTAAAGTTAACCGTTCTTATGGCAACATACTTTTAGGTGTAGGCATCAGAACGGTAAAGGGCGATCAGGTAGGATACGGTTTTATCCAGGAGCTGACAAAAGAATCTATGCTCTCGGCTGCAGCCACTGCCGCATCGCTTGTAAACGAAAATTCCAGACCGGTTGCATCAAGTTATAAATCCCTGAAAACTCCCAATTACTATCCTTTTAACGATTCAACGATTGACATCCCTTTGCAGTCAAAACTACCGGTTGTTAAAGCCATCAACGAAAAATGTTTCAGCTTGTCAAACCTTATTATTAAGGTAAATGCAGGTTTTCACGACAGCATTAAGCGAATATTGATTTATACCAGTGATGGGGTTAAGGCAGAAGATATTCTTCCGAGGAATTTTTTGTTTGCCTCCACCGTGGCTAAAAAAGATGGCCGTACCGAGCAATCGTGGTATAATTTCGGGGGCCGAAGAGATTTTTCATACTATTCTGTTGGTATGGCCGAAAAATTGTCAGAGATAGTTGTAGCAAGAACTGTAAACCTTTTTGATGCCATTCAGCCCCCTGCAGGTGAAATGCCGGTGGTATTGGGACCTGGTGTTACAGGTATACTGCTTCATGAGGCCA
This sequence comes from Bacteroidales bacterium, assembly GCA_016936215.1. Classification (GTDB taxonomy): domain Bacteria; phylum Bacteroidota; class Bacteroidia; order Bacteroidales; family UBA10428; genus JAFGPL01. Next base: position 14,829 of record JAFGPL010000174.1, read on the forward strand.
TCGGACATGGGATGGAAGCTGACTTCAATCGTAAAAAAATTTCCACATATTCAAACATGCTCGGTAAAAAAGTTGCCCAGCCATTCGTCACCATCATAGATGATGGCACAAATCCGCAGCAACTCGGTTCAATTAATGTAGATGATGAAGGCATTCCCGGTAAAAAAACCGTAATGGTTGAAAATGGTATACTTACAAGTTACCTGCACGATAAAATATCGGCAAAACATTATGGTGTGGAACCAACAGGAAACGGAAGACGCCAGAGCTATGAACACTATCCGCAGCCAAGAATGAGGAACACCTATATGCTCGGGGGGAAGGAGGCACCCGAAGATGTGATAAAAGCCGCAAAAAACGGAATCTACATTGAAGATGTAAGCAATGGCCAGGTAAAAATCGGCGAAGGTGATTTCGCGTTTTATGTATCGCAAGGCCGGATGATTGAAGACGGGAAGCTTACAGCCCCCATAAAAGATGTTAATATTATGGGAAACGGCCCGAAAATGCTTGAAAACATTACAATGGTTGCCAACGACCTGCAACTGCACGAAGGAGGGGCCGGTGCTTGCGGCAAAGGAGGGCAGAGTGTACCGGTTTCATTTGGTCTGCCAACCTGCCTGGTAAAATCCATGACAGTTGGTGGTACCCGGCAGAAAGGAGGTGCATCATGAACCGCGAAATTTACGATCTTTGCAGATGGGTCATAGACACTGCAAAAAAATACGGGGCAACGGATTCAAAAGCCCGGATGTCGAGAAGAAAATTTGTAGAAATACGGTATCGCGACCGAAAACCCGAAGTGGTAAAAGAAGCAACTACCCGCGGACTTAACCTGGATATATACATTGGCGGGAAATTCTCTTCGCAAAGCACACCCGACCTTCGCAAAGATGCCCTTGAAGACTTTATAAAAAAGGCCGTTGATAATACCCATTTTATTGAAGACGATCAGGCAAGGTCACTCCCCGACCAGAAATATTATGCCGGGAGAATTGATAAAAACCTTCAGTTAGCTGATCCTGAGCATAATGAACTAACCCCTGAAAAACAGCACGAAATTGCAAAAACTATAGAAAATTCCTGCCTTGAAAAAACCGGCGACAAGGTTATTTCAGTTGAAGCCGGTACCAATAAAAGCGAATGGGAAGAGCTCATTCTTACAAGCAATGGCTTTGAAGGCACCACCAAAACAACCGATTGTTGGGCCGGCGCCTCGGTAACTGTTGCAGATGAAGGTGACAGAAGGCCTAATGGATATTTTTGGGCCGGAGCCAGGTCACTTGCAGATATGCCCTCGCTGGATTATATTGGTGAAGAAGCTGCCAGGAGGACGCTCGATCTGCTCGGGGGGAAAAAAATAAAAACTGTAACACTTCCGGTAATTGTTGAAAACCGTGTGGTTGGAAATTTATTAAACGGTTTTCTCAGCGGTCTTTACGGGGGTAACATCCAGCAAAAAAGATCTTTTCTGGCCAACAAAAAAGGTGAACAGGTGGCCGCAAACCTTTTTACCATTATAGATGATCCTCTTATTGAAAAAGCATTCGGAAGCAGGCTTTACGACGGGGACGGATTTCCGGCAAAGCAAAGAACGATTGTTAAGAACGGTACGATTGAAAATTTCTTCATTGACTGGTATTACAGCCGCAAACTAAATTGCGAACCTACAACCGGTGGCACATCCAACCTCATTATTCCTCCCGGTGATAAATCGCCCGAAATGCTGATGAAAGACCTCGGCAGGGGAATCCTGATTACCGGTTTTATTGGTGGTAACTCAAATTCGGCAACCGGAGATTTCTCAATTGGTATTATCGGAAAATTATTTGAAAACGGTGTACCTGTGCAATCTGTTGCAGAAATGAACATTGCAGATAACCATTTGAATTTCTGGAACAAACTGGCTGCCATTGGCAATGATCCCTGGAAATACGGCGACTGGCTGACTCCAAGCCTTGTATTCAGCGATGTGATGGTAGCTGGGATATAGGTTTTTTCTGTGTTTCAGCATCTTTAACATTCAGCCCGATTTGATAACCTGCAATACGAGAAAGTACTATTGTTTGCAAGTTTTATTTTTTTGTCCTGATATCTGGAAATTTTCATTACAATTTTTGTTTCAATGGGAATAAATTATTAAATTGTAGGCTGTTATAGTTATCATTATTTGAAAAATATTTTTCCCCGGTAATAGAAATATTTTCAGACCGGCCATATGTAAAAACAATTTTCATGAAAGGATAAACGGCCGGGAAATTAAATGATTTGCTAAATGTTCCATCAGAAAATCAATAATATAGAAACATAATTCATCATGCCTGATAAAATCAGGATATTGATTATCGAAGATGAGCTTATCATAGCCGAGGATATGAAGGAAAAACTTCAGGACCTGGGCTATTCTGTAGCTGGAATTGCCTGTGACACAGAAGAATCTATGAAATTTATTGATATTTCACTTCCCGATATTGCACTGGTGGATATTCAGCTAAGGGATAATGACAATGGTATTGAGCTGGCCGGAACGTTAAAAACAAAATACAATATTCCTGTAGTATTCATTACCTCCCATTCAGACAGAAATACCGTTGAGCAGGCCAAAAATGTTGAGCCTGAAGGTTATATTGTAAAACCTTTCGAAAAAGAAGATTTGTTTACAGCTATTGAACTTGCCATATTCAGACATGACAAACAGAATAATTTACCGGAAACAAACGAGAACGAAGAAACCAGGAATATAGTTATCAAAGATTGCATCTTTATCAAAAAAGACTACATGCTTATAAAAGTGAAATTCAGCGATCTAAAATGGATAAAGGCAGAAGGAAATTATCTTGAGCTATATTGTATTGAAAACAAGCATCTGATAAGGTCTTCACTGAAAAATTTTATTGACAAACTCCCATCGGAGTTGTTTTTGCAGGTGCATAAATCTTTCTGTGTAAATATCAGCTTTATCACTTCGGTAGAATATAGCTCTGTAGCACTTGATAAAACAATAGTACCAATTGGTCGTTCTTACCTGGACCATGTAAAAAAAGTACTGAACATTGATTTTTAAATATTTTTCTGATAATGAACTTTTGACATTCTGTTATTAAAAGTTTTCAAACCTGCTTATGGAAATATCTTTACAAAAGATAGCCCGGCAGCGAACATTCATAAGGTGGGCATTGTTAATCTGCATTCCCGGAAATTTTGTTTTTTACCCCTGGTTGCTCATTTATTATCCTGAAAATCAATTTCAATATATTTTAATATATGGCATTCTGTTTGTCCTTTTACTGTCGTTTTTTTTGCTTAGAAAAAGAATTCCTGACAGGTTCATCCCGCATATTGCATACCTCATTTTCGTTATTCTTTCAATAAGCCACTCTTTTTTCTCTTTATATGTTGATGGCTTCAGAAATCCGGCCTTTATTAATCTTATGCTCATTATCATTTTTTCTGGATGGCTTCTTGAACTTAAATTCCTGAATTATTTAATTTTACAGCTTCTTATCATTTCATTTCACTTTATACTCGTTTCTTTTCATAATCCATTTTACAACATTCACTTTTACAGCCAATTATTTTTTATTGGTGTATCTTTTTCCATAACATCAGTCTTTAATCGTATTGTGCAAAGAATCAGGGCAAAAGAAGATGCAATCATTTTGGAAAAAGATACCCTGCTCAAAGAGAAGGATATCCTGATTAAAGAAATACACCACAGGGTAAAAAATAACCTTCAGATAATAAGCAGCTTGCTCGACCTGCAAGCAAATACCGTTATCAATAAAAAAGCAAAATCGGCCATTAAAGACAGCCAGGCCCGGGTTAAATCAATGGCGCTTATACATCAGTTGTTATACCAGTCAGAAATGTATGCTCATGTTGATTTTCCAAAGTACCTCGAAAATATCATTGTTTCTTTGCAAGCTGCTTTTTATAACCCGGAAAAAACAATTATATATGAAATTAATGCCGGCAAGATGGAATTGAGTATTGATTACGCCATCAAGCTTGGACTTATTACCAATGAAATTGTAAGCAATTCGTATAAATATGCGTTTAAAAACAGGAGGAATGGCAAAATTATCATCAATTCGCAGTTTCTATCCTCTAAAGAAATATATCTTCAGATAATAGATAATGGAACAGGATTGCCTTTGGAATATAATACCAATCATTTAAATACCTTAGGATTAAGATTAGTAAAACTTCTTTCACAGCAGATTAAAGCAGAAATATCGTTTAAAAACAATGACGGAACTGTATTTGAGTTAAAGGCACCATTTAATGAAATTACAACAAGATAAAATATTGATCAGGTTATTGACTATTGAATTTAGGGACACATTGTAAAATACTTAAATTGTTTATAATGCAAAATATTCAATACGACCGCCAAAAGCTTTATTATAAGTGGGCATTAATTTTATGTATCCTGGCCCTTTCAGGATATACCTTTTACTTTTTGTATGAACGTTACATCAATGGTGTTGAATTGTTCAAAAATAATAAATCATTGTATATCAGATTGATATTAACAGTATATTTTATTGTATTGCTGGTTTTTATTAATAAGTTTCCGAAAAAACTATTCAATATACTTGGCTTTTTTATTGCTGTACCTCTAAGCTGGACCGTTTCGCTTATCTCTTTTTTAACAGTTGGCTACGAAGGAATAACGGTAACAGGTTTTATTTTTATTATTCTCTCATCGGCCATTGTATTTGATTTTACTTTAATATCATTTTCAACGGCTCTTTTTTTAATCTTAATTTTTCATTTTACCCTCCTTTCTTTTTATCCTGAAAATCAACCTGAAAGTAGGATGAACCATATTTTTCTTTTAGGATTGGCAGGAATTCTGGGTATGGTAACCAATTATCTGATTAATATTATTAAAAACAATGAAACGCGGGTTTTAAAGGAACGGGAAATACTGTTAAAGGAAATCCATCACCGGGTTAAAAATAACCTTCAGGTAATCAGCAGTCTTCTTGATTTACAGACCGGTACAATAAAAGACTATCCGGCCAGAATTGCTATAAAAGACAGCCAGACAAGGGTGAAATCTATGGCGCTGATCCACCAGTTATTATACCAGACAGAATTGTTTACAGGAATTGATTTTTCACTCTATCTTGATAAGTTATTATACTCATTGCAAAACACCTATAATGAATTGGGGAAAAAAATCACATGTCAGATAAACTCACCGGGAATTGCCCTCGATATAGACATTGCCATATCACTTGGGTTGATTACAAACGAACTTGTTACAAACGCTTTTAAATATGCTTTTACAAACCGCAAAACAGGCATTATCTCTGTAAGTCTTACTAAAAATAATGGCGATATTATTTACAAAGTAGCTGACAATGGCATAGGACTTCCATCATCAACAAGTCTTGAAAACGTTCAGACCTTAGGTTTGAAATTGGTAAAACTGTTATCAAAACAGATTAAGGCAGATATCAGTTACACCGTTAAAAACGGTACAGAATTCACACTTGTTTTTCCTCATAAAACATGAACCTGTCAATCTGAATGGTTCTGAAAGATTAGTTATACCCAAAGAAATAATTCTTTTATCTCCCCCCATTTAAATATATCAGGGTTAATGGAAAGAAATGACACTTTATTTTGTATTCTTTATGCAAATACCCCTTCCTGATTTCCGTTTATAACATCCTCACGTTGTTCATCACAAATATTTGATTTTGAACCTCATAAAGTAGTATTTTTATAATAAGAATGATAAAACAGGTTAAATTTTATAACCAGGTTTTTTTGAAAATTAAATCAAACCTAAATCATAAAAATTATGAAAACAGTTCAGGAAATTTTATTTGTTTTAGCAGGCTTTTGCCTGTTTACAGCTTGCTCGGAGTCTGATACATTTATTGCAGACGAAGTAACGGAGGCTCAACTCAAATGCACCCGTGGGAGGGGCAACACGGTATTGCTGCCCTTTAAGGCTGATTTTTCAGTATGGGACAAATCAGATTATACCGATAACAGATGTGGTGAAATGCCGGTGTTCTTTCTTACAATGGAAGGAAAAGGCAAAATCTGTCATTTGGGTAAAATTACTACTGCAATGACCTTCTGCTGCAATACAGCCACAGGATACTATTATAATACTGTGGGAACATTTGTCGCTGCAAATGGTGACGAACTATTTTTTGAAATTCCCGAGGGTCAGATTATTTTGAATGAAGAAGAAAACGCAGCCTACTACCAGCAAAGATTCAATGATACTATATATTTTACTGGCGGAACAGGACGTTTTGAAGGTGCTGGCGGCAAGGCGCTGACTCATGCTTATGTGCATGACGGAACAGATGAATGGCGAACAGATTTCTTCAGTACCGGAACATTGGAACTTATGAAAAAAGGCAGACATCGTTAAAATTCTGATTAATCAAATCTTAAAAGGGAATACATGAAAAATGTTGATGATAATAACAAAACCTATCTGTTAATGAAATATTTAATAACCATATTTCTTTTACTGTCAACATTTCCATATCTAAACGCTCAAACCTTTGAAATATATTTTGCAGGCAAAGGTGAAGCCACAGTTGTTGACAGTGTAATAATTGAGAACCTGAACCAGGCAATCTCAATTACAATAAAAGGTAGTGATGTTCTGAGATTAGGTAACACTACCGGCATATATGATAAACTCTCTGATGTAAATCTGTTGCAGGTTTTTCCAAATCCTTTTACAGAACAGGCGGAAATCGAATTTTCTACAAATAGTCGCGGAACTGTTCTGGTAGCAGTTCATGATATGTCAGGCCGGGTTGTTCTGCAATCCATCCGGGTATTAAATCCGGGTAAGCATATATACAGGATCACCGGTTTAAACCAGGGAATGTATATCGTAAAAGTAAATATTCAGGGTACTGTGTATACTGCAAAACTGCTTAACTGCAACAATTTGAATGTTACTGCCGGACTTTTTTACCTTTCTTCAGATGAAAATTCAATGAATCAAACCGTATCTGCAGAGAACCGGCTGAAAACTACTACCGGGACCATAGGAATGAAATTTAATGCAGGTGACCGGTTAAAACTCACCGGTATGTCGGGCAGTTTCAGCACGGTGTTAACCATCGTTCCGGCAAGTGACACTTCCCTTGCATTCGGTTTTGTTAAATGTACAGATGCCGACAGCAATCACTACCCTGTTGTTACCATTGGCACGCAAACATGGATGGAAACCAACCTTGAAACAACACGATACAACGATAACACTCCGATACCCCTGGCTGCCGACAGTGCTCAGTGGGCATTGCGCTCCACCCCTGCCTATTGCTGGTTCAATAATGACTCAATGGCCAATAAAGATATATATGGTGCGCTATACAACTGGTTTACAGTAGATGCCGCAAGTAATGGAGGTAAAAATATTTGTCCTACGGGCTGGCATGTACCTGCAGACGGGGAATGGAAAATTCTGACTGATTTTCTCGGTGGTGAGGCTGCCTCAGGAAGTAAGCTGAAAGAAACCGGGACAGAGCATTGGATACAACCCAATACCGGGGCAAACAACGAAACAGGATTTACGGCACTTGGAGCAGGATGGCGCGGCAGCTATGGCCTGTTTTTGCACTTTAATATGTATGGAGTCTGGTGGAGCACTTCAGAATATAATACCGGAAATGCACTATACCGTGAAATGTATTACGATAATAGCGGCGTTTTTAAATATGACTGGTATAAACCATGCGGATTTTCTGTACGATGTGTGAAGGATTAAAAAATATGTTTCCAGAAATATGTTGATTAATAAGTAGATATAAAAAATTTA
>JAFGPL010000175.1 GCA_016936215.1 Bacteroidales bacterium
AAAGAATGGTTGAAAAATGCCAGTTTTTGGGTGAAAAAAGTTTGTTTTGGGCCGAAATTAGGCGTTTTTAAAGCAAAATGGGTTAAAACGTTTCTGAACAATTAATGATTATATAAAAACAAAGTTAAATTTATTTATAAAGGGCATTACTATCTTTATTTACTGATTGATTTTTAATGTAACTTTAAGTTTCAATTCATCCGATTGATTTCCTTTAATTTGGAAACAACTAACACGAATTTTTCATTTGTTTCTTACAATATGTTGGTAGATGCAGGAATAAAAAGTAATTGTTTCTCGCTTCTATTTTTTAAAATTCTTTGCCAGTTTAACTGTATGATTCAGAATAATACACTAATTGCATTAGGTAGTGAGAAACTTTTTTTGAAATTTTTCATTATTTCTGTATTAAACATAGCTATATCCTAACTATATCCATACTATACCCAAGCTATATCCAAACCATATCTGGTTTAACTTCCATGTATAAAATTATAAAATTCAGATATATAAAACAATACGTTATTAATGTTGTTTTAACTTATCCGGGATATGCTTCTAATTAGAATAAAAATACCGGATTTTTTATTCAAACCGGAAATTCTTTAAAGTTAAGAAAAGCGGTTTTGGGTAAGATGGTGAATTAAAATGCTATTGTCAAGTCAAGTATCCTTTGTCATGTTGAGACATTATAATAACCAAGTGTCATTTGATGCAGAGATCGTCCTCCTGAACTTGTTTGGTTTTGCCGGGCAAATGATTCAGAATCTCTAACCAGAATTAGAAAGATGCTTAAACGAGTTCAGCATGACTGAGAGTTGTTGTCATTAACGACAGTAAACTTAGCTAAACCTTTCTGACTGGCGCATCTAGGTGATCTCATAGAATAAACATCTGTTTTTTAAGAATTAAGATACTTTACAGACTTTTCAGTATCATTTGCACTCTGGGATACTGAAACATCTGTCCGCTGCTTGTTTCGGAATTTTAAACGGTTTAATAAACAGTTAATTGAAATCCTGAAATAAATTCATTATATCCGCGGGGGTAATTTTTAAGACAGCTTCTTCATGTTTATTACATTTTAATATTTCTTACAGAATTATCACTGAATTATAATCTGTTCAATATGAGTTTTTTCATCTGATGTAAGATGCAGGTGATATCTTCCTTTAGGCAGCCCGGAAATATCTATATTAGAAATATAGTTGGTCGAATATTGATTTTCCTGGAAGACTGTTCTTCCTGCTATATCCGTTACTTTTAAACTGTAATCAGAATTCAGGTTATTTTCAAACTTGATATTAAAGTTACCATTCGAAGGATTTGGATATACCATGAGCGTTTGTTTATTTTCCTCAGGTATAGCAGTAACGGTTTTTGATACCATTAATTCTGTTAAACCAATATCGGGCATGTTGCCAAAAGGTACTGTCTGGCCATAGAAATCTGCCGATATCCCTACATATTTGCCGGCATCTATGGCAGGGGACTGCTCGTTTACCATGAAGTTGTCATTATAGATATCCACAAACCCGGGGTCGTTTGAAAACGAATTGAGATCAATGTTCAGGTCTGATTGTATTTCGTAAATGGAAGTATACTGCTGGTTGTTGATGTTGACGAAACCAGTGTGCTCAGGGTAAAAGATGTTATTGTCAGAGACTAATTTGTCCATGCTGTGGTTGATGGCGACATCACCCGCATTCACCAGATAGAATATATTGTTGTAAAGTGTTAGCTCTGCATAAGTAGTGGTTATGCCGCTGGTATTTCCGTAAAAAACATTGTTGAAAACATCAGCAGTTGAAACATAACTGCTGATATTGATGGCAGTCTGGTTTTCTCTGAAAATATTGTAATAGATTTTATTTGCCGCTGCAAAAGAATATATGCCATCAATGGTGTTTTTTATAGTTGTATACTTTACTGTAAAAGTATTTCCTTCAATAATGCGGACACCGCTGCCGGCCCCCTCCAGCACGCAGCCTTCAATGGTGTTATTGTCTGAACTGCCGCCCATAAAGTAGATGCAACTTATTGCATCATTGGCAATCACATGCATATCTTTAATGGTGATATTGCTTTTTTCATATGCCCTTAAAGCATAATCCTTTGCGCTGCTTGAGATTACAGGCAGTTCTCCTTCCCCGTAGGAGCCAATCCTTACATCTTCTGCAAGTATGTTAATTTTTCCTTCTACGGATGTGGTACCTTTTTTTTGAAGGTATTCGTACCCGGGTTTCCAGGTTACTTCTTGCCAAGAGTTGAAGGGATGCAATTTTGATCCGTCACGTAAATCATTGGATGTATTTGAGGGATCAATATATACAGTGTTTACGATTTTTTCTATTGTAATATAAATAGTGGCGGTATCACTTTTAATTTGCGGGGCATTATCCTCTACTTTAACTAAAAGAGAATAAGATGAAAAAGGAATATCAATTATACTTTCAGAAGTAAATTCAATTATCCCAGATTGGCTTTCGAGTTTGAAAATATTTGATTCATTGCCACTAAGTATTGTAAATTTTATAATTTGACCTGAATCAGGATCATAAGCTATTACTTCTCCAAAAACATTTGTTTCTAACTCTTCCTGATTAAGAACAAAAAACTGATTTTCAATGATAGGACTAGAATTGAAATCACCATTATTTGGAGGTTCATTTGAAACGGAATCTTTCGGTTCAGTATATTCATTGTTTTCACCCATATTATCAGAAATTTGAACATATTGATATGCGCCAATATCGGGATTATCTGTTTCATTTACTATTGTGCCATTTAGGTCTTTTGTTATGCCTATATAAATTCCTTTTTTCTGTGCGCTAAATGCTGTTGATTTTAACCTATAATCATGATTTTCATAATCGATAAAATGAAGAGAAGTATTAATTGTATCGACATTAATATTATTTTCTACGATAGTGGCACCTTCAGATGATTTAAGATAATTGCATTTCACATTTACATTATGAGAATTGTTAAATATAATATTTCCGTCAATAGTATTATGGATTATATTTAAATTATTACCACCAACCGATTCAATACAAACATCATTGTCAAACATAAGATTATAAAAAATGTCAATATTTTCTATTTCAACATTGTTTGCTCCAATTTTTATTGCTGTATTGCAATTGTGGAATTTATTTCTAACTATACTAACATTTTTTGTATTATAAGCAATCCAAATTCCGCTTTCTGGACAATTTATTATTTCGTTATTTTCAATGATAAAATTATTTGCATAATAGGGAGGTCCTCCTCCATTCCCAGAAAGAGCAATACCTCCAAAGTAGTTACCGCCATCAATAATACAATGTCGGATTTTTGTACCCATTGAGCCCGAATCTTCTGCATGGATGCATGAATTTCCACCATTTGCCCGCAAAATTGAATAAGATAAATCATGAAATTTCCCACTGATTTCTATTTGTTTTTCAGAATTGCTAAATGATAAAAGTCCTGTTATAGTATCAAATGCAGAAGCCATGGTCAATGAAATGCCTTGAATTCCGCCGTTAGTTATTGCATTTTCTACTGTTATCCCCTGTCCTTCAATTTTAATTCCATAACCAGTGTAGTCGGTTGCTATATAATCATAAACTTTTGTGTTCCAAGAATAATCTCCCAAAGAAGGCCATTGATCATCTATTAAGTAGCCTAAAAAATATAAGGCTCCATTTAGAGTTGATGTATTAATAGTTACTATATCTGTAAATAAGTTGTATTGATAAAGTCCTCTTTCCTGCAAGATTGCAATAAAATTGTCTTTAAGGCAGTATTCAAATATTTGTAAATAACTTCCACGAATAATAAAACCATTTCCTCCGGGATTAGACACAATTGGACGATCTCCTATACCATAAGCACCAAATGATATTTCTTTATTTAAAGAACCGTTTGTTGTAATATTTATATCTGAATTGTATTTAGTACCTCTTTTTTGCAGGTAGGTCTTACCTGCAGTAAAAGTTATTTCTTTCCAATTGTTAAAAGGAGAATTGCGAGTACCTGTGCCATTTTCATTTGACGATGGATCAATAAAAAAGCAATCAGATTCTCTTTTTATTTTAATATATACATAATTGTCTTCATATATTATACTTTCATTTGTTAAGGTTGTCCTAACAACTAATGTATCAAAACCTGCTAATAGTTTTGAATTGTTTTTTATGTATATTGTACCATTATTATCAATGTCATATGTACCATTTTCATCATCAACCAAGAAAAAATTAAAAATCCCGTTTGCGGTATCTTTTGTTGGATACCATATATCAAATGTACCTACAATGTCATTCTCATAAGCACCATCATAAGTTATCATGTATTGATTATGACTTAAATATGCAGGAACTTCTGCCTTTTGTGAAGATAATGTAAATGGGAATGTTAAAAAACTTATAAATAGTAAATAAATAAATCTGCTTTTCATAAAAAAATTTTTAAATTTTAAAACTAAAATAATATTACAATAATCTTTCTTTAAGAAAGATACTCACTCATTTGAGCAAACTACGAAAGAAAAGCGGGTTTAACTAATTTGACGAATGTGCAAAAATGTTTGACGAATGAATAATTTTCTTTGATTTATATACGATATAAATTGATTAAGGTTACAGAGTGATAATACATAACCCTGCTGATATTGGTAACGCTGAAATATTATAGTATAGTTGCTATATTTGCTAAGTAAATAAAACAAAAATGATAACAATTAGACCATTTGGGGGCATAGGCAATCGTATTAGAAGTATTGACTCAGTTATAGGTATAACACAAGACAGACAAATTCCTTTTACCATAATTTGGGAAAGGACACCTTCTCTGAATTGCAATTTTGAAGAATTGTTTTCATTACCAAATTATATTAGTGTGATTAATAAGAATGGTAAAGAAACTGGTTTGATTTATAAACTAATAAGCATTACAAAGGAGTTTTTATTTAAGATTGGGATAAATACTCCACTTGGATATAATAAATATCTTTATCAGAAAGATATTGTCCGGTTGATGAGTACAGGTTATGATTTTCACCAATTGAACAATATTGAAAGGGTTTACATCGATACACAAACTAGATTCTATTCAAATGGGAAAGAATTTGAATTATTTAAACCTGTACCGAAGATAATAAATAAAGTGGATGAAATAATTCAGTCTTTTACTGAATATACAGTTGGAATTCATATACGCAGAACTGATAATTTTAAATCTATTGATAATAGCCCTGTTGAAGAATTTATTAAATTTATGGAAAAGGAAATAGAGTTAAATTCAGATGTTAGTTTTTTCTTAGCAACAGATTCTTCAGAAGTAGAATCAGAATTAAGATCAAAATTTAAGTATAGGATAATAAAACAATCCAACATCAAGCTTAAAAGAAATGATCCTATTGCAATTAAAGATGCTTTGGTAGATTTATTATGTCTTTCAAGAACTAAAAAAATTTACGGGAGTTACTGGAGTTCGTTTTCGGAAGTTGCTGCTTTGTTTGGAAAAATTCCACTTCAAATTGTCGTAAAGAATCAAATTTAATCTACTATTATTATAAGCAAAAAGTGCTGATTTTTTTAGAAGTTTTTATCAATTAATGATTGACATGACACTAGTTTTTTCTCATACCCTAAAGCTACCTTCATCGAGTGAATACCACAATATCTATTTGGTAGGGTGGATACCAGTAATAATATTGCGTTGTCACTATTTGGTTCTGTCTGCAATAATTCTTTTTGGCTTAACCTGTTTTACTGGTATGGTTATATTTTGGCGAACATTTCTTCTTTCTTGTCCTGTCTCTCCTTTGATTTCAAAATTTTGCCTTTAGGGCAAAGCTAACATGCTTTCTCAATGAAGGCAAGATGTGGATGATGGAAGGAAACTATTATACCACACTATGGCCGTTTAAAATTTAACGGACTATTGAAAAATAATACCCTCCAATTTTTCTCGAGATAAAACCGGGTAATAGACTGCTGTTCACTATTTTTTTTGCCTGTTGTACAAGTTTCCTTTTTACAAAGTTTTTTTCATTGATAATCTGCATCTTTTTAAAATTTTCCATTGCTTCCTGTTCTGCAATACCAAACAATGGTACCTGCAATTCATCTGCTTTTTTTATCAAAGAAATAATTTTCGGGGTATTTCTCTTTCTTATATAGTTTTCTATAAAATCATCCCCCAAACCTGTAATTTCAATTTTATTCCCGATCACACCGCCGCAGTTTGCAATAAACGGGGGGATAGATACGATATGGCGTTTTTGCAATATCTCATCGGCTTCTGGGGTAACAGGGTTATTGGCTCCCGGACAAACGATGCCGGCCTTTATGTCTGGCGCATTGACCCGGTTGATACTGAAATGCCGGGCACATGGGGACAGAATGTCTACCGGAAGGGTGAAAAGTGCTGCAGGACTGATCTTTTCAGCTTCCGGGTAATGGTTTACCAGTTCATCCCGGTATTTGTCCTTTAATTTCATCAACATGTCAATATCCAAGCCTTTTGCATTATAAACAGCGCCATAGAGTGATGAAACTGCCACGATTTTTGCTTCATGCTTTTTGGCCATCAGCCATCCGTAAGCGCTCCCCACTGCACCAAAACCTTCAATGGCTATTGAACAACCTGTGAGGCTTAGGTTTTTATAAAATGCTGCTGCTTCTGATGCAACCATCACAGATAGCGCGGTGAAAAAGCCCGATTTATTGCCTTTATTTCGCCTTCCGGAAGGCAGATGCACCCTGCAATGGTCAAGCATATCCATAATCTCCTGTTTGCTGGTATTGATATCAGTGCCCGTGATATAATAACCTGTTTTTAGCAAAGGTGAAATAATTTCGCCAAAGCGCCTCAAAAGAATTTCCTTTTCCCCGGCAGAAAGGTTATAATCTGCTACAATGCCTGCTTTTGCACCTCCCTGGTCCATGTGGCTGAAACCGTATTTCAAGGTCATGCTGCGCGCCAGGCCTTTTAACTCGTCAATGGTAAGGTCAGGGACCATACGCAGCCCACCGCATGCATGGTTATTGATGGTGCGGTCAACCACAACATAACCTTTTAACCCGATAGACTGGTCTTCAGCAAAAGCAATAAATTGCGGGTCGAGTTTTGATAAATCTTCAAACATGGAAGTTGTCATGTTAAAATGATTTAAATTTCAATATTTACCTTAAATCCGCAAGTTAATTTTCATTTTCCCATTAGGCTTCGACTTCCCGCCTGCCAAATCCGCCTGAGGCGGAGGTGGGCAGGCGATCAGCCTGACAGTCACCCTGAGTCCCGGCTTGCCGGGGAAGGGTGTTTATTACCAATTATTTACTATTTAACTTGCGGATTTAAGGTATTTATTATTCCATTTTCAATACCTTTTTATAAAACCCAATGAGCTTTTTACTTTCATGTTCCCACGACAACTCATTGCGTACCCGGTTGTAGGCGAAATCCCCCATTTTTTTTCTTTCATCTTCATTTTCAAGTAACCACATAATTTTGTCAGCAAAATCCCTGACATTGTTATTTTCGGCATAGAGAGAAGCTTCCTGTGCAGAGAACCTGCCTTCTTTGAGGTCAAACTGTACAATCGGCTTTTTAAGCGCCATATACTCCATGATTTTGTTCATGGTAGATAGGTTGTTCATTTCGGTAGGTTTATCGGGATTAACGCAAACATCGGCAGTATTAAGCACCTCTACGAGGATTTCATCTGATACCCTGCCATAAAAATCAACATGTTCCTGCAAACCCATGCTTACAGATAGTTGTCTTATTTTTTCAAGGTCTGTTCCCCCTCCAACTATAGCAAATTGAATATCAGGTGTCCGTTCAATCAGCATCCCGGCAGCCCTGAGTAACAGGTCCAGTCCTTCCTGTTCTCCAATCACCCCTACATATCCCACAAGATACTTACGGCCTTTCCTGTATTTTTTATGACCGCCGGTAATCTTTAATCTTTCAAGGCTTGGCCCGCTTCTTACTATAGTAACTTTTTCGGGTTTCATTTTTCCTCTTTTAACGGCTATCTCTTTATATGATCCGTTGGTGGCAATACTATAATTGGCAGTGGCAAAAGTCAGCCGTTCAAGCATGACCATCATCCTGTAAAAGAATCCCTTTTTTCCAAATTTAGCGATATATAGCTCGGGATTGATGTCGTGATGGTCAAATACATATTTTACCCCAAAAGGTTTAAAAAAAAGAGCAGTTAAGAAGATAAGGTCGGGAGGGTTGCATCCCTGTATTACCTGAAACCTCTTTTTGATAAATATTTTCCAGCTTAGCACGAATTCCCAGAATACCGCTGTTGTATATTCGATAAGATAACCCAATCCTGCTTTGCCTTCGGTGGGCAAAGGGTGGCGATAAATCTTTATCCCATTTATTTCTTCAAATTTTTTGGTATAACCTTTCATACGCGGGCAGATTACAGAAACTTCTGCACCGCACGATTTTAGAGTGGATGCTTCCTGCCATACCCTTCTGTCAAATGGCAGCGGGAGGTTTTCTACAATGATGAGGATATGCCTGCCTTTAAAAACAAAATTGTCTGAATTGACCTGATTCATATATTACCAGTTTATTCCATAATAGCCTTCTTTATTGACAAGGCTTTTGTCAAGGTATACGAGGTCCACTACCGGTTTGTTTTCGATACTGTTTATTACTTCGATAAATTCCTTCTCTTTGTTGGTAACGATCAATACGTCAGATTTTTCAACCAGCTCATCTGTATTGCTGCACATCAGGTTTGAAAGATGGGGAATATGATTGTCTATATATTCTTTATTTGTCCCTGTAAGTCTCGAAAGCTGAACATTTCTGTCGTATATTTTTATGTCAAAACCCTTTCCAAGCAATGTTTCAATCAATGTTACAGAAGGGCTGTTTCGCAGGTCATCGGTACCTGCTTTGAAACTTATTCCAAGAAAACCCAGTGTTTTGCTTTTATATTGCCCAAAATATTCTATTGCACGTTCTATCTGCAAATGATTCGTCTTGTCAATGCTTTCAATAACCGGAACCTGAACGTATAAATCATGTGCAAGGGTTTGCAGACCTTTAAGGTCTTTCGGCAGGCAGGAACCACCGTAAGCAAAACCGGGTTTAAAATAGTAGGGCGATATGTTCAGTTGTTTGTCTTTACAAAAGATATCCATCACCTCATGTGAATTAATATCCAAAGCTTTGCAAATATTCCCGATCTCATTGGCAAAAGAGATTTTTAAGGCATGAAATGTATTGTTGACATATTTCATAATTTCCGCGACACCCAGATCGGTGATAATAATTTCTGCGGGCAGCTCTTTATATAGTTCAGCAAGCTTTTCTGCAGCCTGTGTGTTATCGCTTCCAATCAAGGTAAGGGGGGGGTGGTAATAATCATGAACTGCTGTACCTTCCCGCAAAAATTCAGGATTATCAACAATGGCAAAATCTATATTTCTTTTTTTCCCGCTGGTATCTTCCACAATTTTTGCAAATTTGTCGCAGGTACCGGGGAGGATTGTTGACCTGATGGCGATGATATGAAAACCTGATTTTTCTTTGAGTGCTTCGCCGAAATTTGCCGCTACCTTAAAAATATAGTCAAGATTGAGGTGGCCGTGCGGAGTAGATGGCGTGCCTACTGCAATGATGGAAACTTCTGAACCTGTAATCGCTTTTTTAAAGTCAGTGGTGGCGCTTATCCTGCCATTACGGTGCTGTTCCCCGATAATCAGGTCAATATCCTTTTCAATGATGGTAGCCTTACCCGAATTGATCTGGCTGACCTTTGTTTCGCTTACATCAACACCTGTAACGGTATGCCCATTTTTTGCAAGGCAGCCGATACTGATACAGCCCACATAACCTAAACCAAAAACGCTGATATTCATAGTATGAAATTTTTAAATTTAAAAGCATAAAGTTTGCAATAATAATGGTAACCATAAAAGGCTATTAGATAAAACCGCTTATGTATTCCACCAAGTGCCTGATTTTTTATTTTAATAAACATATACCACCGGTCCATGCAGGACTATATTTGATAAGAAACGACATTAATATTAAGATTTGCAATGCCGTCAACCAGGTTTTTAATGCTATTATTACCATTGAAACAATACAGGCTGGTAGCATGAATTTTTTCAATATATGCATGGTCCAAAACCTTTTCAAGTTCTTCTTTAGTCGTGCATTCATCCTCTTCCATAAATATAGCAATGTTAAACCTTTTTCCTGTTTCATAAACAAACGGATTATGTCTTAACACACCTCTCAATGCCGGTGAATCTTTCAAAGGTAACATCCACAATTTCTGGTCGCCTAGGTAATCTGTATCTGCCATTTCTGCGCCAAGTGATATTTTAAATTTTGTAAGGCCATCTGTGAGGACAGGGCTTGTGCCGCCAATGTTTAGATTGTCAATGCCTTTTTCAATGCAGTGAAGAGCGGTAAAATAATATAAGGCCCCTGCAACCCCCATTTTCAGTATATCCTCGCGGCCGTCCAAGATACCCATGGCAAACATTATATAGTCACGGTTTATATATTCAATGAGTGTGCCTGCCACGGGCGTTTCATCCTGATAAATGTATCCCATATACGATCCTTTTTGTTTATATTTATTGAGAAAATACCTGTAATCTGAATGCACTGCGGCATCACCATGCCTGTTGGTGATATTGGGCACGTACATCCGGTCGAAAAAAAACCGGAACTCGTTATCGGAATGAGACATTATTTTAAACGACAATTTGTTTTTTCTAATGCGCCGGGTAATGTCTTTAATGGCTTCTTTTTTAAGAATTTTCAGAGGTAACAATTCTACTTCGATCCACCGGGGTAATATAAAACCGGTATTAGCCGGAATAAACCTCCTGGTAAAACCATTGATCTCAACGATAGAGAGATCAGCGTGTAATTTGTTTTTTCTGATGTATGCCGCAGTGTTCCAGACAACTATTTTTTTTATTTTTTGTATGATATCAGTTTCATGCAATATCCTTTGGGCCCAATATGCTGCAATTCTTATATCCCTTCCGACAAACAGAAACCTCAAAGTTTCTCCAGTAGTCTTTTCCCGGCCGGTATATAAATAGACGGTAAGATGAAGATACTTATATCTTCGTATTAACCTGTTTAAAACGAAACAGGTTAATGATCTTAAAAAAGCGGGTTGACCATAATAAACATTTTTTAATATCTTACTGATAGTTGTTTTGAAATTGGGGAATGACATATCCTTAGTTTTATTAAATATTGTCGAAATGTATCATATCCTCAAATGTTTCCCTTGCCCTCGCCACCTGGTGGTTTCCATTATCTGCAATAATAACGGGAGGGCGGGGGAATGAAAAATTATTGGAAAATGAGGTAAAATAGGCGCCTGCATCCATAATGGCCAAAAGATCGTTGATTTCGAGCAAGGGAAGCTTTTTACCGCAGATATAGAGGTCGGAAGGAGAGCAAATGGGGCCTGCCAGGCTGTAATGTTCATTTTTCGCCAGGTTCATTTTATTGGCGCAGAAGATTTCGTGATATTCCCATGTAGCCGGAAAGGCAAGGTTTATTCCCGCATCAACAAGTGCAATTTTTAATCCGTTGTTCACATATTTTATATTGCCAACCCTGGTAAGAAGTATCTCTGCATTACTGGTAACAGCTCTTCCGGGTTCAGTAATTATTACAGGTAATTCCAATTTATTCTTCTTACATTGTTCTTTGATTTTTTCCGTGATTTTGTACATGAATTCTTCATAAGTCGGGGTTGTTTCAGGATCAGGGGACATGAAGGGGGTATTGAACAATTTCTGCATCAGCAATTCATATTTGCTCCTGCTCCTGACAGTAGGCACGCCATAGCCGCCACCGATATCCAGGTATTTGATGGTTATATCAAGCTTATGCTTCATTTCAAAGAGCAACCTGCAAATATTTTCAATGGCTGTTGTATAGGTATTTGTGTCTTTAATATCAGAACCCAGGTGTGCATGAATGGCAACAATATTGCATATATTGCTGTCTTTGAGTTGTTTGTATGCTTTAAAAGCTTCCCCTGTTTTTATGGAAAAACCAAACTGGTTGCCCCAGCCAACGCTGGTGTTAACCCTTATCCCGATATTCGGTTTGGTTTTTAATTCGTGTGCCAGGGAAATTATCTTTTCAATCTCGCCGAAAGAGTTGATATTGATGAGCTTAATGTTATTCTCTATGGCAACTTTCAGGCTCTCTGTTGTTTTGTTAGGGCCGTTATAAATAATTGAACCGGGATTAACACCCAGCTTTCCAGCAAGCCAAAGCTCGTAATGGGAGATTACCTCTGCTCCCCAGCCTGAGCTGTGTATTGTTTTCAAAATTCCGGGAACCGGATTGGTCTTATAGGAATAATACAATTCAAATTTACAACCCGATGATTCCAGGCTTCTCTTAAACCTGTCGCAATTATCCCTGATTTTCCGGCAGTCGGCAATAAACAAGGGAGTGCCGTAGATTTTCGCCATTCCTGAGCAATCACAACCGGCAAAAACCATATGCCCCTTATCACTGCTTTGGATACCCCATAAAGAAGCATCCATTTTCTTATTTTTACTTTCAAAGCATCGGGTTAAAAAATATCTGATAAACCGGACAGGTGATGCTTTGTTATTGTTTAATGCAGCCATAACAAGTTAGGTTTGGGTTGATCATGGATATATTTTTACGTCAATTAGGATTTAAAGTTCATTCATTTGTCCTGCAATATTTTAATAATAGTGGTTATGGTCATTGAATCCGTTGTCTCTGCATGCTGATATATGGTACTGCATGGCAATAACTCATAAAATGAACCGGAGTACCAACCCATGATCGGGGAATTATTACCTTTAAAGGTTTTTACATTCATCTGCTTATCGAAGATGATATTTATTAAGGGATTCTCAGTTTTATCCGTAATGGAAATAAAATCGTCTCTTTCAACCGGGACCATGCAAGGATGCAGGTGTAAAGGAAATTCAACAAGACAGTTTTTTTTATGTTTATTCTCAATGAAATCTGATATAATCAATTCATTATTGTTTTTATCAAAAGAGATTTCCCTCTGATGATTGAACCCTGATTTTTTGTAACCATCATGGGATGCCACAATCCTGTCTTTGTTTTCATCAGATGCGAATTCAGAAATCCTGGTTTTGTAATGTTTTAGCCAGAGTGTCGGCCCGCCGTTCAATGCCTGTTCCTTTCCGTTAATCCTGATGGTATTGTGGGCAAGGGTGCCGATAAAATATTGACGTAATTCTGGGTGGGTATGGTAACAATACGTCCCCGGATCAACCAGTATATCTTTACCGTTTACCCTGAGAGAAAAACTCAGTGCATCGGCATGTCCATGTGCTGCTATTGAAAGAAAACCCAGCGGCGCAGCGTTGAAATGGATATAGGTCTCTTTGCTGCCCTGTTGTTTCCTTAAAAAGAAATGGCCTTCTTTTTCATAAAATGAAGATTGTAGGTCAACATTTATATTCTCAATAAGATTGAATTTTTTCAATCCCACCTCTCCAAACAAAATTTGATTTTTCATATCAAATCCGTTGCTTTTGGTTTTCAACAAAGAATCATCAAACATTATTGCCCCTGATGCCAGCAGGGAACGGAAATTGTTAAAGTTGTCATCATGGTGAAATTTGACTACATGGCCATCGTCTTCATCCCCATACTTTGGGAAGTTTCCGTCAACATCGGTAAAATGCAAAATATAATAAAAAATTTTTTTCAGCATCTCTGTATATGCTGCTGAGAAACTGTTGCCGGTATTTTCTCCTACAATGTAAGATATCAGGAAAAAGTCGGTGATAAACTGGATATACTCGGCTGCCTCTTCTTTATTAACGCCGTTTTCAGAGTGCTGCTTCAGAATTTCAGCTTCCAGACCTTTTTTGGCATACCTGTTCCATTTTTCAGACTCCTTAAATCTCCATAGCGAAGTTGCTATGAATAGACCTGCATATTCAGAGATCAGATGATTGTTGGCAGAAGAATATTTTGAGGGGTTAGCAAAGGAATAATTACAATGCATATAGATAGACGGAAGCCAGAAGTTTTTTACAAACTGTTCCAGTTCAGGTTCATTTTGCATCAACTCGTTCACATTCAAAATCTCCCAGCAGAAAAACCAGTTAACCAGCCTGATATTTACTTCAATATTGCTGTACCAGTTAACACCTTTCAGATATGGGTTCTGCCAGATCCAGTGCCTGGTTATTTCAATAAATTGGTTCAGGTATTTTTTATCTTTTTTGTGGATGTAATTCAGGCATATCTGAGGTAAGAACAATAACCTGTTTACTTCCCAAATATGTTTGGCGCTGCCTGTTTTTTTATCCAGTATGTTGATGTCTCTTGCAAAAATAACGGGTGCTGAAATTCCTGAATCAAGATCGAGAAACCAGTTAATTTTTTCTGAATAGTCGAGGTATTTATTGAAGATTTTTATTCTGGTTTGATAAAGACTTTTGTTTTGTGTTTCAGGAAGAATTTTGGGTGAGGCTGAGATCAGAGAAACCTGAAATGTTTTTTTCATGTCTCTGTATTTTTCTATTTTACCCCTTACGAAATTGGCAAACCGATAGCCAATCTCAGAGAGGGACATTGTCCTGAGCCTGTTAATATACCATTGAATTTTACCGGGCACTGTTTAAATCGTATTTTTTAATGTTTTGAACCAGGTATTTGAACTTTCCTGTTTTTGTTCGCGGAATGTATTCAACCTGTTCTACATCAAGTTCAGTTTTAAAATAAGCATCAGCAAATAACTTTCTAATACTTTCTATCTGCTGGTTGTCCAACTTATCAATCGGGTGTATCAACAACTTTAATTTTCCGGGTATATCCTGAATATATTGATAAGCATATATTTTATCACGAATATTCCAGAAAGGCCTGTCAATATGAATGGCGGTCTTTGGAGTACCATCTGCATCAACAACAAAATCCTGGATTCTCCCTTCAATTTTTTTTATCGTCAGCCAGTGGGGAGTTACCCCGCACCTGCGGGTGGTGTATATGCCAATATCGTCGGTCCTATAGCGTATAAGCGGGGAGGCATAATTATTAAATCCAGTTACCACGATTTCTCCTTTTTCACCATCTGCGGAGCACCAATCATTGTTCTCATTTATAAGTTCAACAAACCCATATTGCGGGTGGAAACGGTAATCTGTTGAGTTGTTGCACTCTGCTGCGAGGGCGCACTTTTCTGAATGTCCGTAATATGAGAATACCCTCACACGGTAGGTTTCTTCCATAAATTTTCTTTGCCAATCGTACATGTTTTCAGATGAGCAAATAATGCCTCTTAGTGAAGAGAGTGGCTGATAATCCCGTTCTTTGATGAATTTGGCCAGCAGGTAAGCATTAGAAGGAAATGCGATAATAAATCTGGGTTTAAAATCAATTATCTTTTTGTAGAAAACTTCAAAAGTATCTTCATTCAGGTGAAAAGCCGACATGGTCAGCCAGTTGGTCATTCGGTTTATTTTCCAGTATTTTTTTCCTTCTATGATACCGGGTACATGGTCCTGCCTGAGCACGATGCATCGGTCATAACGCCTGTAGCCCACGGTTCGCCAGATATTTTCCAGGTAAGCGGTTTCATAGGGTGAAGAGGTACGTTTATCGAGCACAAAATCAAGCGGCAGCCCTGTTGTGCCTCCGGTATGCTCATATTTCAGGTATTTTTCAGGGAACGATTTTGAAATAAGGTCCTGCTGGTTTTGCCTGATAATGTTTTTATCAATATAGGGTATTTTTTTGATATCCTCAAGGCTCCTGAAATCATCAGGGTGAAACTTAACCTCGTTGAACAACCGGGTATAATATGGTACATCTTTATATGCATAATCAAGTATCTTTTTCAGTTGCCCGAACTGGTAATTACTTACTTCTCCGCCAGTGCTAAGGGGGGTGTTTTTTAATTGCTGTCTTTTCTTATAATAAAACCTTGCAAAGGTACACAAATCTTGGACAGGTTTAAAAAGTTTCAGGAATGAGAAAGATGCCATCATCTTTTTTTAAGTTTAGAATTCTTTTTATTTATTACAAAATCTACAGCCTCTTTAAAACCGTTGAACATGCGTGAAATATGCGCCTCATTTTCGTATGTTTTGCGTGCATTCTCAGACATTTCAAGATATCTGGCCCGGTCGTTCAGCAACCCGATTGCTTTTCTTTTCATATCTTCAACTGAGTCTGCAATATACCCATTATACCCGTTCTTTAAATAGTAAATTTCCGGTGTTTTTCTGCCTTTCATGGTAATCACTGGTTTACCCCAGAATAAAGCTTCATTCAGCGCTAAACCGGGATTCCCCGGTATACAAAAGATGTCTGAACAATAAAAAAACTTACCTAATTCCTCTTTGTCATATACACCATTGAAATAATAAAAATTTAACAGTCCGGTAATTTGTTTATAGTGTATTTCATTGAGCCCATCCCCAATAATGACAACAGCAACATCACTATTAGATTGAAATGCTTCAATTAGCAACTCTACCTTTTTAGCAGGTGTAATCCTGGATACAAATAAAATAATATTTCTCTCTTTGATATGATAATTTTTTCGCAAATAATCTTTATCGAATATTGATTCATTTTTAATATTTGTGAAATTCAAAGTATTATATGCAATAAAAAGTTTTTCCCGGTTCTTTGCTTTAATAACTTTCTTTTCATTTGGGGAATATAAGATAATTGCATCTGATAGATTATGTAAATGATAATATAGTTCGTTTTTAAACAATGAATCTTGTCTATAAATATTTATCCCAAAATTCCAATATATAACTGGTATTTTTCTTATTTTACAATAATATGTTAATGGGAAAATTATAAGGTTTTTTAGATGCAGAAAATTGATTATAACATTTGGATTTATTCTTTTTATATGTTTCCGGTATTTATTAAAATTGAAATTTTCTATTATGAGCGGAAATTTTATTTCAAAACTGACCTTTTGAACCTCTGGGGTAAGAACAATAAATTCATATCCTAGCTTCTGAAACTCATCATAAAAGTAATTATAGTTATTAACACGGTAATGAAAGACATAATTGGAGATTAGTAAAATCTTGTTCATAAAATCACACTATTGAGTCAGAATATAATTTATTAAAAGTATAAGTAAGGTTTTTCCATGTATATTGTTTAACAAGTTCAAAACCATTTTTACCAATAGACCTTCTTAAAGTTTCATCAGAAATCAGCAATTCAATTTTTTGTATAATATCTTCAATATCATCATGTTTAACCGAAATACCCTCTGTCATTTCTTTGAAAAATCCGAATATACCAGAGTTTTTTGCACATATAATTGGAATTTTCATTGACATAGCCTCAAAATAAACACGTCCGAATGTTTCAAAATAACTTATCATAATAAAAATATCCTGATTTATAAGTATTTCACCGATTTTTTCATAAGGTACTTTCCCAATTAATTTAACTCTCTTTTCTAAATCATAAGATTTAATCAATTGTACAAGATTATTTTTTTCAGGGCCTTCTCCAACGATGGTATAAGTGAAGTTATATTTATTTGCTAAATTTTTTAATGCAGTTATAACTTTATCAATGTTTTTTAATTTTATAAGTTCAGCAATTGTAATGATTTTTATGTCTTTATTGTGAGTGTTTCGCTTTATATATGGAAGCTTTTCATCAAAACCTAAAGGTATAAGCTTGATATTATTGATGTTATTTTTTAAGAATGTTTGATAATTTGTGAAATTTATTGGGGTAACGCAAAAAGAATTTTTCAGAATTCTCTTTGCCAGATTTTTTGATAAATTGTGCTTAAAATATTTAATCTCATTATGAGTAGTAATCAAATAGGGTATTCTGTATTTCTTCCAAAGTTTATATGCTAACATCCCATCAGGGAATATATATTGGGCATGAATTACATCAATTTTATTATCAGTAATTATCTTTTCAATTTTTTTCTTATTCAATAGGAATAATGTATTTGATAAAAGAGAATGTAAGTTTTTAAACCTTTGAATTGAAAGATATTTAAATATAGTAATATTAAAATTGTCATATTTATAGCTTTTTATTTGATAAATTCCTTCATTATCAGAATTTTCACGTAGTATCTTTCTGATAAATTTGTTGCTGTATTTTATGGGATGAATAAAGTAAATTTTGTCTAATTTGAACTCTTTTTTATAATGAGAATAAAATTCAAATACAAAATCATTTATTCTCAGATACCCAGGAATTGGTAATATGCTTGAAATTGAAAGAATATTCATATAAAATGTACTTTATAACCTAATTATTTCCGTTTCATTCCAAAAATCCCTAAGATCTTCCATTTTAAAAATCCTCCTATGTGCATCAGATACTTTTTTATTAAATACATATAAGCTAATATATTTGTGGAATGTCTATTACAAAACTTAATATCCTTTGAAATATTAAAGTTAGATTTTAATGTTGTAAGTGATTTAAAAAAAACACTAAATGATTCATTATTACTAAAACCCGTGTTGCTTGTATCGTTCCATATTTTTAGTTGTGGATAAGCAAATATCTTAAAGCCGGCTTTCGTAGCTCTTAATCCAAAATCAGAATCTCCATGATATTGAGGAAAAGTATCTTCATCAAAAAAACCAATTTTCTCAAATACATTTCTATGAAGTGTTGTGCCCATTCCAGGAAACCAATCTGCTTTCATGGGCTTATTAAATTGATTACCATCAATCTTATTGCTTCCATTTAAGTATATATATCCAGTTTTTGAGTTATACATTCCACCCATACTTTGAATTAAATTGTATTGTTTCTCAAAGTATATCTTAGAGCAGATAATGGTGTCAGGCTTATTACTAATCAAAAGTTTAAATAATTCATCGAAATAATTATTCTGAGGTCTTATATCATTGTTCCATAATGTGAAATATTCAGAATTTAATTCTTCAATACAATATTTTATTGCTTTGTTAATTCCCCCACTCCACCATAAATTTCCATTACCATTTAATAGAATTATATTAGGGTAATTCTCCTTTATCCATTTAGAACTTCCATCAGTTGATGAGTCATCAGTAATTACTATTTCAATTGGTATTTTTTGATCTGACTTAACTTTAAAACAATCATAAATATATGATAATCCTCTTTTTGTATATTTCAAAGCATTATATATAGGAAATACCAAGGTGGTTTTTATCATTTTTAGATTGATTTATTTTGAACATTTGAATTAATCCATTTAGCCTTTTTGAGTTTAATCCTAAATCTTCTAATTTTTGATAGGTTCAAATAATATTCATTGTATTTTCCATTCATAAAATCATACTTTAAGATTTCAAGACTACCTTCTTTTGGAAAAGAGATCTTGATCTTTATAAAAAAAGGAAGAGATATAAGATAACTATATGTCATTTTCAAAATATTTAAAAAAAGAACATTCCTTATTAAAAATCTTAATCCTTTTGGTTTATTAAGTATATCATCGTACAGTTCGTGGTAATTAGAGGCTCTTCCAAATGAATTATATAATTTACGTGTATAATTCCAATCTATTCTTTTCGAGGCCATATGGTGCTGAAATTCAAGTTTTGGATCGTACCATAATTTGTATCCAAGTATACAAAATGCCTGACAACGTTCAGCATCCTCCCCGGCTACGAGAGATTTTCCAATGCGTCCTTTTAGGATCAATTCAAAATCACTATTCATAAGGTAATCGTACACCGGTTTTCTGATAACTGCACCGGCCCCATATAGATAGCCTCTTTCATTACTTACATATCCCTCTTTTTCAGCCTGGGGACCGATGGCAAATCCCTGTTCAACGTCTTTGAACCATGCAGGAGGTTCTTCATCAAAATAGCCGATGCCCCTTCCGCCTGCAATACCCACCTCGGGGTGTTCCTCCATAATTTTAAACGCCCTGCTGATGTATGTTGGACAAACATAATTGTCATCGTCAACCGTAACCACTACATCGTAAGTAGCTTTTTCAAAACCGGTGCGGGTGGCATAACTCTGCCCCTGTTTGTATTCGTGAAAAATATGCAGGGGGACAGTGGGATGTCTCCAGGATTGCCGGGCAACTTCAACCACGTTATCGGTAGAAGCATTGTCCACCATGATTACCTCCCACAGGATGTTTTCACAATTCTCCTGGTTTGCAAGGCAATCAAGCACCTTTTTAATCCTTTTCTCAGAGTTGTATGAACAGATGACTACACTTAACCCTTTACTCATAAATTTATTAGTTTTAATCAATCAGTATCCGTCTGTTTAGTCAAGGTTTCCGGTTAATAATTACGAAATTAAAGGCTGCATGCAAAACACAGATAACAGACTTTATGGGAGCACTAATCAAGGTATCCCTGGTAATAGTTTTCTATATACTCCCGCAACGCAATTTTCCAGTCGCGCATGATGTTGATGTTGCGAATGGTGAGTTTACGGTTGACCAGCCGCTCGCAGGGAGGCCTATCTGCAAAATAGACATCCTTGAAATAGTCGGAATGAACAGCAGTAAGCTTCACTTTGTTTTCAATTTTCAGGATATTAAGCAATTCTTCGGCCACTTCATACCTGCTGGTTTGACCACCGCATACCATATTGTAGAGGCCCCAGTACTCTTTTTCAAGCAATAATTTTACATTTTCTGCAAAATCGTGGGTATAGGTAGGGGTGCCGTCTTTGTCATCCACGATAAACAATTCCTTTTTGCCTTCTTTAAGTTGTTTCATCAGTTTCTGGATAAACTTTTTGTCCTTGGCAGGCCCTGAACCCATCATCCATCCTGCACGGCACACGAGAAACCTGCGGGCATTTTCTACAACAAACCTTTCACCCATATATTTTGAACGGGCGTATACACCAAGCGGGTTTGGCAGGTCCCAGTCATCGTACAGCTCTTTTTTACCATCGAAGATGCCGGCAGTACTTATGTACAATAACGGAATATCAAGTTTATTGGCAATATACACTGCATTCTCAACTGCTAGCGTATTGGTGTTGTATGTATCGTCAGCATTGTTTTCGCAAAACTCGAGGTCGGTATAGGCGCCGAGGTGAAACAGGTAGTCGGGCTTAAATTCGGTTACATCTTTTTTGTAGGCTTCGGGATCCCTGAAATCGAGGTATGAAAGCCACTCCTCGTTTACATCTTTATCTGTGCACCTGAGCACATACTGGTCTTTGAATTTCCTGTAAAATGCTTCCCCTAACATTCCGCCACATCCGGCAATATAAATCTTTTTCATGCGTTAATATTTTTTTGTTTTTAAAAATGAAGCCTGCTTTTGCATTAAAGCGGTCTCTAATGTTTATATGTACTTACTTTTAGTTTTTTAAATGTTTATATCCATTTCGTTTATTAAGCCTTTAATATGAGGCTGCATAAAAAGTCTTTTTCTGACCCCCTGCCCCCTATGAGGGGGATGACCCCCTGCCCCCTATGAGGGGGAAGATGCTTTTGTTTAGCAGTCAGAAAGTCCCCTTAAGGGGATTTAGGGGTCACTCTCAGCAAGTCCCCTTTTAGAGTCTGCTCCGATATAACGGAGGGATTTAGGGGTCAGTCCTTTTTCAAACTTTTAGCTGTCAATGCTACTTTTCATAATAAAAGTCTTAATATATTTTTAAATCAATCTGAATGGCAAAAATAATATATCGGTTTTTTAAATTACCTTACAATTTTATTAATGGTTTCTTTTGTTCTGTTAATCCAGTATTTAAATCCACCAATAAAAATGTCGTACAAGTATACACGGAAATGCCATTTGGTTAACCTCAGGCTCAAATAGGTTGAAAACCATGCATTGCAGGCGAGGTTAGCCAATAACTGCACAGATACCAGTCCAAAAAGACCGTATACGGGCAAAATCAGATATCCTCCGATAAGTACAATCACCCCTGTTAACAGTCCCGGGATCAGGAACGGTACACTGTTTGTCGAAATGTAAACAGTTCCGTGCACAATGGCATGCAGATCAAGTAACAGGTAAAGACTTAGAATAATAAAAATTCCGGATTCAACAATTCTTTTGTCAGTACCTATAAGGTCGAGGAAAAAATTGCCAAGGAGACCGAAAAACAAGAAACCTGAAATAGTAATTGCAAAAAGGAGAAAGAGTTTGGAGCGGATATCATCTTTAAATTCTTTGAATTTTTTAACGGCAATCAGACCATAATATTCAGGGTAATGGGCATAAACAGGGGTATGGGCAAAATTCCTGATGAAACCAAGAATCTGGTATGTAAAAAAGAACCCGGCCATGGTGCTGGAATTTTTCAACTGGGCAGTAAGCAGGTTTATACCCCGTGTAGTAAAAAAATAGCCCATGGTATTTATTCCTGACTTCCATGAAACAGACCAAAGGGAACTGAATATTTCTTTGTCTATCCTGAATGAACTGCCGATTTTTATTCCCCTGGATTTAAACCATTTGGCAACAAATTGTCGCAGATAGAGATTCGAGATAATAGTATCAGTAACAAGGTAGATTTGCAGGTACACCATTCCCAGGTTATTCATCAGCAGAATCAGAAAACCTAAGATTTTTATCACTCCCATAAGGGTGGAAAAACGGCTTAAGTCTGATACATACCTCATGCCTTTCATAAAGGAGCGCCATTTGATGCTCTGGACCATAAGAAAGGATTGCATGCCCATAAGCAGGTAGGTGATCCAGAACTCCTTAGATTGGTTGCCCATTTCGAAAAGGTTCCACATGGTATATGTTCCGACAGTGCCAAGGAGTATAATGGTTAGAAGACTGAGTACAAGATATATGCCCCTTGAAGTGCAAAGCAGGGAATACAACCGGTCCAGGCTGGGTTCACCTGCCACCTCATTTGAATTTTCATACTCCTTTATGTTTCGGGGAAGTTTTTTTGCTCCCGAAAAGAAAAAGGAGACCGATCGTTCCAAAGTATGGCCAAATCCTGCATCTGCCAGCAGGGCGAAGTCTATCAAAGCTTTGATTGTCATCCAGAACGAGTAGGAAACATTGTCAAATTTTACCAGGATAATGGAAGTGATAACCAGCCCATGCATGATCACGGTAACCTGCTCGGCCCAGCTCATAATGGTAGGGCTATAGAATATCTTATTAAAAATCCTTTTTAACATTTGGATATCGTATAATTATTCTTTTAATGTCCGTGTAAGTATCATTGAAAATATGGTCTTACATGAATTCATCCATTTTTGTTTCTGATTCAGTAGGTTTTGTTTGTCCAATAGAAGAATAGCTGATTTCCACGATGTTTTTAAAATGGTGTGACACATCGAGCATATAAATTGTAATAATTGCTGTTACAATAAAATCAGTTTGCGCAAATCCTCCACCAGTAATGATGGTAAGTGCGTTCAGGATAAAGAAGTATTTGATATAGTTATATTCGGATTGAATTTTTATCCTCAGACTATTATAGATAATGCCAAATACACCAAGAATAAAAATTACTCCATAATTAACATAATTTCCGATAATACCAATGTCGCTTAGGTAATACCCATACTTAATACCTAAAAAATCAAGTCTGGTACTAAGCTCAGAATGAGCGCTAGAAGCGCCATTTCCAAATATATAGGACAGTTTCGTAGGAAAAAATTTTGAAAGAAAGTATTTTGCCGCCTTTATTCTAATATTTTCAAAACCTGTTTCTCTTGTTTCTTTTGTAGCAAAAACAAATTCTTGAAATATATTATCAAAAGCAATATATAAAAATACACCACCTAAGGCGATTAAAAGGTAGATAGCTATTTTAGATTTTATTTTTTTTTCAACAACCAAGATAAAAAGAGTTATAGAGGTTATTGATAACAATAGAAATCTGCTTCCGAGTAAGATGATGATTATTAGGAAGGTGATATATAGTACCAGA
The DNA here is from genome assembly GCA_016936215.1 of Bacteroidales bacterium. Lineage (GTDB taxonomy): Bacteria > Bacteroidota > Bacteroidia > Bacteroidales > UBA10428 > JAFGPL01. Next base: position 23,887 of record JAFGPL010000175.1, read on the forward strand.
TATTTTAAACGGTTATGCCTTAAAAACGCTTGTAATACAATAAAATACGCAACTACCATGTACGAAAGCCCAGTGATAGCTATTCTAATTGTTTTACGATCCTTATGAATTACAGTATTGAATATTTCTCGTGGATATAAAAAGAATTGTAATAAATACAATGCAACATATACAAGGGCTAGAATAATGATGATCTTTTCTAAATCTTTAGGCTTGGTTTTAAGCTGATGCAATGTAAAATATAAAAAGTAGTAATATATACTTCGCTGGGAAAATAATGATTCACCGATACTTTGATTATGGTAGAAATTGGCAATTATCATGCTAAAGGGAAGGGAAAAAAGAATTATCAGGATGAATAACGAAAAATTATAGCTAAACCTGAAAGAATTATCATAAATAGCATAAAATATGCTGGTTAATAACATAATTCCGATACCTGCAAGTTCAAAATATTTTGAAAAATTTCCTAAAAACTTGAATTCAAAAAGTAGTAACGAACATAGAATAATTAAAATAATAATTATTTTTTTTAACATGAGGCCTTGAATTTAATAATCTGATTAAAGATGCGCTTTAATAATAAGTTTCTATGTTTTTAGTTTCTATCATTTTTCAACAGTTTACACTCCTTTAGCGCTTCAGCCGCTTTAAGGATTGTACTAAAAGGTAATCCCGATCTGGAAGCAATGTCGAGCAGGCTGTTGGTGCCGTCTGAATAGTTCAACACCCACAGGGCAGCCAGTTGGGTTATTTTACTATCGTTGGTGCCGCCGGTCTTTTCATACAATCCCCTTTTCCCAAGCTGAGGTTCGCATTTCGGGTTCAGGTTGATGTATGTTTCGTTTTTTTCGATTATTTCAATAATATCCGAAAGCGCATTCAAAGATTCTTCAAGCTTTTCCGGCTTTACAAACGTTAGGTTGTCAGCAGATGTGTGGTATTCCGGAAACTGTCCAAAAGGTTTTCTGGTAAAGCATCCCACAGGAAGGTCAAAGCCGGGGCTGCAAAACTGCCTTTCGTCATACCCGTATGGAATGAAGTCTGAGATGGTATATGATTTACCGGAAGTTTTTAACCAGGTTTCCACTGTTTTGTCAATTAATGCATTTCCTTTTCGCGATCTCTTGTATGTAAAATCTGAACTGTCACCTAACAGGGTAATAACCAGGCCGTGTTTTATTTTTTTTACATCTTTCTCATTTCGGGACAACCATGTGATTGAACCTATGGTGCCAGGTATGAAAAGAAACCGGTAAGAGTACCGTAGTTTCTGGTTTGTTAATTGCTTTGCAAGCCATGTTGCAACTGCAATTCCTGAAAGGTTGTCGTTACAGAGCGACGGGTGGCAAATATGAGTTGAGATGAGCACTTCATCATCTGTGTCCCCTTTTAAAAAGAGTTCACCATATGTCAGTGAGCCGGTTTCAAGCGATGAATCAATGTACACATGGTATAATTCATCCTTAAGCTGGCTGAATTGGTTGTGCGACATACAGAAGCCCCATTTCTCTTCGTAATAAGAGGTCTTGTATGGAATTAGTTCTGGTTGGTCGGGCAGGGTATACAGGTGTTTTTTAAGTTCGGTGAGGGGCACTTGTTTATTAACCGGGATACTGTAGTTCAGCACGTGCAGGTTGAGTTGATGAAAATCCAGTATTTTTTTTCCATTTGAATCTTTTATCCAGGCATCGCGTATGTTCCATTCTTTTGGCACTTCCCAGTCGAATGCCTTTGTACCCGTAGGGACTTCTGTAATCGCCAGGGGGATAATGGAGGAGATATCGGCCAGGGTTTGCCGGGTACCGTTTCCCGTGATGCTCCTGCAATAAGGATAAAGCCGGGTGATGAAATAGTACATTTCATCACCGGTTCTTTTGTTTTTAAAAATGGGTTGTTTTTCTTCCTGCATTTATCAGAAAATTTCTGTTTTAGGGATAAAAGTTACAAATTTTCCTCCCCACTCCCTGATGTAACTCAGGCTTTCACTGATTTCTTTTTTCAGGTTCCAGGGGAAGATGATCACATAATCGGGTTTTTGGTCTTTAATACAGTCAGGGCTTTTGACTGCTATGTGGCTGGCAGGCAGTAATTTTCTCTGTTTATAAGGTGAACTGTCTGCTACAAATTCAATCATATCATTTCCCCTTATCCCGCAATAATTGAGAAAAGTATTTCCTTTTGCTGCAGCGCCAAAACCTATTACTTTCTTACCTTCTTTCTTTGCCTCAAGTAAAAATTCCAGGAATTCATATTTAATATGGTTCACCTTTTCCTGAAAATTTTTATAATAATCAAGCTTTTTCATCCCTGCTTTTTCTTCTTTTTCAATCAGTTTACCCACATTTGGTGAAATCTTTTTTGATTCATCCTGAACATGTTTTGCAAAAATCCTTAAAGAACCGCCGTGGGTAGATATTTCTTCCACATCAAACATTTCGAGTCCGTGTTTTTCAAAAATCTGTTTCACAACAAAAAATGAAAGGTATGAAAAATGTTCATGGTAAATGGTATCGAACTGGTTTTCCTGAACCAACTGCATCAGGTGGGGGAATTCCATTGTAATAATCCCGTCATCTTTCAGTGCAAGTTTCAGCCCGGCCACAAAATCGTTGATATCGGGGACATGTGCCAGCACATTGTTACCAATTAACAGGTCTCCTTTCATCCCTTTATTTACCAATTGTTTTTGGGCAAGTTGATACCCAAAAAAATCAATAATGGTGGGTATACCTTTTTTTATGGCAGCTTCAGCCGTATCTGCTGCAGGATCAATTCCCAGCACGGGGATGTTGTGTTCTTTAAAATATTGAAGCAGGTAACCGTCGTTGGATGCAATTTCAATTACAAGCGATTTTTCATTAAAACCAAAACGGTTGATCATCATTTCGGTATATTCTTTAGCGTGCGCCAGCCAACTGGAAGAGAAAGACGAAAAATAAGTGTACTCCGGGTTGAATATCTCTTCAGCCTTTTTTATTTCATCCACCTGCACGAGATAACAATGATGACAGATATAAACCTTCAGGGGATAAAATACTTCAGGTTCACCGGCTTTTCTTGGTTTAAGCATGGCATTCGAAGGGGGAGAGCTCACGAGGTCAACAAAGACCTTCTTTAACACTGTGTGACAATTTCTGCAAATCATGGCATTAAAATTTAACAGTACCTGTCGGTACTTTGGTTGAATATTAGGTTGAAAACAAAAATTTCAAAATGTGTCTTTGTTTTAAGAATGTTAATATTACTATGAAGATGCTGTGTAAAAAGTTGGTAAGTTTGAAACCGTCATTGCGAGCGAAGTGAAGCCTGTCTGCCAAGCCAGGCAGGCAATCTCCTCTTATTAAGCAGATTGCTTCGGTCGTGCCTCCCTCGCAATGACGTGCTCTTAATACTTTTTACATAGCCTCTTAAATGTCTAAACTATATCAAACATCAATAGCATAAATATTCTGCATTTAAATCATGATTCTTCTCAAATACCATTACCCGAAATACTCCTGTTGCTCTTTTCTGAGTTTATCAGCCAGTCTGCCTTCAGGCAGTTCAATGTCGTTATATGTTAATATTTCATCCTTACCAACATCTCTTCTCAGTTTACATCCCTGGGCAAGCCCGATAGGCAGAAGATTTGCTTTTCGTACTATATCTGAATTTTCGCAAAGTCCATAGGTCATATACTGTCCCAGTCCATCTAAAGTTTCACCTTTTTTCAGATTAATTTTGGCGGCTGTAATTACATCAACTTTTGGGGCGCCTATGGGCGCCAAAGCGGCATCTTTGAATAAGACAGCCCTGGCAACGGTTACTGGCACTTCGAAATGACATAGGTGATAAGGTGTGTAAAATAGGTAAAGCGGGCCTTCGCCAAGTTTATAAAGGTTGAGGTAATGCCTTTGTTTCGGATGGTCGTGGGTTCCCAGCACGAAAACACCAGGGCCTGGTTCAGCACCTACTACATAGTCAACAATCCCGGGGCCATTAACAAGTTCTTCAAGCGGATACAGGCTGTTTGCCATATTTTTCAAGGGTGTTCCTGTTTCCACTGTCGGGCCGAACATTCCCCTTCTGGCAACCCGCATTCCGGTTCCGTTGGCTACTATTGCCTGTTCGAATGATATCTTGGTGCCATCTGCAAATGATGTTACCATAGAGGGGTTTTGTCCCCATTTTTTTGCAAAGCCTTCCTGGGTTGTCGGGTTTCGGTAAGGATCGTGTAACCCTTTTATATTACCACAAAGCACTGGTTTCACCCCCAGGGTTTTCACAAACCGGTAGAGGTTCATCTGAACGCCCGGCTGGTCGCCATCGGCATTGGTGATGATTACCCCGGCTTCATCAGCATATTTTTTGAGTATAGGTCCAACGGTACCGTCAAGTTCGGCATTCATCAGAATCACATGTTTACTGTGCCTGATAGCCTTTAAAACAAGATGGCTTGCTTCCTCAACAGTGCCTGTTACCTCAATTACAGCGTCAATGCCTTCAGCCTCGCAAAGCAAGCTGGCATTATCAGTGATACTGAACTTGTTATAACGAATATTGTCTTCGAGTTGGGTTTTAGTTGTAACTGATTGAAAATCATTAACACCCGCCTCTGTATAAGCACGCCCGGCACCTTCGATGTGCCTGTTGGCAATGGCAACAAGGCGCATACCGGGAACATAATTACAAATCTGCAGGGCTATACCCCTGCCCATAAAACCTGCGCCAATCATGGCTACCCTAACCGGATTTTTTTCTTCTTCTCTTTTTCTTAAAGCTGTATCAACTATTATCATCTTATTTAATTTTATAATCGGGGTGTGATTTATCTTTTTCTGAAATTACAGTCGGTTCAACCGGCCATTCAATGCCAAATAACGGATCGTTGTACCTTATACCGCCCTCGGCGCCCGGAGTGTAAAACTGCGTTACCAGGTAATACACTTCACTATTATCTTCAAGGGTTATAAAACCATGTGCAAAATCTTCGGGGACATATAGCATTTTGTAATTTTCCTGTGACAGTTCTATGCCAAACCACTGTTTAAAAGTGGGTGAACCGGGTCGCAGGTCAATAATGATGTCAAAGATAGAACCCCTGGTGCACCTTATCAGTTTTGTCTCCTGGTAAGGATTTATCTGGTAATGCATTCCTCTCACGGTACCTTTTTTCTTACTGAACGAGGTATTCGCCTGACAAAGGTTCGCGTTCAGACCATGTTCTTTCATCTCGTTGGCGCACCACGAACGGCCAAAGAAGCCTCTTTCATCCTCAAGTTTTTTTATCTCAATTACAAATGCGCCTTTTAATTTTGTTTCTGTGAATATCATTTTTTAAGTATTTCGTTAATTATTTCCAGTTCCATTCAAGATTGTTGTTTAACAAGTTGGCTGATTGCAGTTTGTCAAGGGCTTTGAGGCGTATCATGAATGAAGTTTCACGGAAATTTGTGTCGCAGAAATTCATGGCTTCAAGGTTGTCCTTCAGCGTTCTGATAGTTGTTTTTAAATCGTATGCAGGCTGATGCGCCGGGGCAAGCTTTTCATAAAGGCTGAAATTCACCTTGTACGATCTGTTATCTGGCGGTGCATCGGGATTGACGGATATTTTAATTCCGGGAATAATTTCAGCAACTGCTTCGGCAAGTTCTTTCACGGTGTAATTCCAGACATTGCTGCCGGTGTTCACTGCCAGGAAATTACCTCCGTTTTCTGCCTTACGGGTAATGGCCCATTCGATTGCCCGAGCCATATCAAGTACATTAATAAGCGGTCTCCAGGGAGTGCCGTCGCTCAATATGGTTATTTGTTTCGATGCCACAGCGCTTGCTACAAAATCATTCAATACTAAGTCTAACCTTAACCTGTGACTGTATCCGCAGGCTGTAGCAAAACGCAGGCAGGTAACGGTAAATTTATCTGATGCCAGGGGCCTGAGGTCTTTTTCGGCGGCAACTTTTGAGCGGGCATAAGCAGTCAGGGGGTTTAAATCATCACCTTCTGATTTTGCTTTATTGTCGGCCTTACCATACATGCTGCAGCTTGATGCAAAAACAAAAGATTTCACACCTTTGTTTTTTGCAGCTTCTGCCATTCTAACGGCTGATTTATAATTAACGTCCATGGTAATATCTTCATATTTTTTACCCATCGGATCGTTTGAAATAGCTGCAAGATATATCACTGCATCAATACCCTCAAGCAGGTTGTTGTCAAAATACCTTACATCTCCTGTAATTTGTCTGTTTAGTTTCATCTCGGGCATATAGGGCGGGTTAGAGAGGCAATTACCAAAATAACCCATATCGTAACCGATTAATTCTGATGTGGGGTATTTTGTCCTTAACTGACTTACAACACCGGGGCCTACATAGCCCATGTTACCTACTATTAGTATTTTCATGATTTTTTATTTTGTTTATATAAATGCTTTGTGTTTAAATGAATTTCGGTATAAAAAGATTAATAAATGTTTTAACCCTTACAGGGTTAAATAAATCTTTTATTTCCAGATTTTCCACGGCGGATTGCTTCCATGCCATAAATCTTCAAGGGTTTGTTTGTCCCTGAGTGTATCCATCGGCTGCCAGAAACCTGTATGCCTGTATGCAGCAAGTTTCCCTGTTTTAGCCATTATTTCAAGGGGCTCCCTTTCCCATACAGTCTGGTTATCTGTTATATAATCTATGGCTTGTGGTTCAACAACGAAAAAACCGCCATTGATCCATGCATTTTCATGTCCGTCGCCCTTTGGTTTTTCACGAAAATGTTCAATCTTAGATTGTTCATCAATTAATGTAAACGCACCAAACCTTCCCGGTTGCTTTACGGCGGTAAGTGTAACCAATGCATCCTGGCTTTTATGGAATTCAATTGATTCTTTGATATTGATATTGCTCAAACCGTCGCCATAGGTTAAACAGAATGTTTCGTTTCCAATGTATTCTTTCACCTGCTTTATCCTACCCCCCGTCATGGTTCCTTCACCGGTATCGATCAAAGTTACTTTCCACGATTCGGCGCTTTTTTTCAGCACTTCCATATGGTTTTTTGACATGTCGAAAGTAACATCGGACATGTGCAGGAAATAATTTGCAAAATATTCTTTAATGATATACCCTTTATATCCAAGGCAAATAATAAATTCATTGATCCCGTAATGGGAATATATCTTCATAATATGCCAAATAATGGGTTTGCCGCCGATCTCTACCATGGGTTTCGGCCTTACCCCGCTCTCTTCGCTGATCCTTGTTCCATAACCTCCGGCTAATATTACTGCTTTCATTTTAATTTATTTATTGTTATTTGTTGTAAAATATATATTAAAAGTGGAGTCGTTCCTGAAATATTCCAATGTTTTAGTAAGGGCAAATTCAATCCCTTTTTCATTCCAATGACTGTCTGTTCGATAATAAAGTGTATCCGATGAATTTTTGTAATCTTCATAAACATCAATATATTCTACACCCCTTTTTTTTAAACCGTTAAATAGCCTGGGCAGAAAGTCATTGTATTTATCATTGTTGACTACTCCATGATACAGGGTATATTTAGCAGGCAAAGGCATATAAACAATCCTGATATTGTATTTTACATCAAGTTGATCTGCCAGTTTTTTCATATTATCACAAAGAGTGTTGATTTCTTCATTGGAGTGGTTGTAATAAAAACTGGTTTTTTCATTGTTTACCTGGTCGTGGTAGAACAACCAGCCGTTGTGTTTATCCCGGCTATATACAGGGGTAAGCGGGGAAATGTACTCAAATAAATCGAATTTCAGTGTAGAGATACAAGAATAAATACCAGTTGTAAAAATACTTTTTTTAAGAAGGGCATCAAAAAGCTCTTCGGATCTTTGATAAAAAATAAGGTCTTTAATCATTGCGGCTTTTTTTCTTATGGTGGGTCGGCTATTTGTAGTAAATTCATCATAAAGGGCATTTTCAAATGCCATCGGGATATACCTCTCAACACGCTCGTAAATCATGATTTTCGGGGTGGTATCGGTATAATGGTTAGATGCAAGATAGGCAAGCGGAAAATCATTTTTATAAAAATGCACACCGACATTCAGCGTATCTGAAAGTCTTTCGGGTAATTGTTCATGTCTTGAAAAATCAAAGAAGCTGTCCCCGATGGTAATGATTTTTGCATCGTGCAGGTTGGCGTGTTTGTTTTTAAACTGAAATTTCTCCTGTGCCGGAGGCATCCCTTCTTCCCTGAAATGTCTGATAAGACTGAAATAATAAAGCTCGCCGTATTTGGTTTTGTCCCAGTAACCCGGCACCATTTTTTCTTTAAGCAGGGTATTGAACATGGGCAGTGACCTGATTGAGATAAATGCATACAGGCAGGCTATTCCTGCTATATATATTGCCCATTTTAATAATTTTTCGTTCTTCATTTTTTACCCTTAATTAAAACTGGAAATAGAGAAAATCAACCGATTCCCATTTTCCGAGAATAACTATTGACAGTAAAGTTATAATTAATAAAG
>JAFGPL010000176.1 GCA_016936215.1 Bacteroidales bacterium
GCAAGTACATCTTTAATCCCAACACTTTCGAGCACAGCACGCATAGCACCACCAGCTTTAACACCGGTACCGCTTGATGCAGGTTTCAGGAAAACCTGTGCACCACCGAATTTGGCAATTTGTTCGTGAGGTATGGTGCCATGTATTACAGGTACCTTAATCAGGTTTTTCTTGGCATCTTCCACTCCCTTGGCGATAGCAGTGGTTACTTCGTTGGCCTTGCCCAGGCCATATCCTACAATACCGTCTTCGTTTCCCACCACTACGATAGCTGAAAAACTGAAGGTCCTTCCGCCCTTGGTAACCTTGGTAACCCTCTGTATGCTAACCAACCGGTCTTTCAGGTCGAGGTCTATTGTTTTTACTTTTCTAATTGTTGTAGTTGACATAATTTGTTAAAATTTTAAACCAGCTTCCCTGGCAGCATCTGCCAGCGCTTTAACGCGCCCGTGATAGAGGTAGCCGTTACGGTCATAAACCACATTATTAATTCCTGCTTCTTTTGATTTCTCTGCTGCAAGTTTTCCAACCAGTTTTGCCTGTTCGGTCTTGTTCATATCTTTCTTTGCAGCAATATCCTTATCGAGCGAAGAAACCGACAATAAGGTTTTATGCGCAAGGTCGTCAATAAACTGCACATATATTTGTTTATTGCTTCTGAAGATAGTCATCCGTGGCCGGTCATTCGTGCCTGAGATTTTTTTTCTGATCCGTAGCTTAATACGTATTCTTCTTTCTTTTACTGTCAGTGCCATTTTGGTAATAATTTAAACGTTATGCACTTGCAGATTTACCAGCTTTCTTCCTGATCTGTTCTCCAACAAACCTGATACCTTTGCCTTTGTATGGTTCGGGTTTTCTAAGCGAGCGGATTTTTGCCGCTACCTGTCCGATAAGCTGTTTGTCTGCGCTTGTCAATGTGATAACCGGGTTGCTGCGTTTTTCGGTTTTGGCCTCTACTTTTACCTCTTTCGGTAAAAGAAAATGAATATCGTGTGAATACCCAAGGCTAAGCTCAAGCACCTGCCCTTTGGCTTCGGCCTTATAACCTACACCAACCAACTCCTGTCGTATTGTAAAGCCTTTTGTAACACCTGTAACCATATTGTTTATCAGCGACCTGTATAAACCATGCATGGCGCGGTGCCTTTTTTGCTCGGTAGGCCTTTGGACCAATACCTGGTTATCTTTAATTTCTACCTTGATATCCCTGTCAACCTTGTGCGACAGCTCTCCGTTAGGTCCCTTAACAATCACGGTATTATCCGTATTTACGGTAATGGTAACCCCTGCCGGAATATTAATGGGTAGTTTTCCTATTCGTGACATTTATGCTTCCTCCGTTTTAATAAACATAACATAAAACTTCACCGCCTACTTTCTGCGTCCTGGCTTCTTTATCGGTCATCACACCCTTTGATGTTGACATAATGGCTATCCCAAGTCCGTTAAGTACCCTGGGTACTTCGGTGCTGTCAACATATTTTCTTAAACCGGGTTTGCTTATTCTCTCCAATGACTTGATAGCAGGCTGTTTTGATTCCGGATGGTATTTCAGGGCAATTTTAATTTTTCCCTGTACCTTATCATCTTCAAATTTATAATTCAGAATATACCCTTTATCAAAAAGAATCCTGGTAATATCTTTCTTCAGATTTGAAGCCGGTATTTCCACAACCTTGTGTTTAGCCATTATAGCATTTCTGATTCTGGTCAGATATTCTGAAATTGGATCTGTCATATTATATTATTTATCTTTAATTAATTACCAACTTGCTTTCTTTACTCCCGGAATCAATCCTTGTGATGCCATCTCCCTGAAACAAATCCTGCTGATACCAAACTGCCTGATATAGCCTTTTGGCCTGCCGGTAAGTTTACACCTGTTGTGCAGCCTTATCGGGTTGGAGTTTCTTGGAATCCGGCTAAGTGCCTGATAGTCTCCCATCTCTTTCAGCTTTGCCCTTTTAGCGGCATATCTTGCTGCAAGTTTTGCCCTCTTGACTTCACGGGCTTTCATTGATTCTTTTGCCATATTAGTTTCTTTTGATATTTTTAAAAGGTAACCCGAATTCACGTAACAGGGCAAAAGCTTCTTCATCTGTTTTTGCTGTGGTTACGAAGGTTATCTCCATTCCAAGTATTTTGTTTATTTTGTCAATATCAATTTCGGGAAAGATGATCTGCTCTGTAATTCCAAGGGTATAATTTCCCCTGCCATCGAGTTTGCTGTTAATCCCTTTAAAGTCTCGAATCCTTGGCAATGCAACACATATAAGCCTTTCAAGGAATTCGTACATATTGTTTTTACGTAGCGTTACTTTCACTCCTATCGGCATTTTACGGCGCAGCTTGAAGTTTGAGATGTCTTTTTTCGACACCGTCTGAATTGCTTTTTGACCGGCAATCATGGTCAACTCCTGCTGTGCGAGATCAACAAGCTTTTTATCTGCCACAGCCTGGCCAACTCCCTGGTTGATAATTATTTTGTCAAGCCTGGGAACCTGCATGTTTGATTTATAACCAAATTCTTTGGTTAAAGCAGGAATAATCTCGTCTTTATACTTTGACTTTAAATTAGGTACGTAAGCCATTACTTAATTTCCTCCCCAGATTTTTTTGAATATCTAACTAAAACATTGTCACTGTTGAGTTTCCTACCAATTCTCGTAGGATTACCGGTTTTCGGGTCGAGAAGCATGAGGTTTGAAATATGCACCGGGGCTTCTTTTTTAATAATACCGCCCTGGGGGGCCTTTGCATTGGGTTTGGTATGCTTCGATACCAGGTTGATACCCTCAACAATAGCTTTGTTGCTTTTTTTAATCACCTCAAGCACACGGCCTTTCTGGCCTTTGTATTCACCGGTGTTAACATACACAGTGTCACCCTTTTTTATGTGTAATTTCTTCTGCATTGATTTAAATTTATTTATAACACTTCAGGTGCCAGCGAAACAATTTTCATATACTTATCCCTCAATTCCCTTGCTACCGGGCCAAAAATACGGGTGCCCCTAAGTTCATCAGCGTTGTTAAGCAGCACACATGCATTGTCATCAAACCTGATATAAGAACCATCTGATCTTCTGATCTCTTTCTTTGTTCTTACGACAACAGCTTTGCTCACGGTACCTTTTTTTACTTCTCCCGATGGAAGTGCGCTTTTTACCGTAACAACTACTTTATCACCAATTCTTGCATAGCGTTTTCCTGTTCCGCCCAGGACCCTGATACACAGAACCTCTTTGGCTCCGCTGTTATCGGCAACTGTTAATCTGCTTTCCTGTTGTATCATGACTATTTAGCTCTTTCTATAATTTCAACCAATCTCCAACATTTATTTTTGCTCAAAGGCCGGGTTTCACCAATACGAACCAGATCTCCCACGTTGCACTCATTCTTTTCATCATGGGCCATAAATTTGGAAGTCTTGTTCACAAATTTTCCGTAAATGGGGTGTTTCATTTTACGTTTCTCAGCAACTACGATAGATTTGTCCATTCCGCTGCTGACAACGATCCCAATCCTTTCTTTTCTAAGATTCCGTTTTTCCATTTATCTTCTGTTAGCTTTGTTGCAAATTTTCTTGTCCCTGTTTTTCATTCAGGATAGTTTTAAGCCTTGCAAGGTTTCTTCTTGATTCCTTGATTTTCATCGGATTATCGAGTGGAGAAATGGCATGGTTGAGCTTCTGTTTGAGAAGAAAACTCTCTTCATTTTCGATCCTCTCGATGATCTCTTTCAATGTTAGTTCTCTAATTTCCTGAGGTTTCATCACTACCTTTTATTAAATTTCAACATAATCGTGTCGGACAACAAACTTGGTTGTAACCGGCAGTTTTTGGGCACCGAGGCGAAGCGCTTCCTTAGCTGTTTCAAAAGATACCCCTTCAATCTCTATGAGTATCCTTCCCGGTGTAACCGGTGCCACGAATCCTTCGGGGGCACCTTTACCTTTACCCATACGCACTTCAGCAGGTTTTTTCGTGATAGGTTTATCCGGGAATACCCTGATCCATATCTGTCCTTCACGTTTCATATGACGTGTAACCGCCTGACGTGCTGCTTCTATCTGCCTTCCTGTAATCCAGCATTCTTCAAGGGTTTTTATCCCGAACGAACCGAATGCCAACTGGTTTCCCCTCTGGGCATTTCCTTTCATGCGGCCCTTCTGCTGTCTCCTGTATTTTGTTTTCTTTGGTTGTAACATCGCTAATGAACTATTGCTTTGTTAATATTCCTTATTTTCTTTTTTTTCTGAATCCTGTTTTTGCCTTCTGTGTCTTTGCCTCTATGTTGGGAGAAAGGTCGCGTTTGCCATAAATTTCTCCTTTGCAAATCCACACTTTAATGCCAATGAGACCAACCTTTGTAAGGGCTTCGGCCAGGGCAAAATCAATATCGCTCCTGAAGGTGTGCAACGGGGTACGGCCTTCTTTGTACATTTCAGACCTGGCCATTTCAGCTCCGCCCAACCTGCCCGAGATCATAACCTTGATCCCTTCGGCGCCCATCCGCATGGTTGAAGCCATGGCCATCTTGATGGCCCTGCGGTAAGAAACCTTGCCTTCAATCTGCCGTGCAATATTGTTCCCAACAATGGTAGCATCAAGTTCGGGTCTTTTAACTTCGAAAATGTTAATCTGAACCTCTTTGCTGGTGATTTTCTTCAATTCTTCCTTAAGCTTGTCAACTTCCTGACCGCCTTTACCGATGATAATCCCCGGGCGGGCAGTATTCACGGTTACGGTAATGAGCTTAAGTGTACGCTCGATAACGATTTTCGAAATACTTGCCTTGGCAAGACGGGCATTCAGATATTTTCTGATCTTGTAGTCTTCGGTAAGCTTTTCAGAATAATTATTCCCGCCATACCAATTGGAATCCCAACCTTTGATGATTCCTAACCTGTTACTGATAGGATTAGCTTTTTGTCCCATTAATTATTTTGTTTGACTTTCTGTTACTTCGTTTACATTATCTATAACCACGGTTACATGGTTCGAGCGTTTCCTGATCCGGTATGCCCTTCCCTGTGGTGCAGGGCGCAATCTTTTGAGTGTTCTTCCCTGATCAACAAAAACCTCTTTTACAAATAATTTGTTATCTTCAATACGGATGTTTTCATTTTTCTTCTGCCAATTGGATACGGCAGAAAGCAAAAGTTTTTCCATCTTTTCTGAAGCCTCTTTGGTGCTGAATTTCAACATATCAATTGCGCGGTTTACTTCCATGCCCCTGATCATATCGGCCAGCAGCCTCATTTTGCGAGGTGAAGTCGGGCAGTTTCTCAAAACAGCCATATATTGTTCTTTCCTTTCCGCTTTGGCCTCTTCAGCTTTTAATCTTTTTCTGGCACCCATTTTCTATTGCTTTATTGGATATACTATATCAATTATCTTTGTTTTCCTGCATGACCCCTGAAAATCCTGGTCGGGGCAAACTCGCCGAGTTTGTGTCCTACCATGTTTTCTGTTACATACACCGGGATGAACTTGTTACCATTATGAACTGCAATGGTATGCCCAACAAAATCAGGTGATATTTCAGACCTGCGCGACCATGTTTTAATCACAGTTTTTTTGCTGGTTTTATTCATCTCGAGAACGCGTTTCTCAAGTTTAAAATCTATAAATGGTCCTTTTTTAACTGATCTGCTCATAGTTATTTAATCTTTTACTTTCTCTTTTCAACTATGTATTTATTCGATAGCTTTTTCTTCGATCTTGTTTTGTACCCTTTGGCAGGAATACCCTTTCTTGATCTTGGGTGTCCGCCTGAGGCACGTCCTTCGCCACCACCCATCGGATGGTCTACCGGGTTCATAACAACGCCCCTGTTGCGTGGTCTTCTGCCAAGCCACCTGGTACGGCCTGCTTTACCGGATTTCTCAATACCGTGGTCTGAGTTTGAAACTGTTCCCACAGTTGCCCGGCAAGTAATGAGTACCATTCGTGATTCACCCGAAGGTAATTTTATGATGGCATACTTTCCGTCACGTGAGGTTAATTGTGCATATGAGCCGGCACTTCTTGCGAGAACCCCACCCTGTCCAGGCCTTAATTCAATATTATGAATAAGTGTTCCGAGGGGGATTTCAGAAAGTGAGAGGCAATTACCGATTTCAGGTGCTATGCCGTTTCCCGAGCGCACAATTTGCCCAACTTTTAACCCATGAGGGGCAATGATGTATCTTTTTTCACCATCTTCGTATATCAACAAAGCGATACGGGCAGTACGGTTCGGATCGTACTCGATAGATTTTACTGTTGCAGCCACTCCATCTTTATTACGATGAAAATCAATAAGCCGGTACTGACGTTTATGACCACCTCCGATATACCTCATGGTCATTTTACCGGAATTGTTTCTTCCCCCGGTCCTCTTCAAAGGTTGCAGCAACGACCTTTCGGGTGCTGATGTTGTAATCTCGTCGAATGTTGATATTACTTTGTGTCTTTGACCTGGTGTTACAGGTTTTAATTTTCTTACAGCCATGATTTATTAGATATTGCTATAAAAATCAATTGAATCGCCTACTTTTAATGTAACAACCGCTTTTTTGCAATTGTTTGTCCTGCCGGATATAACTCCTGCCTTTGTGAACCTCGATTTACGCTTGCCGGCGTACCTCATGGTGTTAACAGAGGCTACCGTTACCCCGTAAAGTTCTTCAACAGCTTTCCTTATCTGCAGCTTGTTGGCCCTTTTGTCAACGACAAAGCCATACCTGTTAAGGCTTTCGCCCTGGGCGTTTATTTTTTCCGTTACGATGGGTTTTACCAAAATATTCATCTTCAATATTAATTAAGCATGTTTTGTAAAACTTCGAGTGAACTCTCAATAAATACCAGAGAAGAGCAGTTCATTATGTCGTAAGTTGTTAATTCTGAAATTGTTATAACCTTTGAACCGGTCAAATTTCGGGAGGACAAATATATATTTTTATTTGGTTGATTTAAAATAATCAACGACTTTTTATCCTGTATTTTAAGATTATTGAGGATACCTGCATATTCTTTTGTTTTCGGTGCATCGAGAGAGAAATCTTCAACAACCTTTATAGAATCATTTTTTGCTTTATAAGTAAGCGCCGATTTACGCGCCAGTTGTTTTACTTTCTTATTAAGCTTGAAAGAATAGTCCCTGGGCTGCGGGCCAAATATACGTCCTCCGCCCCTGAATACAGGAGACTTAATACTGCCGGCACGCGCAGTACCTGTTCCTTTTTGCCTTTTGATTTTCCTTGTGCTTCCGGTAACCTCCCATTTTTCTTTGGATTTATGCGTTCCCTGTCGCTGGTTGGCCAGGTATTGCTTTACATCGAGATAAATGGCATGATCGTTTGGTTCAATTCCAAAGATGTTATCCTTCAGTTCAATTTCTTTGCCGGTTTCCTCACCTGCTATATTGAATACTTTTAATTTCATTCTCGTTCAGTATTATTAAATTCTGTCAGGACTTTCAATTACTACATATGAACCGATTGATCCCGGCACCGAGCCTTTAAGCAGAATAGTATTGGTTTCGGGAATTATCTTCACAATTTTAAGGTTAAGTATTTTTACAGTTTTGTTTCCGGTCTGGCCTGCCATACGCATACCTTTCAATACCCTTGAAGGGAAGGAGGATGCACCGATTGAACCGGGGTGCCGGCTTCTGTTATGCTGACCATGGGTAGAGTCGTTAACACCGAAAAAACCGTGTCTTTTAACAACCCCCTGAAAACCTTTTCCTTTAGAAGTAGCGGTTACATCAAGCCAGATGTCGTTTTTGAAGTATTCAACAGTTATTACATCACCGGGTTTCCAGTGTTTTATAAAACCTTTAAGTTCAACAAG
The DNA here is from genome assembly GCA_016936215.1 of Bacteroidales bacterium. Classification (GTDB taxonomy): domain Bacteria; phylum Bacteroidota; class Bacteroidia; order Bacteroidales; family UBA10428; genus JAFGPL01. Next base: position 7,844 of record JAFGPL010000176.1, read on the forward strand.
TTTCTTTTTTGGAGTGGTACCGGATTTTTTAAAATGCCCAAGCATTGCCTTTGTTGTTTTATGCTCTTTCTTCTCGTCGTATGACAACTGAATGGCATTGTAACCGTCGGTATCAACAGTTTTTACCTGCGTAACCACACAAGGACCGGCCTCAAGAACGGTACACGGTACATATACACCGTTTTCGTCAAATACCGAGGTCATTCCCACCTTTTTTCCTATTAATCCAGGCATTTCTTTAAGTTATTTATGTTATACTTTAATTTCAACCTCAACCCCACTGGGTAATTCTAATTTCATCAGTGCATCAATGGTCTTGGGTGTTGAACTGTATATGTCCAGCAATCTTTTATAAGAAGAAAGCTGAAACTGCTCCCTTGATTTTTTGTTTACAAATGGCGAACGCAACACTGTAAACACCCGTTTGTGTGTTGGCAGGGGAATAGGTCCGCTTACCACAGCACCGGTAGATTTTACAGTTTTTACGATTTTTTCGGCCGATTTATCCACCAGATTATGATCGTAAGACTTTAATTTGATTCTGATTTTTTGGCTCATTATCTTAAGCTATATAATTATACAAATGCTTTTGTTCCCTGTATTTTTTCTATCACCTGTTTTGCTATTTCAGCAGGTACCTCTTCGAAGTGCGAAAATTCCATTGTAGAAGTGGCACGTCCTGATGAGATGGTACGAAGCGCTGTTACATAACCAAACTGTTCGGCCAAAGGCACTTTGGCTTTAATTACCCTTCCTCCGGTTTTGCTTTCCATTCCTTCTACCTGTCCACGGCGTTTGTTGAAATCGGCAATGATATCGCCCATATACTCTTCGGGGGTAACCACTTCAACCGACATTACAGGCTCGAGCAATACGCTTTTTGTTTTCTTCAAGGCATGTCTGAAGGCGTGTTTGGCGGCTATCTCGAAAGAAAGCGAATCAGAGTCAACAGGATGGTAAGAACCATCAAGTAAAACAACTTTAAGGTTGTCTACCGGGAAACCTGCAAGAACACCATTGCGCATGGCCTCCCTGAAGCCTTTTTCAACCGAAGGGATATATTCCCTTGGTATATTACCGCCCTTGATCTGGTCAACAAATTGCAAGCCTGAGATGCCTTCATCGGCAGGTGAAATTTCAACCTGTATGTCAGCATATTTGCCTCGTCCGCCGGTTTGCTTTTTGAACAATTCGCGGTGTTGAACCGTTCCTTTAACAGCTTCTTTATAAGAAACCTGCGGGGCTCCCTGGTTGCAGTCTATCCTGAACTCCCTGCGCAAACGGTCAAGCAGTATTTCGAGGTGAAGTTCGCCCATACCGTTAATAATAGTTTGCCCGGTTTCCTGATCGGTGTTAACCCTGAATGTAGGATCTTCTTCAGCAAGTTTATTTAAAGCAATACCAAGTTTATCAATATCGGCCTGCGTTTTTGGTTCGATGGCAATACCGATAACCGGTTGCGGAAATGTCATTGATTCGAGATAGATTGGTTTTTTGATATCGCAAAGCGTGTCGCCTGTGTAAAGGTTTTTCAAACCAACGGCAGCACATATATCACCAGCGTCTACCCTGTCACGCGGGTTTTGTTTGTTCGCGTGCATCTGGTACAATCTGTTTATCCTCTCTTTTTTACCTGTACGAGGGTTCAGCACCATCATGCCCGATTCGATATAACCCGAATAGATTCTTAAGAATGCCAGCCTTCCGACGAATGGATCGGTGGCAATTTTAAAGGCAAGTGCTGAAAAAGGGGCATCGTTGTCTGGTTCCCTGTCAATTTCCTGGTCGTTATGGGGATTTTTACCTTTAATAGAACCAATATCAATCGGACTTGGGAGCAAACCGCATATACCATCAAGTAAGCGCTGAATACCTTTATTTTTAAAAGATGCACCGCAATATACCGGTACGATGGTACGGTTAATAACGGCTTTGCGTGTGGCTGCAAGAAATTCCTCAACGGTAATTGATTCACGGTTTTCGAAAAACCTTTCAAGCAGGTCGTCATCAGATTCGCAAACTGCTTCAACAAGTTTTTCGCGCCACTCTTCTGTTAATTCCACTAAATCTTCGGGTACTTCTTCATAATCATAGCGCATCCCAAGCTTTTCATCTTCTTTCCAAACAATGGCTTTACGCTGAATAAGGTCTATTACACCAATAAAATTTTCTTCAGAACCGATGGGAATTTGCATTGGTACAGGATTTGCCCCCAGTTTCTCTTTAATCTGGCTGACAACGCCGAAGAAATCGGCACCAACCCTGTCCATTTTATTAATAAAGGCAATGCGCGGTACATTGTATTTGTCTGCCTGTCTCCAGACGGTTTCAGACTGAGGCTCTACGCCGCCTACGGCACAAAAAACAGCCACTGCACCGTCGAGAACACGTAATGAACGTTCTACTTCAACAGTAAAGTCAACGTGTCCAGGGGTATCAATAATATTAATCTTGTATTTTTTGTCGTTGTAAGTCCAAAAAGTGGTGGTTGCTGCGGAAGTAATTGTAATCCCTCTCTCCTGTTCCTGCACCATCCAGTCCATGGTGGCTGAGCCATCGTGAACTTCACCCATGCGGTGGGTGATGCCGGTATAAAAGAGAATACGCTCGGTAGTTGTGGTCTTACCGGCATCTATATGGGCCATAATCCCAATATTCCTGGTATAATTTAAATCAAAACTCATTACACTAATTATCAGCTAGCTACTATAATTTAATATCCCAAATGTCAAATACCCTGCTTAAAAACGAAAATGCGCAAACGCCTTGTTTGCTTCCGCCATTTTGTGAGTATCTTCTTTCTTTTTAAATGCGCCTCCTTCGTTGTTAAATGCTGCAAGTATTTCTGCTGCAAGCTTATCGCACATTGATTTACCTGCCCTTTTGCGTGCAAACAGTATTAAATTTTTCATACTGATAGCTTCTTTTCTGTCGGGCCTGATTTCGGTAGGAACCTGAAAAGTTGCCCCACCAACCCTGCGGCTTTTTACTTCAACCTGGGGAGTAATATTCTCAAGCGCCTTTTTCCATATATCCAATGATGAACTTTCGATATCTTTTGACTTCGATTCCACAATCTCGAGGGCATCATAAAAAACCTTGTATGCCACCGATTTTTTTCCTCTTAACATTAGGTTGTTCACAAACCTTGTGACAAGCTGATCGTTGAATTTCGGATCAGGCAATATAATACGTTTCTTTGGTTTTGTCTTTCTCATTTTAATTCAGAATGTATTATTTTTTCGGACGCTTGGTTCCATATTTAGATCTTCTCTGTGTTCTGCTTTCAACACCCGAGGTATCCAATGCCCCCCTGATGATGTGGTATCTTACACCGGGCAGGTCTTTTACCCTTCCGCCCCTGATAAGAACGATGGAGTGCTCCTGCAGGTTATGGCCTTCGCCCGGGATATATGCATTTACCTCTTTGCCGTGTGTAAGCCTTACACGCGCTACCTTACGCATAGCAGAATTTGGTTTCTTGGGTGTAGTGGTATAAACCCTAACGCACACGCCCCTTTTCTGTGGGCATGAATCAAGAGCCGGAGACTTACTTTTGGAAACAATTTTCGATCTTCCTTTTCTTACTAATTGTTGTATTGTCGGCATTTTCTGACTATAAAATTTTTCTAATTTGGCTTGCAAAGGTAGATGATTTTTTTTTAAAAACAATATATCGTCAAAATAATTTTTATGATTTTTAAGCCTGATTATTCCAAATATTACTTTTTCGCAACATTTATAAATAATTCGGGCTAACCACGACTAAAATAATGTTATCAGGTTATTTTAATAGATGCTCTATATTTTCTTAGTTACAGGAATAATTCTTAAAATTTATAAACCTTTAGCGCATGGCAGACATTTATTATTACCTTAAATCCGCAAGTTATTATTTATATAATTGTAAATAAACACCCTTCGACTACGCTCAGGGTGACTGTCAGGCTGAGCGCCTGCCCGCCGCACTGCTAAGGCAGGCGGGTAGTCGAAGCCTGATAGGAAAAACCAAAACAACTTGCGGATATAAGGTATTAAAAAAACAGCTGAATAATTTCGGTTAAACTGGCTAATAACTGCATCATTCAAGTAAAAAACCAGCATTTTTATATTTTGCATCAATAAATAGGTGAAAACCAAAATGGCTTTATCTTAACTTTATTAGTATTAAGGTATCTTATATTTGAAGATATTTTTTTACTTATAACATTGATTTTCATACTCTTTTCTAAATTATGGGGAATCAGTGATTTAATCTTGCTTCTAAATAAAAAATTATTATTTTTGCAAGTCTTTGAAAAGGGGCAGATATCTTAAAGTATTATAATATAAACACATCAAAATAACATGAAGACTTATTCTACAGAACAGATAAAGAATATTCTTTTGGTTGGAAATTCGGGTTCAGGAAAAACCACGCTTGCTGAAACCATGCTCTTCAATGGCGGGGTGATTGAAAGAAGGGGCGATGTAAACAGCAAAAACACTGTATCGGATTTTAAGGAAATAGAACAGACAAATGGTAACTCGATATTCTCATCGCTGCTCTATACAGAATACAACAATGCAAAAATCAATATTCTTGATGCTCCCGGCCTGGACGATTTTATCGGTGGTGTTATTTCTTCGATGCATGTTGCAGACACTGCCCTGATGGTAATAAATGCACAGAACGGTGTTGAAGTAGGCGCAGAAATACATAACAGGTACCTTTCAAAAGCCGGTAAGCCTATGATCATTGCAGTAAACCATCTCGACCACGAGAAGGCCAACTGGGACAAGACGATAGAAACTGCCAAAGAAAGGTTCGGGAGCAATGTAGCCCTGGTGCAATTCCCTGTGGAAACAGGCGCCGGCTTTAATGCAGTTGTAGATGTGATTACAATGAAAATGTACAAATACCAGGGTGACAGCGGTAAAGCCGATGTTGTTGATATTCCTGCCAACCTCGCCGACCAGGCATCAGCACTTCATTCTGAATTGATTGAAAAAGCTGCCGAAAACGACGAAACGCTCATGGAACTCTTTTTTGCCAATGACACCCTCACTGAGGAAGAGATGCGGAAAGGAATTGCAGAAGGCCTGATCAAGCGCGGTATCTTTCCCGTGTTCTGTGTTTCTGCAAAAAAGAATATTGGTGTTTCTCGCCTTATGGAGTTTTTAAGCAATGCGGCGCCATCACCGTCGGATATGCCTGCGCCCAAAGCAGGCAATAAAGAAATAAAATGCGATAAATCCGGTCCTGCTTCGCTGTTTGTTTTCAAGACATCTTACGAATCACACGTGGGTGAAATTATCTATTTCAAAGTAATGTCGGGTGAGATAAAAGAAGCTGCAGACCTTATCAACAACAACACTCAAAATAAAGAACGTTTATCGCAGCTTTTCGCTGCTGCCGGGAAAAACAGGGTAAAAGTCACTTCATTGGTTGCAGGCGACCTTGGAGCAACCGTTAAACTAAAAGCAACGAAAACAAACCAGACCCTTGCATCCACCAGCGATATTAAATTCGATGCAATAGCATTTCCTGAGCCAAAATTCAGGACTGCTATTAAGCCCCTGAGCGAAGGAGACGAAGAAAAGCTGGGCGAGGCATTGCAGAAAATGCGCGAAGAGGACCCTACCATTATTGTTGAATATTCGAAAGAACTGAAACAAATCATCCTTTCGGGACAGGGCGAATATCACCTGAATATTTTAAAATGGCACCTTGACAATATATATAAACTGGGTACCGAATTTGTTAAACCCCGTATACCCTATCGTGAAACCATTACCAAATCGGCCCAGGCCGATTACAGGCACAAAAAACAGTCGGGTGGTGCCGGTCAGTTTGGCGAAGTGCACATGATTATTGAACCCTATAAAGAAGGTTCAGCCGATCCGACAATGTACAAGCTTGATGGAAAAGAATACAAGATTTCCGTGAGGGGTAAAGAAGAAATTGCCCTGCCATGGGGAGGAAAGCTTGTGTATTATAATTGTATCGTGGGTGGTTCGATTGATGCCCGTTTCATGCCTGCAATATTAAAAGGCCTGATGGAAAAGATGGAAGAAGGGCCGCTTACCGGATCGTATGCACGCGACATTAAGGTTTGCGTTTACGATGGTAAAATGCACCCCGTTGACTCGAACGAAATCTCTTTTCGCCTCGCAGGAAGAAATGCTTTCAGCCAGGCATTTAAAAAAGCAGGCCCAAAGATACTCGAACCTATATACGAAGTAGAAGTTCTCGTACCTTCCGACCGCATGGGCGATGTAATGAGCGACCTGCAGGGAAGAAGGGCTATTGTTCAGGGTATGTCAAGCGAATCGGGTTTTGAAAAAATCACTGCCAAAGTGCCCCTCGCTGCAATGGACAGGTACTCTACCTCGCTTAGTTCCATCTCGGGTGGTCGGGCTATGTATTCGATGAGGTTTTCTGAATATGCCCAGGTTCCGGGAGAAATCCAGGAAGAACTTCTCAAGGCATACGAAGAAGAAGAACAGGAAGAATAGAACAACCCTGCATAATAGAAAAAAACCCGGTTATCAGCCGGGTTTTTTTATGTGCTTTAATTTTAAAAGTGAACATGAACCCCTGGCAATTCATTGCACCTTCCTGTTATAAAAAAAGTCTTTTACCGGTAAGATAATCTCTGTAAACTTCAAAAGCATAACATTTAATTTATATAATGGACTTTCTTAAATAATGAAGATTCTCCATTTTATACAATCACAGGCTTTCAGAAAACATCATTTTTATTTCTTATTCCTGAACAGGTAAACATACCCTGTTTTTTGCTTGTCGTCATATTCTTTGTATTGTACCCTTTTATCCTTTTCGCTGTATTCAAAAGCGAGTATCTGGTCAATTACGTAATAATAGATACCTTCACTTGCCTCCCGGTTTGAGTTTTTTATTTTGCCGTCCCACCCGGTCCAGTCCCTGATATTGCCTGAAAATTCATGTACTTTTTGCCCGTAGCGGTTAAAAATTATAATCGTACAATTATAAACAGAAACATCATAGGTCCTGAAGACATCGTTGTAACCATCACCATTGGGGGTGAATACATCGGGTAATTTCAAAGAATCTTTTTCGCCAATAACCGGATTTGAAATGGTTATTTCTAATATTGAGGAATCCTCACACTCCCGCGGTTTTGGAGCATATGTATAAAGTGTTGCAGTAAATTTCCCGGGATAAAGGTATTCGTAGATAATGGTGTCTTCAATGTTATAAAAAACAGTATCAGCGTTGTTGTAATCACCGAACTTAAGTTTATAACTTGCGGCATTTTTCGATTCTTTGTTATAAAACTTAAATTTGGTCGGGGCAGATTTTCCATCAAGGGGGTCATATTTCTCACCGTAGTTTTTACCATAATGTTCAGGATAATAGTTTAAATCTGACAGGAGAATATGATCTACCCCAATATCAGCCTTCGATTTTACAGCAATGTAATTCACTGAATCTTTTCGTTCAAGCTTGAACTTCCTGCTCGTCACGGTCATTGTGTACATGGTGTTCTCGTATGGCAGGTTCAGAACCACTGCGTTTGTAAAGCTTTTTGTTGGTAACCCGCCCTCTTCAATATCTTTTTCCCATGCCATGTCATATTCGGTTATTTCAGTAACAACCGAATCAACACCCGGAATGTGGTACCGGTATCTTTTTTCTGGCGTAGCTGCACGAATGGTCGTGCTCGAGCAGGTGGTGTTAAGAACAGGTATATTGCCGGCACTGTCTTTGGTGGTAATTTTCACGTTGTAATCGTGAAATAATACCCAAACCATGGCCGTATCACGGTAAGCGCCTTTGCTCCTTATAAGCCTGTAGCCATTGTATGTGGTAATGGTATCAATTTCAGATTTCATGCCTGAATGAGCAAAAACCATGGTATAATCCAGCAAAACAGTGTCGTACTTGTACCATGCAAAGGCCCAGTCATTGGCAGAATCGGGTGATACACTTGCAAGGGTTATGGAAATCCTGTCCCCATAATTTGGCTGGTTGAATACAAACACCGAATCCTTTCCCGGAAAATAGTTCACTGTATCGGAAAAGTGCGGGTCGGGACTGTATATCTGTGCAATACCAGTAACGGCCGTAAGTAAGCTGAAGTAAAAAAGAGTTATTTTTCTAAACATGTTCAATCAAGTGATTCCTATTATTAACAGACTTTTCGTAAAAATATTATACTGTACCCGGTTTTTTGAATACAAAGCTGACAAGAATTGTGCAATTATAATAAATATTCATTATACCCTAAAAAATAAATGACATTTTGTCTTTTTGGGGAATTGTTAATATATACTTTATAAAAAATATGCCTTCAGGTTCGGATTGTTGAGAGCATATCGTAATTTTGCGGGATATTAATTTTTAAATATATCTATTCCCCTGTATTTCATTAATATAGTGTTATTATACCAAGGTTTTAATTGAAACAGATAACAAAAAGGTGAACAACGAATTTTTAAACGATCTGAATAATGCACAGAAAGAGGCAGTTGTAAACAGCGAAGGCCCATCACTGATAATTTCCGGGGCAGGGTCGGGCAAAACCCGTGTACTTACCTATCGTATTGCCCTGCTGTTGAGCAAAGGTGTAAAACCATCGCAAATTCTGGCACTGACCTTTACCAACAAAGCAGCAGGTGAGATGAAGGAACGTATCGGCAAACTGGTAGGTGAAGACCTCGCCCGCTACCTCTGGATGGGAACTTTTCATTCTATTTTCGCAAGAATATTAAGGTCTGAAGCCGAAAACCTCGGTTACGGGGCAAATTTTTCAATTTATGATACCACCGACTCAAAAAGCCTGGTGAAATCAATTATTAAAGAGCTGAAGCTTGATGACCAGGTTTATAAACCGGGTGAAGTGTTTGGCCGCATCTCTTCGGCAAAAAACAACCTGATCACAGCGCAGGCTTATAACAGCAATTCGCAGATCACCGAACGCGACCGGTTGGCCCGCAAACCACAGATTGGCGACATCTACAGGATTTATGCCTCGCGCTGTAAAAAAGCCGATGCCATGGATTTCGACGACCTTTTGCTCAATACCAACATCCTTTTCCGTGATTTTCCAGACATCCTGAAAAAATACCAGCAGAAATTTTCCTACATTCTTGTAGACGAATACCAGGATACCAATTTTTCTCAATACCTGATTGTAAACAAACTGGCAGCTTTACACCATAATGTTTGCGTGGTAGGCGACGATGCACAGAGTATTTATTCTTTCAGGGGGGCAAAAATCGAAAATATACTCAACTTTAAAAACGATTACCCGGGTTACAAGCTTTTCAAACTGGAACAAAATTACCGTTCCACGCAGTCAATTGTGAATGCCGCCAACAGCATCATCGCGAAAAACAGTTCACAGATAGCCAAAAATGTATGGTCAAAAAATGAACCCGGGGATAAAATAAAGGTAGCAGAAACGCTCACCGACCATGAAGAAGGATTTTACATATCCAATTCAATTCTTGATATCCAGCTCGCCGAACAACAGAGGTACAGCGACTTTGCAATACTTTACCGCACCAATGCCCAGTCGCGTGTGTTTGAAGAAGCACTGCGCAAAAGAAACATCCCCTACAAGGTTTATGGCAGCATATCGTTTTACCAGCGAAAAGAGATCAAAGACCTGCTGGCTTATCTCCGGCTCACGGTCAACCCGAATGACGACGAGGCCATAAAGCGTATCATTAACTACCCGGCAAGGGGTATCGGCAATGTAACCCTCGAAAAGATAGAAGAGTATGCTGCATCGCAAAATATCCCTATCTGGCAGGTGCTTGAAGAATTTAATCCCCAGACCCTGGGGATAAACCGGGGTACCACCGAAAAACTCCAACATTTCAGGGAAATGATTAAAACATTCCAGGCAGGAGCAAACGAGATGGATGCATACAACCTTGCCCAGGACGTAGCCTCAAGATCAGGCATTATGAAAGACCTGTACAACGGGCAAACAGTGGAAGAACGGAGCAAGTACGAAAACATCGAGGAATTGCTGAATGCCATCCGTGAATTTGTTGAAAATAATCAGCAGGCAGGGGAAAAAACCACCATTGCCCATTACCTTGAAAATGTATCGTTGCTCACCGATATGGACAATGAAAAAGAAGAAGACCATAACAAGGTTACCATCATGACCATGCATTCGGCCAAAGGCCTTGAATTTAACAATGTATACATTGCAGGCGCCGAAGAAAAGCTTTTTCCTTCAGCCATGTCGCTTGATAATCCTGCAGGCCTGGAGGAGGAACGTCGGTTGTTTTATGTCGCTGTAACACGGGCAAAAAAGCGTGTATTTATTACATATACAAGGTCACGGTATCGCTGGGGAATGCCCACCGACTGTGAGCCAAGCAGGTTTATCTTCGACATTGATCCTGAATATGTTGACCTTCCGATGTTAAAAAAGAAAATCGCGTGGAACATAGATGATGACGAAAATATACCTGGCAACGGGTTGAGGAGAAGAAACCCGGATGAGACGGCAACCGCTGCACCGGTCAAACGCTTTATGCGGCCCGCACCTGTTAACAATTCAGGAAATATCCCGGTGTATAAGGCCAGTCCCGGTTTTAAACCCGACAATCCAGAGCTGATACAGGTGGGCATGAAAGTTGAGCACCAGCGTTTTGGTATTGGCAAAATCATTCACATGGAAGGGGCTTCGACCGACAAAAAAGCGACTGTTTTTTTCCAGTTGCTGCAACAGGAAAAACAACTTCTGCTGAAATTTGCCAAACTTCGTATTGTAAAATAGAATTCCATTATCTTTGGAAATTTTTCAAAGCCTAATATTCTTAGTCAATGATCTCGGTAGACCAGTTAAGCATCAGTTTTAACGGGAAAGACATTTTTAAAAATGTCTCATTCCTGGTAAATGAACGGGATAAAGTAGGTCTTGTGGGGAAAAACGGTGCCGGGAAAACCACACTCCTTAAAACATTTGTGGGATTGCAAAAGCCCGACGGGGGAGAAGTTGTAGTGCCATCAGACGTAACGCTGGGCTATCTGCCCCAGGAATTGATCGTGAAAGATACCCGCACTGTTTTTGAAGAGGTAAGCATGGCTTTCGGTGAAATCAACAAGCTTGAAAAAGATTTAAAAAAGCTGACAGATGAAATTGCCGAGCGTACAGATTACGATTCGAAAGAGTACCTCAGACTTATTGAAAAGCTTACCGAGAAAAACGACCGGTATCATATGCTGGGGGGTGGCAACCGTGAAGCAGGTATAGAACAGACCCTTACAGGGCTTGGCTTTGACAGAAAAGACTTTCATCGCCCTACCCGCGAATTCAGCGGCGGATGGCGCATGCGCATAGAGCTGGCGAAAATCATCCTGCGCTCACCCGATGTTTTTCTTCTCGATGAGCCCACCAATCACCTTGATATTGAGTCTATACAATGGCTTGAAGACTTCTTAAAAAACTATTCCGGTGCGGTATTGCTCATCTCCCACGACAGGGCTTTTCTTGATAACGTAACAAACCGGACCATAGAAATATCGCTGGGTAAAATCTACGATTACAAGGTTTCTTATTCACAATTTGTTGAACTACGGAAAGAACGCCGTGAACAACAGCTCAGTGCATGGCGGAACCAGCAGAAAACCATCGAAGACACTAAAGAATTCATAGAAAGGTTCAGGTACAAGGCTACCAAAGCTGTTCAGGTACAGTCGCGTATCAGGCAACTCGAAAAAATCGAACCCATAGAGATAGAAGAAGAAGACACCGCATCGCTGAATATCAGGTTTCCCGATGCCCCCCGTTCGGGCACAGTGGTTTTTGAAGCTGCCGACATCACTAAAAATTATGGCAGCCTGCAGGTGCTGAACAATATTAATATGGTAGTGGAACGGGGTGAAAGGATTGCATTCGTTGGCCGTAACGGAGAAGGAAAATCAACGCTACTCAAAATAATCGTAGGCGAACTTGATTACACAGGAACACGAAAAACCGGCCATAATGTGAACCTTGGCTATTTTGCCCAGAACCAGGATGAGTTGCTCGATGGTGAAAAAACTGTGCTGAAAACGATTGACGATATTGCAGTAGGTGATATACGCCCGAAAATAAGGGATATTCTGGGCGCATTCCTGTTCAGTGGTGAAGATGTAGATAAAAAGGTCAAAGTGCTTTCGGGCGGTGAACGCTCCCGGCTGGCCATTGCCAGGTTGCTGCTTGAACCATATAACCTGCTTGTGCTTGATGAGCCTACCAACCACCTTGATATGCGGTCGAAAGATGTCCTCAAGCAGGCCTTGCTGAAATACAACGGTACCCTGATCGTTGTTTCCCACGACAGGGAGTTCCTTGACGGACTGGTAACAAAAATCTATGAATTCAGGGACAGGAAAATTGCCGAACACCTTGGTGGAATCTACGATTTTTTGAAGAAAAAAAAGATTTCTTCGCTGCGCGAACTTGAGGTTAAACCCTCACAGGATAAACCAACCAGGCCACCTGACAACAATGCAGGAAAAACAGATTATGCCGACAAAAAAAACCTTGAACGGGAAATACGAAAGCTTACCAACCAGGTAAACTCGGTTGAGAACAAGATAAGTGAAATGGAGCAGCAGATTGCCGAAAAAGAAAGAATGATTTCAGATCCCGCATCAAACCAGGGAATCATCAACAACCCTGATTTTTTCAGGGAATATGAAAATTTAAAATCGAAGCTCACCGATGAGATGTGGAAATGGGAAAAAGTGCATATGGAACTTGAGTCGCTGGTTAAGAAACGCACCAAACCCGAATAGGATGATTGCACCTCCTATGCAACAATTATGGAATATAATATAAGCAGAGATAACAAACCGGTATCCTCCCCTGAAAAATATGGCACAAAAAGAGGAAAATAATTACCTTTATCGCATGCAAAATAACCATATACCTTACAGCATACCGAAGCCGGCATTTATAGCAGTGCATGCTGCATTAATGATGCTTTTTTTTGCCTGTTCCGCACCGGTAAAAACTGTGAAGGAGAAAAATGTTGCAAAAATTTATAACCCGTCAAGTTCTAAAATTCACCCGGCTTTTTCAGTATTCCACGATAACGAAAATACCTCCACGCTTTTTGTAAAAGTATTCCCCAAAGAACTCCTATATAGTCAGGCCAATCCGGAAGGCCTGTACAAAGCAACCTTCAGGGTAAATTACAACTTGTACGAAATTGTAAATCCCTCTGAAAATATAATGGTTGACAGTGGTTCGGTGACATATACTTTTTTACGCGACGCCCCTGAACAGAGGGTTGTTAAGGAGATACACCTGAAAGCCGGGCCCGGGAAACTCTATCATTTGAAAATACAGGCCACAGACCTCATCAGAAGAGAAGAGGTGATAAGGTACATTTATGTTGATAAACGCACAACCCTGTCGCAACAAAACTTCATGATAAGGGAAGAAAAGTCTGGATTACCCTATTTTGCGCCTTATGTACTTGGCCGCAGCAAATTTAAAATACGGTTCAATAACCCGGATAAGTATAAAGAGGTATTCGTATCTTATTACGGGCAGGAATTCCCGCTGCCCAAGCCATCGTTTACGCTATACAGGGAGAACATTTACCTGAGTAACCCCGATAGCTTGTGGATTTTGCCATACTCCCCCGATCTCACTTATCAGCTTGCTTACGAGGGCATGTATTTTTTCCAGTTTGATACGGCAGTAAAAGAAGGTTTAACGGTACTTAACTTCGGCAGTAGTTTTCCCCGTATCAAAAATTCAACTGAAATGGTGCAGCCAATTGAATACATTGCAACCTATTCAGAATATGAGAGGATAAAAAAGGCCATGAACAAGAAATTTGCAGTGGATGAATTCTGGCTTGACAATGCCGAAGGGCCCGAGCGGGCAAGGGAACTGATAAGGATTTATTACACCCGTGTTTTCTTTTCAAATTACTATTTCACATCTTTCAAACCCGGCTGGCTCACAGACAGGGGAATGATCTTCATCATTTACGGCCCGCCACAGGCAATTTATGTTGATGATAGCAAAGAACAATGGGTGTATTTCAAAAAAAGCTCTGGCACATCTGTTACTTTTATTTTCAGCCATGTAGCTTCCCCTTATGCCGAAAACCATTACCTTCTCGAACGTTCTGAAAGCAGCGAAGGACATTGGAAACAGGCTATTGATACATGGAGAAACGGCAACGTGTTCATGCTCGACTAATGTTTTGCCCGCAGTTCTATTCACCATTTAAATACAAAAATATTTACCGGATTAACAAACCGGAAAAAACCCTGTAATTAAAATAAAGATGCAGAATGATCAAAAAAAACACTTCAGCCCCGGTTTATCAAAAGATATGAAAAAAAATATCACTTACGGCATTCATGGTGTGACCGAAGCTTTGCGTTCAGACAAGACGGTGGATAAGATATTGGTTAAAAAAGGCGCAGCAGGCCACATGCTTGAGGAGGTAATAAGACAGGCAAGACTGCATGATATACAGGTGCAATATGTACCGGTTGAAAAACTAAACCGCATCGCGGGCGGAAACCATCAGGGGATTGCCGCTTTTCTTTCATCTATTGAATATTCCAAAGTCGAAGAGATCATCCCATTTGTATTTGAACAGGGCAAAAATCCTTTGATACTAGTGCTTGACGGGATTACTGACGTGAGAAACTTCGGGGCTATTGCGCGCACTGCCGAATGCGCGGGGGCAGATGCTATTGTGCTGCCTTCAAAAGGTTCTGTATCGGTAAATGCCGATGCCATTAAAACATCGGCAGGCGCCCTGCACAGTATTCCGGTATGCAAGGCTGCAGATATTGTTGAAACATTAAAATATATGCGTAACAGCGGTCTTACACTCACAGGGGCCACAGAAAAAGCCGGTGTAACATGCTTTCAGGCTGATTATACATCTCCTTGTGCAATCGTGATGGGGGCAGAAGACACCGGATTGTCAAAACCGGTTTTAAAAATGATGGATACCCTGGTAAAAATACCCATGTTCGGAAACATAGGGTCGCTTAATGTTAGCGTGGCAACAGCAGTAATCCTTTACGAGGCTGTGAGACAAAGAAACTTTTCAGCAAAAAGTTAGCCCGGAAGTTACTCTGCTACAGGCAACTGCCTGTCAACCAGAACATCAAGCGATATGAATGTTTCAGTTCTTGAAATACCTTTGATAGCCTGAATTTTATCAGCAAGGATTTTTTTAAGGTGCTCATTGTCTTTAGCAAACACTTTCAGGAACATTGAATACTGACCGGTGGTATAATGACATTGAACGATTTCTGGAATTTGGACAAGCTTTTCCGACACATCGTTGAACAAACCGGCATTGTCGAGATAAATCCCGATATAGGCACAGGTATAGTACCCCAGTTTTTTAGGTTCGAGGTTGAACTGGCTGCCGGAGATAATGCCAAGCCTCACCAGCCGCTGCACACGCTGATGGATGGCCGCCCCGGAAACGCCACATTCCCTGGCAACCTCAAGAAAAGGTACCCGGGCATCTTTAATCAGCATCTCAAGTATCTTTCTGTCAAGACTATCAATTTGAAAGTTATTTCTCATATCTTTTTTAATAAACTAAAATTATTAATTAATAATGCAAAATAAATTATAATTTGAAAGCAAAAGTATTAATTTAGCAGTTAAAATTAAAATTATTTTGGAAATATTCTGATAAATTAATAGGTTTGCAATGATTTTAAATTTTAACAAATACCGGCAAAATTTATTAAAAAAGTTAATGATTTTGCTAAAAAAATTAAAAAAAGCTTAAAACAAGTAAAATTTTTAAAGGCAAAAGCTTGTTTAGCGGGCGGAAATATTTCATAGTTTATGGGATTATGGACCTGGATAATACCGGGCGTGTTATTGTACAAATCAATCATAAGATGCATGGCTGGGGCAGTTCATGCATTTTATGTTATAGTTTAAAGTTCACATACCAGTATTAAACATTTTCCCTGAAAAAACATAACATGGTTTATATTGTTTTTGAGAACGAAAAAAGAAATAAAAAAATTATCGCATGGGCAATCTTATTTTTCCAAAAAATTACCAGAGCCTTCTTAACCTGAAAGAAACAGAAAAAGCTATAAAACTGGTAAAAGACACGTTTCAGCAAAACCTTTCATCGGAGCTAAGGCTGCGAAGGGTAACAGCACCGCTTTTTGTGCTGAAGGGCACCGGTATAAACGACGATTTAAACGGCGTGGAACGCAAAGTTACCTTTCCCATTAAAGATATGAACGACCATACGGCAGAAGTGGTAAACTCCCTGGCCAAATGGAAAAGAATGGCGCTTGCCGATTACGGAATCGAAAAAGGTTATGGCCTCTATACCGACATGAATGCCATAAGGCCGGATGAAGAACTTGACAATATTCATTCGCTGTATGTTGACCAGTGGGACTGGGAACTGGTAATAGGTGAAACAGACAGGAACCTTGAATTCCTGAAATACATCGTGCGCAAAATATATGAAGTGTTAAAACGCACCGAGTTCGTGATATATGAACACTATCCGAAGATTGAGCCAATCCTCCCTGACGAAATCACTTTTCTTCATGCCGAAGAATTACAGGTGATGTATCCGAAACTCACACCCAAAGAGCGTGAGCTGGAAGCGGTCAAAAAACATGGCGCCGTATTTGTAATCGGCATCGGCGGCCCGCTGGGTGATGGTAAACCTCACGACGGGAGGGCACCAGACTATGACGACTGGACCACCCCTACCCGCTCGGGATACAAAGGGCTCAACGGCGATATTCTCCTCTGGAACCCTATGCTCGAATCTGCATTTGAAATCTCCTCTATGGGCATAAGGGTTGACAGGACGACCCTGCTCCACCAGCTCGATATTACGAACACCACTGACCGCAAAGAACTATTGTTCCACAAACGTTTGCTGAATAACGACCTGCCATTGTCAATCGGTGGCGGCCTGGGACAATCACGAATTTGTATGTATTACCTTAAAAAAGCTCATATTGGTGAAATCCAGTCAAGCATCTGGTCCAATGAAATGATTGCAGAATGCAAAAGAAATAACATATTTTTGGTATAGGCTTTTACTTTACCCAGAGTCGGTTATTATGCATATTTTTGATAGGATAATAACCTGAAAAAACAAAAAAACAATGTTTTGAAGAAGGTTATAAAAGATAACGGATTCATTATATTAAACAGAAAGATCTCATATATCCTCATCCTGCTTTCTCTGGTTGGTTGTTATAGCGAAACTAACTGTCCGGGATACCACATTGGCTTCCCGGACTTTTTGTAGCATTTTGATCAACAGTATAATATTGCATTATCTGTTTCAATCCCTCACTACCTTAATAATTGTACTCACACCCTCATCTGTTTTAATTTCAATAAAATACATACCTTGCAATCCGGGCAGGGATACCTGGATGTCTTTAACATTATTGCATTCGGAATTGGAATATTCCATTCCTGTAATACCTTTCACCACAATAATTACATTGCTGTAATACCGGTTGAGTTCAATATTCACCTTATCACTTGCCGGATTCGGATAAACTTTTATTGAATTTTTAAATGCTACATCATACAAGCTGGTGATTGTTACCAGATAACAATCGGAAATACTTGTGCAGTTATTTTGTGTTATTCGCAAAGCATAATTTCCTGATGATGCAGGATGAAAATAGGCCTGAATCTCGCCGGGGATAACACTGAAGCTGTTATCGCAATCAAGCCACTCATAGGTTCCGTTTGCAACTGCGAACAAAGTATCGTTTATAAGCTGTAATGTAGCATCAATACTAATTAAAGTTAGATTTGTGATAATAATACTATCACAGCCAAGGATTGTAATTAATGAATCTGTAAAGGTACCGGCAGTTTTCTGATAAGCTCCCTGCAGAAATATGCTGTCTCCTGAACAGATACTTTCATCAGTGGTCACAATGTATTTATTGTTTACTGTCAAACTGTTGACAATAAGGCTGTCACAACCCGCAGAAGTCTGAAGGGTATCATAATATATCCCTGAGGTTTTACGATAACTTTTTTGAAGAAACAGACTGTCACCCGAACAAATACTTATACTTAGATTTATTATAGGCCTTGGTTTCACTGTTATAGTAGTTTTTACAATACTATCGCACCCTGTAACTGAAGTAAGTGTATCGCTGAAATTTCCGGCTGTGCTATGATAAATTCCTCCAACCGCAATGCTGTCACCTTCACAGATATCAAAGTTAAAGTAGGTGGTGGGACCGGTTGATATTAAGATAAAGGTATCTCTTTGTGTACCGCAGATATTTGTATAATCAACCCAAAATGTGCCTTCGGGAGAAATTGTTATCACGCGGTCAGAACTTCCGGTACTCCATAATACCGAATAATCTGTGTTCCCGGCATCAACTGACACAGTCTGACATGCCCTTATGGTATCAGCAATAACATCTTTAAATCCGAATTCATCGGCGCCAATTGAGGGACTGATTTGACTGCGTATCTCTTCATCCATATCGAGTGTTATCCCTGATATTGGTTTGCCTTTATCTTTTAAAGTATTCTCACAGGCATGAAGGTCAGTATCTGAATAGAACAATGGGTTAAGTGAAAATGAATTGCTATCCCGTTTTGAAGTATACTGCCAGTCTGCTAAAGCAGGTTGTTGAACACCATTGAATATTCCAAGTTGTGCACCGGATGTATAAAAATTATTAAAATCGCTTTTACTTATTCCGTTCAGACTTGCTGTAGCTATAACCAAGCCACCCCCCGGATTGCTTAAAATATTGTTGTACAAGCTCAGATATGCACTATAAGTGTCGAGAGATAAACATCTGTTGTCACTTCCCTCGCGATATAAATTGACACTGTTGTGGTTCATAGAGACAAAATCGCTGTAGTATAATTCAACTGCATAGCAGGTACCACTTGTTCCGCCAAGGGCTATCGTGTTATTGTTAATTTTTAACAGGTTGTCCGCGTTTGGAGCATTACAGTACCTCATTTCAATCCCTCTGATTCCATTTCCTATACCTATACTATTATATTCAACAGCCAGGGGATAGCTGTATTCAACATATAATCCTCTGTATGACAAATTATCTGTATTACTTGTAATTTGATTTTTTAGTACCTTACCATTTGTGAACCATCTTAGGAACATTCCCTGTTCATACTGATTGAAAAACTTACAATTTTCTATTATTGATTCGAATGCACCGTTGATATATAAACCTGTTGTTCCGTTTATAAACGAGGAATTTCTAAAGGCTGAATGGAAGGTTTGAGAAATATAAACCAGATATTTGTAGGATGATGAGGTGATAGCCGCAGCAGATCTGGCAATCAGCTGACACCTGTTAAAAACAATATTATAATTCAGACTGGCAAAATATACTATTCTTCCATATGATGCTCCGTCTGCCTTAATGGTTAAATCTTCAAAGATAATATTGTTGCAGTTATCAATCTGAATGGTATAATTGAGGGAAGATGAACTTGAAGAATATGCAATGGTAACCTTTGAGCTGTCGCCACTTTCAGATCTGAAGGTAATAGTGTTTTCACCTGAAGTTCCTTTAATACTGGATAATGCCATTCTTTGATTGTATACACCATCTCTGATATTAAATATCACCGGACCACAGATGCCATTATTATTTAGTGCTGTAACAGCCTGTGTAATGGTAATATAATCGGGCGATATTCCACCAATGGTGTAAGTTCCAGACAGTGCCGGAGAATAATTTGTCCTTAATGTATCATTAAGTTGATATTCATCTGATACACCATTTGGGAGACTGCTTACCACTTCAATAGAATAAGTGGTTGCCGGTTGCCAGGCATAGCTCCCCAGATTGAGTAATTCTCCTTTGCTGCCTACAGGAAGATTTCCGGTCCAGTTTAATGGTGTCTGGGCAATATTATCAACTTTCCAGTTCAGGGATAGTGAAGTAACAGGGGTATTACCTTTGTTACCAATGGTGACATAAATATTGTTGCTGCCGCCACATCCTGTCTGTCCTGATATTTCAGTTACTTCAACATTAACTGAATATCCTGTCCATTCATCTGCACCTATATCTGGTGTACTGGTTCTGATATCTCCCTCAATGTCAGTATTTACATAACTTAATTGTTCTCCGGCATTGCTCAGGGCAGTATTGGTGAATTTATAGGTAGAATCATTCAGGAATAATGGATTTTGATTGATTGAATTCTTATCAAAACCTGTAAAATCCTGCCATTGGGCCAGATTTCTCAGACCTGCCTCCTGAATTTCAATAAAGCGACTACTATTCGAACCGAAAAAGTTATTGAAATCGCAATCATCAATATCATTCAATTCAGTAATGTCCATTAAATACCCATTGGCTAAATGACAAAAATTGTTATTATATATCCTTATTCCTCGATTCCCTTCAAAGGGGGTTGAAAGACATGTGTTATTTGATGATCCATAGACAACAACCGTATTATTTGCAAAAATTACGTTCTCTGTGTTACGTAAATAAAAAGCTGCAGCGCCAAAAGTCCCGGAACCTTTTATTTTAATATAATTATTTATGATATAAAGAGGCTGTTGCGTGCTCCCGACGCATGTCCAGAATTCAATAGCATTATTATATTTTTCGGCCATGATATGATTATTGCTCACTACCAGGCTATCGTTGCAGCTGAACAATCCCATACCTTCAAAATCAGTCGACCAGGTTGATTTGATGATATTACCGCTGATTATTCCTATTGTCGGATTATTTACATTTATAGCTGTTGAATTCTGATCGATAAAACTGCAATTTGTTATGGTTATTTTAGGATTGCTCAGGCTGTTGATACCTTCATCGGCGCCAATTAGTTTGCAATTATGAAGATCGAGTGATGTACTTGAAGAAGTCGTAATGAGACGGCTTGCGGAATTGGTGGTTTTGGTTAATTTCCCTGTTAAAACACAATTATTAATTTTAATTGTATTTCCGGCATTTAAATAAAATATTCTTGAGTATACAGAGTCTTCTGCTGCAAGACTAATCTTTTCGAAAGTTATATACTTGGATCCGTTTAGATAGCAATTATAGTTTTTAGAAGAATTGGATTTAAATGTCCATAAAACTGCAGCACTGTCCCCGCTTTCTGAAGTTATGGTTACTGTATTGGTAAGTGAACTGTTTGGAAAATATCCGCTTAAATATACCTGTTCGTTGTATATACCATCGCGCAAAAACAATTTGACTGGCCCTGCTAATCCTTTTGCCTTCAAAGAATCAAAGGCGATTGCAATAGTTGAAAATATGGGATTAGTCCCCCCAACAGTATATGATCCGCTGTATTGTGCGTTTAAATAACTGAAAGCGAATATGAAGAGCAAAGTTGTAAAAATATTTTTCATAAAAAATCAGATTTAGGTTTTTGTTTAAAGCTGTAACTAAAATGATTTAACAATTTAATGAAAGTATAATAGCTGTATGTTTCAAAAAGATTAACAAAACGTTAAGCATATCTTAAATAATATGAATTATAGCATTCATTTTAAATGGTAAATTGCTTTAAACATCATTACAGAAGATTTTCTTTCGAAAACATAATAAGCAGCAATAGCGACCAAAATATTGATAATGGCATTAGTCAGACTCCTGGGCTAGGAGTGTTCAATATTACAAGCTGACTTACGCACTTCTATTTAAGACTCATCCACATCCCTCTTCATAAGAAAATTATGTTTTCTAAATTAATTAACTTGTTCTTTATATATCTTCGAATGGTAGTAAGAAGTTCTATTCCTTTTTTACAGAGTTCTGCGAACAACTCTTTACTAATATATCCTTTATCGCCAAATAATATACCAAAGATATTGGCACACATTTTTACCACCATATTTTACTATTATCAGCTATACTTCCCGGGGTTAGACAAAAAAACAATTTCACAAAGATGGTTTACTATCAAATGCAGTTACAGGCCAAAATACCAACCGGTAGAAGTTTTGCCACAGTTAAAAATATTATTCCTTCCATTATAAATACCAATTAGAAGGTAAAAAACCATTTCATAAATAGCCCGTAAATTATGGCTTGTGGGTAAAATGCTTATGAAGAATAAAAATCTATTCTGTCGAAATCAGTATTGCTCAAAGATATTTTATAAATTGTGCTATTGTTTAGGCAACGGCAAAAAGTACCATTTACCTGGAAAAAGCCAGTTGCCAGCCGAAACCTTTTAATAACTTAAAAACCAACGATGAAGACCATTTACCCTGGTAAAAAAAGTCGTTCGTTTGGGATATTCCTGCTGATAAGCGGCCTCGTGACTGTGTTTGTTGCAACCGGATTGCCGTTTTTAATAAATGGCACGGTCCATTTAGCCCAATGGATCATTTCAGGTTTAATAATTATCCCTTTGACCATTATGTTTACCTGGTTTTGGGCATATACATACTATATAATTGATAAGGGAACATTGATTGTAAGGTGGGGGTCATTTAAACTAAAAATCCCTGTTAAGGAAATATACATGATACGATTGAACCAGAAGACAATTGGCGGGACATGGAAATATACAAACTCCTGGAATAGCATGGAGATAAAATACAAAAAACAAAAGTCAGTTTTTATAACCCCCGAAAGACAGGATGATTTTATTGACCATCTTAAATCATTGAATAATAGTATTGAGGTAAAGCAAAAATGACAGTTCATTATTGTTTTCTTAAGCGATGCGAGGATTCAAACCAGGATTATCTGTAGCATACGTGATTCATTTTTTCAGATGAACATATTAGCGCTTAGCTTTGCGCAATTCCCGGCAACGCGATTACGCCCGTCAGATAAGCTGGTGTGTCATGGCAATTCTTACCATCGAAGCCGTATTGCGTGCACCTAACTTTACCAGCAGGTTTTTGCGGTGACTGTCGGCTGTAAGCGGGCTGATAAACATGCGCTCTGCAATTTCGTTATTCGTAAGCCCTTCTGCAATCAGTTTCAGCACTTCCTGCTCGCGTTTGGTAAGTATCGGCAAACCATCACAGGTTTTGTTTTCGAGTATTTCTTTTATGGCAGAACTACAGTATGTTTTACCGCTCGTAACTTCCTTAATGGCCATAATAATCTCTTCCCTGTCAGCATTCTTAAGCAAATAACCACTGGCACCGTTTTCAAGCATTTTTTGGATAAATACCCTTGATCCAAAAGAACTTAAGGCAATAATTTTCACAGGTTGATATAAATCCAAGATGGTTTTGCATAAATCAATACCACTGACATCGGGCAGGTTAATATCGAGAAAAATAACCTGTGGGGTATAAATCTTTAATGTTTCAAGGCATTCCTTTCCTGAATATGCCACAGGGCAATTATTGCAAATTCCCTCCTCGGCAAACAGTTTCTGAAGACCTTCGGCCACCACGGGATGGTCTTCCACAATGAAAATTTCCATAAAATTACTGAGTTTTCCTGCCTTAAAAGTAATAAAAAAGAAACGTCCATCTGACCGTTAAAAAAATAAATATAAACAATCACTATTGTCCGATTAAATATAATAATGTTTATATTTCGTGCCTACAGCACTGTGAAATAAATATACAATTGCCTGTTCTATAAATATTATGTACCTACGGTACTTATTTTCAGCCTCGTTAGAGGCGAAATATTTATAGCATAATTTCATGGTGATAATTTGAGCCCCGAAGGTGGCGTAATATCATTAAACCTTTTTATTTCAGAGGATTTATAATTTTAAAAATATTTTATTCGGACAGTAGTGATAAACAATGAGAAAATAAAGGTACCTGTTAGTAGGAAAACTCTATGGATATTTCGGTGCCTTTACCCTCTTCGCTGTATATGTCAATCATACCATTTAAAGAGGCAACCCTCGATTTTACACTGTGAAGCCCGACGGTATTGGATTTTTCAACCATATTTTTGTCGAAACCTTTGCCATTATCCTGCACACTTAGACTAAGCCTGTTATCGTCCTGAACCATCTGGACGATTATCTGGGCTGCCCCTGCATGTTTCAGGGCATTATTCACCAATTCCTGCACAATGCGGAAAGAAGCCGTTTCGATTTTTTGCCCTACACGCGAAAAATTACCGTAAAACCGGAAGATAACCTTAACATCAGCGGTTTCAATGTTTGTGCAAAAATCTTCAAGTGCATCTTTCAAACCATACCTGATAAGCGCCTCCGGCATCAGGTTGTGTGCAACCCTACGCAATTCACTAACAGCCGAATCGAGCATGGTAAGGGCATTGCCAAAATCAGCCCTGTTTTCTTCATCAAGAATATAATTTCCTTTCATGTTTGCCAGTTTTAGTTTTAAACCCGTCAACAAACTACCCAAACCATCGTGAAGGTCGCGTGCCAGACGACGTCGCTCGCTTTCTTCACCGGCAAGAACAGCATGGGTTGCAACAAGTTGTTTTTCTTTTTCCAATTCACTTATTATCTGTCTGTTTATCTTATTCTCCTGCTCGGCAATAATCCTTTTGTTGCGGTATTGCCGAATAAAATGCAGGGCCATTAAAGCAATTAGCAGGGCAAGAAATACCAGTGCAACCATAAAGAGGTTTTGTCTTTTTTTCGACAATTTCAGTTTAAGTATCTCTTTCTCTTTCTTTTCAGACTGGTATTTGCGTTCCAGCTCAAATAACTGTTTTGACTTTTCTGCATTATAAACCGAGTCGCGTAATATCATGTACTTAATGTAGTAATCCCTGGCATTTTTGTATTGCCCTGCCTTGTCGAATACATTGGCCATGTCTTCATACAAATATTGTATGCCGGCTTTCATATTGAATTTTTCTGATAACCCCACACATTCGTAATAACAGGAAATGGCTTTATCAAACCGGCCCATGTTTGCGTAACAGATGCCAAGTGTTCTTAATGCTGCAAAAAGGTTTTCATGTTTTTGTGTACCTCTCAGGTAGTCCACCGCTTTTATAATATAAGGCAAACCCTCAGCAGGTTTTTCAAGCTTCCTTAGGGTGTTTCCGATATTCAGGCTTGCAAGGTAATAACCATCGGCATAATCAATTTTTTTTGATATTTCGGCAGACTGTTTAAAATAGCTGATGGCAGTTTTGAAATCATTCTTTTTTTGTAACGAATCCCTGGGTTCGCAAAACTCCCTAACATCGTGTAATTTACCAATACCACGCAAAACACGGGCAAGGTTAAGCGAATCTTTTTCTGAAGTATAAACGGCCAGGGCTTTCTGGTAATAATCCATTGAAATACTGAACTCTTCCATAATAAAGTACACAAAAGCCATGCTTAACCCAAGGTTTGCAATACGCAATTTATCATCCCGCAGCTCTTCAATTTTAAGCGCTTCAAGATAGTATTCGGTTGCCTTACCATAAACTTCCTTTTGTAAATAATAATCACCAATTCTTTGAAGGCTTAACGAGATAAAATTATCTAATGATGCTTCTTTTGATAAGCGCAAAGCCTCGCGGGAATAAATCAGTGCCGAATCTTCATGGAATATGGCAGCAGAAGCCTTTTCAAGCAGGTTGCTAATAACGATTGTATCTGCCGGTTTTGCCGCAATTACCGTTCTGGTTAAAACCATGATAAAAAGTACCGTCAACCACCTGCTGCAAGTTTTACACATCTGTTCAGTTTCAGTTGTTATAAAAATAATCAGTACCTGTCAATTAATTCATCTTGTCATACCATTATAAGGTTTGTATGCATGGTGAAGTAAATATATTTTACAAGCCACTTAACGTAACTACAAAACCATATTTTAGAAAGACGCTAATTAGTTTGTCCATAAAGTCGTGTGGATGTTCTTTAAAGTTCGCAGACGAGGCGCGTAAAGTCCGAAAAAAGGGAGTTTACCATGCGTAAATGACCTTTTTGAGGACGAGCGCAACGAAGTATGCGGACTTTAAAGACAACCCCTAATTAAAAATCCTTTAAATCTAAATAATTCTCCTAAAATAAATAATTATGAACAAAGCTATGCTGTTAAGCCGAAATAAAAATCCACGAAAAAGGGGATATTTTGGAATAGGGGAACCGGTAAATTTGATACGTACAAAAAATATAAAAATCATGAAAAGAAAAAAAAATGGATTAGTATTAATAATCCTTCTGATTGTTTGTGACATTGGGCTCAATGCACAAAATCTTTACATCAGGGATTTAAACGGCACATTAACCACCTATGCACTTGAAAATATTAAAAAAATAAGTTTCCATCCGCGCACCCTGGAGGTGGATAAAACTGACGGGGCCACAGAGGCCTTTAATATGGGTGCGATAAGGTACCTTAATTTCATAGATTTACCAACCGGTGATGAACCAAATTTAGTGGAGGCGCCTCAAAATAGCGATTTCCTTATCTTCCCGAACCCGGTAAAAGATATTTTCACAATTCAATCCTTCTCTTCAGAAAATAACCATTACACATTCACAATACTCAGCACCAATGGTAAGATAGTGTACCAGGAAAAAGTCCATAACCCAGGGTACTTTCAGGGTGACTTATCCCTTCTTGCCAACGGAATTTATTTCTGCAGGATTATCAGCGGAGAAAAGGTCACAGTTATCAAACTCGTTAAAAACTGAAATCATGAAAATAAAGCAAACCATTACACTTATACTTTTTGTGCTTGCAGGCATTGTGAACCTGAATGGCCAGGACACTTTATTCATTTACAAAACCGGAGGGGCCATCATTAAAAAAGCTGTGCTGGATATAGACAGCATCACCTTTTACGCGGTGGCTATGCCAATAGACACAACTATTGTTAAAGATATTGAAGGAAATGTCTATAAAACTGTTGTGATCGGTGAACAGACCTGGATGGCTGAAAACCTCAGGGCCACGAAGCTGAATGATGGAACGGAATTACCCCGGGTGACAGAAGGAAGCGATTGGTACAAATTAAGGACCCCGGCTTATTGCTACTGGGATAATGATTCAATCAATTACCATAATGTATTTGGACCTTTATACAACTGGTATACAGTTAATACAGGTAAATTATGTCCTGCAGGCTGGCATATTCCCACCGATGAAGAATGGACGGTCATGCAGAATTTTCTTATAGCAAACGGTTACAACTTCGATGGCGCAACAACCGGCAACAATATTTCCAAAGCTTTGGCCGATACCATATTATGGACTGCCAGCACAGTGGAAGGGGCCATTGGAAATACCGATTTCCCTGAATTCAGGAATAAATCGGGGTTTTCTGCCCTGCCTGGAGGTTACCGGAACGAAGGGGGAAACTTTATCAGGGCATTGGTGCGCGGTTACTGGTGGACTTCGACTCCATACAGTGAAGATCCCGAATCATCATGGTACAGGGAATTGAGGTACGATACAACAGATGTTTTTGTTAATGTCGCAAAGCAATGGATGGGTTTTTCTGTAAGGTGTATCAAGGATTGATAATATAAATGAATAACATCTAAACATAAAAAAAGAAAAATGAAAAAAATAGCCTGTATATTTGGTTTACTCGTTCTGGCCGCTTTATATTTTGTTAAGGCCCAGGATACCCTTTATATCTATCAATCGGGAATGGTAACAGAGAAGTCGGCCATTTCAGAAATCGACAGCATAGCTTTCAGTCTGGGCCCGCTAATACTTGGAAAAATCTCAGATATTGAAGGCAATGAATACCTGACTGTGCAGATCGGCACCCAGACCTGGATGGCAGAAAACCTCAGAACGCAAACATTCAACGATGGCACACCCATTCCTAAGGTAACGGGCAATACCGCATGGGCTGAACTTACCACGCCTGCCTGGTGCTGGTATAACAATGATTCTGCAGCCAATGCATCCTTGTACGGCCCACTTTACAACTGGTTTGCAGCCATTGACAGCAACCTTTGTCCCTCCGGATGGCATATGCCATCAGTTTCCGAATGGAATGTCCTGCGGGATTATCTGATTGCCAATGGTTATAATTATGACGGTTCGACCACATTAAATCATATCGGTAAATCAATGGCATCTGCATCCAACTGGAACTTGAGCACAGGTAAAGGTGATGTGGGCAATACCGATTATCCTGAATACCGGAATAAATCGGGATTTTCGGTGCTTCCCGGAGGGCACCGCAGTACCATCGGTTTTTCCTATATCGGGGATAGAAGCTATTTCTGGAGTAGTACCGAAACCGATCCGGGCAGTATGAACGCATGGTTCAGGTATATAAATTATCAAGATGTTATTTTTAATTACAGTCATATAAATAAAAAACTAGGGATGTCTGTGCGGTGCGTGAAAAACTAGAAATATTGAATCAGGCTACAATAGAATGACAATAAATGCTTCTTAAGAAATGAAGCTATAATTTTTTGAATAATAATTAAATAACTAACAGAAAAATTATGAAGACACATGTAATCTCCCTTTTTATCTTATTGTTTTTGTTAATATCCATTTCTTCAACAGTCTCAGCCCAATTATTTGACGGTAACCGAAAAGGCTTTTTACTGGGCGCCGGCGGGGTACTTGGCCATACTACCATTCACTACAGCAGTGGCAGGTCGGTTGGTGCTTTAAGTTTTGGTGGAAACCTTTATCTCGGATATGGTTTCAATGAGCAATCGCTTTTATCATTCCGTTACCGTTATACATGGATAACAACTGACTCTCCTTACCAGGGATTAGCCTGGACGGCAGATTACCGGCATTATACATCGAAAGAAGGAAAGTTTTTTCTTAACGGCGGACTGGGGCCCGCGATGTCTATACCTGAATTCGGTAATCCAAAATCAGGTATTGCATTATATGGCGGTATGGGTTACGAGGTTCTGAAATATGTTTTTCTTAATGTTGATTTCACATATACAGGATTGAAGGATGGTTTGAGTGGAACTGCAATTCTTGCTTCAATTAGTTTTATTAAGTATTAAACGGGTCGATTTTCGAAGTGATAAAAAAATATAAGAAAACGACAAATAAATATCAATAACCAAAAAAATAAGATACATGCTACACAAACAAAGAGTTAAAAGTAAAAAGTTGAAAGTAAAAAGTCTAAAAGTGCCAGCACTTTTGACTTTTACTTTTTTCCTTTCCAATGTATCGGCCCAGGAAAGCATTAACGCCTCAGGCGGCAATGCTTCGGGCAGCGAAGGCTCGGTGAGTTACTCAACAGTCCAGGTTGTTTACACCACCAGCACAGAAACAATCGGTTCTGTGGCACAAGGCGTACAACAACCCTATGAAATTTCGGTAGTAACAGCAATAGATGAAGCTAAAGGAATCAGCCTTTCGGTAACAGTTTATCCCAACCCTGCTGCCGATTATCTTACGTTGAGCTTAGATACAAAAGTCCAGACAAGTCATGACTTGTTTCAACTGTCATTTCAACTATACAACATGCAGGGAAAGCTTTTACAAATTGAAAAGATTACAGACTGCCAGACAAGCATTGATATGAGTAATCTTGTACCGGCCATGTATTTTGTAAAAGTAGTAAAGTCAAATCAAGACTTTTCCCAACAGGAAGTAAAAACATTTAAAGTCATTAAAAACTGATTGATGTGACAATTAGCTGATGTGATAATTGAATGATTATGGAAAAGAGAAATGAGATTTTGGAATTGAGTTTTGAATTTGCTTTACAAATTATTGAATATTGCGAATTGCTTGAAGAAAAACGAAAATATGTAATTGCGCGTCAGTTGCTAAAATCCGGTACTTCAATAGGAGCAAATGTTCGAGAAGCTCAAAATGCCGAAAGTAATCAGGATTTTATCCATAAACTAAAAATAGCAGCCAAAGAGGCCGATGAAACAGAATATTGGTTGTTGCTATGCGAAAAATCATCAAATTATCACACACCGGCCGATTTAATCAAATCCATCATCAGCATCAAAAAACTATTGAATTCAATTATCTCAACAATGAAAAATAAAAAGCTATAATAATTTTAAAATTTATAAAAAAATGAGAACAAAAATGGACAAATTCAGAGTAGCGTTAATCATCTCATTAACAAATCTACTCATTAGCTCATCAATATGGGCGCAAAGTCCTGAGAAAATGAGTTACCAGGCAGTAATCCGAAATAGCAGCAATCAATTGGTAACCAATCAAAGTATAGGAATGCAGGTAAGCATCGTGAAAGATTCGGCCAATGGAACCGCTGTATATATTGAAACCCAAACTCCCGTTACCAATGCCAACGGCCTGGTAAGCATTGAAATTGGCACAGGCACAACCAGCAACGATTTCTCCGTCATCAACTGGTCAAACGGGCCGTATTTTATTAAAACCGAAACCGACCCGGCAAGCGGCACGAATTACACCATAACAGGCACAAGCCAGTTGTTGAGTGTGCCCTATGCTTTGCATGCTAAAACTGCTGAAACCCTGACAGGTGAAATTACCGAAACCGATCCTGTTTATAGTACTTCTTTAGCAAGTGGCATAACTGCTACCGATACAACAAACTGGAACAATAAACTCGACAGCGAAACCGATCCTGTTTTTACGGCATGGGACAAGGATTACAACGACCTGACAAATAAACCCTCAAATGCCACTACTTCCACAGACGGCTTTATGAGCGCATCCGATAAAACAAAGCTTAGCGGTCTGGCAAACGTTAATATTACAGGGGGTTGGGGCATTTCGGTAATGGGTATATACCCGAATATCAGCATTTCAAATGCTCAGTCTTTTTACCTGGGCCAGGAATATCTCGATGGTATCATCTTTTACCTTTACACCGATTCTTATGGAAACCAGCATGGTTTGGTAGTTTCTAAAACCGAAACTACAGCACAATGGCAGAGCACAACAAGCGCAACAAATGCAAACAGAACAGAAGACGGCCCATACAACACCGGCCTTATGGTCAATAGCCCTGCAAAAACATGGGTGGAAGGTTTAGGTACAGGGTGGTATTTACCTTCGGTTGACGAACTGAGCCTGCTTTGGCAGAATCGTTATCACGTAGATAAAACAGCACGGGCAATTGGTTCAACATTGTTGTCAACCGCAGATAACTACTGGTCAAGCACAGAGTATCAGACACTATATGCATGGGGTGTCAGCTTCATTTATGGTTACACTGAAAGAAGCTATAGTAAAACGCTTTCTTACAGGGTACGTGGAGTTCGGAGTTTTTGATACTTATCAGTTTCTGGTAATCCTGTATTTCCAGCCTTAATAATTATCTCCGGTGACTGCGTGACATCTAAGCTATAATTTTCGCAAGTGTCAACCTGCATTTCATTCATAAAAAATTAAAAGTATGCACCCCGGGGCAATTCCTATTGTAATCGGACCTGACCCTCATTTCCGGGACAGGCCCCGTGTAATTTAACCAAACCTTCTCGTCAGCCGAAACGAAACGTGATGAAGGACTAAAGCAATTTTTTCTTCTGGTTCTCTTTATCAAAGACTATGGTGAAATGGCCGGTCACGGCTCAAAGTGCTGTTTTTAAGAAATACACAAGGCACTGCGGAACAATTCGGTGAAATGACAAAGCAGGTGACTGATTTGGGAAAGCCCTTCAACGTGTTTTTTTACATTTTTTTAATTAACACCTTAAGTAAAATTTTTGTAATTACTTAAAAAGCTATTATATTCATTGAAACAAAAAAAAACAACAAATGAAAAGGATATTATTTTTTATTTCAACCGGTATTATTGCGTTATCGTGTAACAACACCCCGAAAAGTGAAACCGCGGACACAAAGACACCTGCCACTGAAGAACAACAAGTTGCATCGGGTAAGGAAATAGAAGGGGTAAAACCTTTCACCATCGAGTCGGCTTATGTTAAATATAGAAACCTTGCTGCAGGACAGGAAATGACAAGGGAATGGTGGTTTGACCAATTCGGGAACAGGCAGTTTGAGGAGAATTATATGCTCATCGGCGGTGAGAAAACCGGTGGAAAAGCCCTTATCACTGATGGTTTCAGGTATAGTTGGGACTATAATGCACAAACGGGTACTAAAAACAAATACTATCAGTCGGTAACCGATTATGATAAAGTTACCCAAAAAGAGATTGAGCGCTATGGCATTGCAAAACACGGCCATGAAGAGATACTGGGGAAGAAATGTCTTAAAGTTACCATTGAAAAACCGGCAAAATCTACCGTGTGGCTTTGGAATAATATTCCTTTAAAAACCGAGGCTGTTTTTGCAGGACAAAAAGTGCTGATGGAAGCAGTTGAACTGGTTGCAGGGGATGTTGACCCGAAACTTTTTGAAGTCCCGGCAGGTATTACCTTCCCGGAAACAGAATAGGCTTATGCCCTGATATTGTTATTTTGCCGGGCTGTATTTCAAAAAATGCTACCCGGCAAAATTGTTTTTATCAGTCTGTAGCCATACTCCCGGAAAAACTAACCATAATGGTGTACAATTATTTGTATTGTTCACTGATTCTTAACTATGCCTCAATTTAATTACCGGTATTCGTTTTTTTAAAAATCTTTTTCCTTAATATTACCTTAAAGCAGCAAGTTAATTTCTCCAGGAGAAATTTTATAAACGAAAATCCATGAAATTTCATTCAACAGTTGTTTTTGTGCGCGACATCAAAAAATCAAAAGATTTCTATACCCGGCTCCTTGGCTTTTCTGTTGAACATGATTTCGGCAAAAACATTATTTTAAGTTCCGGCCTTACTTTATGGGAAGTACTTCCAGGGCACATTATTGACAAAGAACTAAACACGAAAAACGAATCAAACAGGTTTGAACTGTATTTTGAAAACCACGACATCGGGAAGATATTTAATACCCTGGATAAAGCTGGCATCCGCTTTCTTCACAAAATTCACGAAGAGCCATGGGGACAAAGGACATTCAGGTTTTTCGACCCCGACGGTCACTTAATCGAGATTGGCGAACCCCTGGAAGTATTTGTTGCCAACATGAGCAAAAAGGGTGTGACTGAAACCCGCATCAGCGAAAAAACAGGTATTCCGATAGAAACCATTCAGACCTTGCTGAAAAATGATAACTAAGATGCTAATAGCACCATGCGGTATGAATTGCGGGTTATGCCTGGCATACCTTCGTGATAAAAACCGCTGTAACGGTTGCAGGCAGGACAGTACTGACAAACCCGTGTCTTGCAGTAAATGTATCATAGCGAACTGTGAAATGTTAAGCAAAACCCAATCAAAATTTTGTTACGATTGCGAAAAATACCCGTGCAGAAGGCTGAAACAACTTGATACAAGGTACCGCACAAAATACAGCATGAGCATGATTGAAAACCTTGAGTTTATAAGAGACCATGGGCTTGAGAGTTTTGTTGAAAGGGAGAATACCCGCTGGGCCTGCCCTGTGTGCGGGGCCATACTGTGTGTCCACCGATCGTTTTGCCTGAACTGTAAAGAACCCCGGTACGATAACCATCATGCACTGTAAGGGAAAAAATAGCTGTAAAACACAAAAAACGGTCAATGTTATTTAGTGTTTCTAAGAAAACTCTTGTTATTCAGAAGTGGCTTCTAAGAAAGCGTCAAGAACAAGGCATGCAAGTCTTGAAAGTCAGGAGTTTACTA
>JAFGPL010000177.1 GCA_016936215.1 Bacteroidales bacterium
AGGTACAAAATATTTATAGAACAGGCAATTGTATATTTATTTCACAGTGCCGTAGGCACGAAATATAAACATTATTAAATTTAATCGCACAATAGTGTTTTTTGTTAAAAACAAAATTTTATATGAGGTTGTTCAAACATCTAAAGATGTAACAAATACATACCCCTTTCAACAAATATATTTTAATTGCATTTATTTGTGA
Organism: Bacteroidales bacterium; assembly: GCA_016936215.1. GTDB lineage: Bacteria > Bacteroidota > Bacteroidia > Bacteroidales > UBA10428 > JAFGPL01. Next base: position 203 of record JAFGPL010000177.1, read on the forward strand.
CGATAGTGTTAGCGGAATATGTCAGAAATGTCTTATCCGAATTAATAAAAGTAATGCTGCTTTACAGACCATTCAGTTTACTGGTACTTTGCCCTTACACATCTGACATTGCAAAGAAATATACCAAATTCACAAAGACGGTATAGCCCGACACCAATGATTTGCTGCATGATACCGGAAATGAGCATGATAACTATGCCACACCGGAAACATTTATTTTAAATGCCTGTTTCTTATCAGATTTTCAATTTTTACAAAGAAAAGATGCACCCTGCGTATCTCAGGGGTCATTTCATTTTTAACCTTAAGGGTGTTCAGGGCAGGTAGAATAAACAATAGTATCAAAGCATAAAATGGTAAGAAAATGAGGCTGTTTTTTATCAAAATGATATTTACAAATATTGTAACACACAGCATTACAATGGCCGAAGCCAATCCGGGCGAATATGCTTTCAACTGAAAAGTCCAGATGATATGCTGAAAGGTATTAAAAAGAATAAAACCGGAAAGAAACGGGATAATCAGGCTAAAAACGAAGGTTTCACGAAAAAGATACGCGATGTATGTCAACAGGAAAGCCATAATACAAAAGATAATTATATGAAGGTGAATACTGAAATTGGTTGAACCCGGCAAGTTTACATAATACTTTTGATACCAATTCAGGATATTCCATTCTTCCAGCTCATGGAGGCTAAAAAATAAAGGTATCGCCCAAATGAATAAAACAGGTTCCATCTGTATAAATATTAAGTATTTAATATAAATCCGGCTAATGTTTGACAAACCGGGTACTTTCCTTATACCCTTTATTTTCAATGGTGATTATGTACAGGCCGACCTTCAGGTCAGAAACATTGATAAAAGAGGCTGCAATTCGGCCACTTTTAATTTCGTTGCCCATGATGTCAAAAATATGAAAATACCCGCTGTTCATTCCCTTTAACTCTAAGTATTGTCGCGCAGGGTTGGGGAAAACTTCAAAACTTTCATAACTTTTTGATATTACATTGGTTTCTTCAGGAATATAATAATCTGCCAGATCATAATATGATTCGTCATTCCATAGTATAATCTTTATAATTCCAGCATCAGGGGCAAAATAGTACTCATCTCCAAGCAAAAAACAGTTGGTGTAAATGCCCGAGGTTACTTCGTAATTTCCGATATATCCTACCCGGATTGTATCGTTCTCGGGTATTTTGTTGTATACCCACCACTCACCGTCTGTAAAATGATGTTTTGCAAATACAGCGCTGTCAACTACCTGCATATTCCTGTCAGAAAGCATTACCGTGTTGTTGTCGGTATTATTATGATACAGGAAAAAAGTATCTGTCATGCTAACAGCGCCATTCTCTATATAATGGTGAACAAACGGGTGGAAGAGCGTATCGTTAATCACTGCTGAATTATTGTAAACAACAGAATCCCGGTATGAAAAAACCCCTTCCTGATATACATCATATAGCCAATAGCTGCCGGGGATCATCGGGAAATAATCCTGAGCGTTAATGATTAAAATACTTGACAACAGTCCAATAACTAATATTTTCCTTTTCATGATTACTATTGTTAGATTGAATTAACATCGGTTTTTACGAATTATAATGTCTTTTTTGAAAATTGCATAAACGTATACAAAAACCAAATTACGATGAATTGGGCTTCCGGGTATATTTTTTTCTGTTTTTTTATCAACACTAAATTTTGACCGTCACTCTTTGATTTTTTGAAAAACAAAACATATCTGCTTTATAAACAGCACATCACATATTTTTTTATACGATATCGGATGCATGAAATGCAACTTTTAAGAACCAGGCGCAGGAATACCGAATCATAGGTAATCCGGAGGCGGCTTAATTTTATATTTTCAATGCTGCAATGGCCTTTTCACAATCATTATGTTCAAGACAAACTACAACACCGTAACTATCCTTTATATCGGCAATTCCTATGGATTCGTTAATCTTTATGTCTATTTGTGAAAGCCGCCTGAAAATACCAGCACATTCACCCGGTTCATCACTGTCACTCTTAATGATCAATGCAGCGAAAGGGCCGGTCATCTCTATTCCTGTCTTTTTTGCCACTTCCTGCATCTTGAAACTGTCATTGGGAAATAGCGAGAATTGTGCCTGGTTATTTTTCAAAGGGGTTGCCCTGAAAGCTAACAAACTAATCCCAATGGCTGAAAACCCGGAAAGCAATTTATATGCTTCTCCTGCATTATCATCAATTACAATGTTAAAGTATTCGGTTTTTTTTATCTAGGGTATTTACTTCTCGCCACTAAGTTGTATCTTTGTGTTCATGGAGTATCCGAGAGACCAAATGGAATTTGAGAAGAT
>JAFGPL010000015.1 GCA_016936215.1 Bacteroidales bacterium
CCGGTACAATTATATAATCCACAGTACGTTTATGGATCACGACGATATGGACAGCCTGTATGAAAACAGGTATGATATGTTTATGAAATATCTCAGTATATAAGAAGCTGTTAGCCATTAGCTGCCTGCCCGCCGTAGCTTTAGCGAAGGAGGGTTAGCTATTAGCCAACAGCCAACAGCCAATAGCCTTTTAAGATGAAAATCGCCATATACGGAAAAACATTCAACCAGGGTTTTAAGCCCTACATTCGCGAAATCATAGGTTTGTTACGTGAACAGCAAACCCAGCTTGTGGCCTATGCTCCATTCGACGATTTTATCCGTTGTGAGACCGGCGATGGGTTGGAGGCCGACCGCCTGTTCACGGGTCCTGAAGATTTTGATCCAACATGCGATCTGATGATCAGCATAGGGGGCGATGGCACTTTCCTGGAATCGATACCCTATGTGCTGAGGTCCCAAATTCCCATCATTGGTATCAATTCGGGCCGGCTCGGATTCCTGGCCAATATCTCCAAAGAAAACATTGCCGATGCCTTCAGGGCTATCTTTTCTAACAACTTTGGCTTCGAATACCGCTCATTGATCTGCTTCAGGCAGCCCGAAGGCCTGTTTAACGGGCTGAATTTTGCCCTGAACGACATAACCCTGCACAAAAGCAATTCATCACTCATTACCATTGATGCCTATATTAACGACGATTTTCTGAATACCTACTGGACCGACGGCCTGATCCTATCAACGCCCACCGGTTCAACAGCATACTCGCTGAGCGTTGGCGGGCCCGTTGTTGTGCCGGGCTCGGGAAATCTTATCATTGCACCCATATCATCGCATAACCTAACTGTTCGTCCATTGATTATTGCCGATACAAACCTTATTTCGCTTAAGGTGAAAAGTCGGAGTGGCAGTTACACGGTAACAGCTGATAACCGTACCATGCAAATGGACAGTCAGGATACGGCTTTTGTCATTGGTAAATCCGATTTTAAACTCAAAATGCTGAACCTTCCGGGATCGAGCTTTTATAGCACCCTCAGAAACAAGCTGAAATGGGGTGAGGATATAAGGAATTAGCACAGGTAACTGATCCCCGTAGATTTTTTTAAGAATTTCTCGCAGACGTGCCTGCCATAGCTTTAGCGAAGGCAGGTTTGCGCAGATCAAGCAGATTCTCGCAGATTTTTGGCATCACAGACATTTCAGACACATGGCTGCAAGACTGCATGACTTCAAGACTTGCACGACTGAGATTGTTAGTTTACACGACCTCATAACTGCAAAACTGAGTGGCCGTTGAATACTAAGGAGATCTGTTGAAAGTATATTAATATTGCCCGGAGGGCATATAGTATTGTAGAAAACCAAATTATGGTATTGCCCTTATACCGCGGAGCGGTTAAAGTTTTGCGCACAATTTATTCCATCTTTAAAATATTATAACCGCTCCGCGGTAAAGGGTGCATATTCAATACAAATTTCTTTTTTCGACTTTTGGTAAAATGCTTATGATTGTTTTGCCAATATTCTGTAACTTTATGTGTACAAATTGTTTGTAGTAACCCTAGTTGCATTAACCGATATTATTAACCAACAAGACGAACATGAAAAATTTACTACTCATCGGAATCTTGGTTTTTTCATTGGCAAACTGTGAAAAGTCTGATGATGAACCAATGGATTTAAACGGTGCCTGGTTAGAAAATAGTCACATGACAGATACACTGGTTTTTGATACACGAAATTCAATGTTTATCTTATATCGCGGCTATGAATTACGAAATGGCTTTTGGCTACCAAAATATTTGTCCGGTCCTTACTTATTTGAGATAAATGGTGATAGTATCAACTTGGCAGGAGTTCTTTCAGGTCCGTTTTATCAAAACTACTATTTTAATCTTGACTCAAAGAAAAGACAAATCAACGTAGGGAATTTTTTTGTAGACAGTTTATCAGAGAATCATATACTAACCTTTTCGAAAATGCTTTGATTAATAAATATACTTATCTTGATATGTTTATTTGTGGGTTTGTATTTTTGCAAAAATGCTAATTTTTTCTATTCTCCTTCAAAAAAAACGAATTTCCAAATACACTTTTTTTATCCAAAAGTTAAACTAATGAAGCTAATTCAGTTATTAATTATGTTTCCAATCTTGATATCGAGTATAACAAATAATACTTATTGTCAAGTGTATAATTTCCCAATAAAACCAGGAAGTAACGATTGGAAAAAATTGCAAACGCACGATGAAATGTTGCAAGTATGTCAAATCCCGGATTCCCTTCTCTTAGAAATGTGCACAAAGAGTTTGCTTGAAACTTGCTTAAAATATCCACTAATACTGGATTTTATTTTCTATAATGATACCAAGCTCGGTTTTGAAACAATGAGTAATGGGTTCAATGGAATAATTGAACTGAAGAAAAGAAATGATGCAGGTAAATACCTGGGAGAAATTTATAGGGCTATGAATACAGAATCGATTCTCAACGACTCTTTACAATCTAAAATAATACATGATCCATTTCGTCCTTCTGTAATTGAACTGATTTTGTCTGAAAACAAGATTCTTAGCAATTTATGTGATTCAGATAAGTCGCTTTTATTATTGGATGCTAAGAAAGGATACGAAATTAAACTTAAGCACAAAGAAGTATACGGAGAATTTGGAAAAATGACTAATATTTTCTTAATGACCAGAATTCTTAATTCTATGGGTAATAAAGATTGGGAGTTATTTTGCATGAATAATAATGAAGTAAAGTCTTTTTCTGAAAAGATGCTGATTTCCAATCCTGAAACGTTAGCCAATATTATTTTAGAAATTGAAAAAATAGTGAAATAATTATGTTATTATTATGAAAGACCAAACTCTAATAAGATTAGTGGTTGTTATTTTATCAGTACTGATAAAATGCTATTGCTCTGCACAAACACTTATAACAATTTATACACCAAAAGGTAATCCCGTTCCTGATACATATTCTTGGATACCTGAATGGACTTCATATCAGGTTGATTCAGCTAATTTATATACAAGTTTAACTTACCCAAATGCTACAAGAATAGCTGATGTTTCCAGAACCTATAACTGCCATGGCTACGCCTGGCAATTCTCAGAAGGGGGGCAACCACTATGGATTGGCTGGCGCACTGTAGGTGCTCAAAGTATATACTGGTCCGATGGAAGTTACATCGAATCCAGTAACCAAGTATATCCAGCGAAAGTTCGTTATGCTGGAGTGGATCATTCAGCAATTACCACCGACCAGCAGGATATTTTCATTTCGAAATGGAGATTTGGGCCGTTAATGCGACATCATAAAGATTATAGTCCTTATTATTCTTCTACTTTATTATTTTATATATAAAATCCGTTTATTACAGGCCCTTCAATGGTTTGTAACTCAGATTATCTTTTTTCTGTTAATAACTTATATGTTGGGAGTACAATAAGTTGGTCAGTTTTTAGTGGTATGCTGCAATTAATTTCTTCATCCGGAAATAGTGCAGTATTCCGGGGATTAGCAAATGCATCTGGCCCAGGAATAATACAGGCTACAGTAACCACACCTTTCGGAGTAGTATTAACGACAAAGTACACAGTTTGGGTTGGTGTTCCCGGTATCATTGGAATCACCGGGTTAAGCAGTAACCTTGTTGGCGGATCTTCGACCTATACTGCACATCTCACAGATGTTCGTGCAAATGTAACTTCCTATAATTGGTCATTAATGCCAGGTGTTTATAATAATTATTTTGCACCTAACGGACATACCTGTGACATTGCCTGGTATACTGCCGGTTATTATGCTTTAGCTGTAAATGCACAGAACACTTGTGGTACAAGTAGTAGCTGTTATTTTCCCATATCCATTTCCAGCAGAGGTTATTTGGTGTTAAGCCCAAATCCTGCAAGGGATAATGTTCAGGTATCGGTTACGAAAGTTCAAAATACTTCATCAATATCGGGTGATACCTCAATTATTCCCGAACTTAAGACAATCAACGATCAGGATATAACAACAACCTACACCATTAAGATTTATAATACTTTCGGGATTGTATTTTATTCAGATGTGAAAACTGGAGATTCATTTACCATTCCGGTATCTAATATACAGGAAGGGACTTATATCGTTGAAGTCAGCGATGGAAAGAATTCATACAGCAGGCAATTGGTTGTAAAACATTGATCTGAAAAGAATGTATAAATAATGTTGGTAAAATGTTATTATCGCCAGTTACCCTCCATGAACTTCTCGCAGACTTGCCTGCGCACATATTTTTGTAGAAAACTATAACCGCTCCGCGGTAAAGGGTGCATATTCAATACAAATTTCTACAATATCATAACCGCTCCGCGGTAAAGAATATGTATCCGATACAAATATTTACAACATCTAACCCCTGTCTTAGGGGTAGGCAGGCTCTTTCCCCACCTGATCAC
>JAFGPL010000178.1 GCA_016936215.1 Bacteroidales bacterium
TAGCTTTAGCGTAGGTTGGCTTGTTCGATATTCGAATTGCTATTTGCCTAATGTCTAACATTTAAATAAGTTCCTTCACTATCGTTCAGGATGACAATCACACGACATTATCTTTGTCATGCTGACGAAGGAAGCAACTCTATATCACCTTTGTCCTGCTGACGAAGGAACTTAGCGAAGCGATCTCATGAATCACGCTTCGGCGTGATGAGTAACAAAGCATCTCATATTTAGTTAGTAATTTACAATTCAAATCCGAAGTTGCAAACTTATTTCTGTTAGGAGGTACATATCAACGACTTAGACCCGTTAAGCTAACTGAATATTGATACCTAATTCCCTTCTGTATTAAAAAAATTTGATTAAATTCAAGTAAAAATTAAATACGATAAAAAATGAAAACGAAGACATTTGCTTCAATTTTTATGTTGCTGTTTTTGACCAGAATAAGTTCAGCAACAGAGTTTATTCCGGTTGCACAATCATTTCCAAAAGTAATAAACGGTGCTGCTGCCTGGGCTGATTTCAACAAAGACGGGTTTTTCGACCTCGCGATGTTTGGCGATACAGGCGTTGCCGGCACTCCTGCATTGGTTTTTATGGTATTTAAAAACAATGGCGATGAAACATTTACCCAGGTCGCTTCTTTCCCCGGGCTTGTTGAGGGAGAGATTAAATGGGCCGATATTGACCATGACGGCTGGCCCGACCTGTTTGCCTGCGGGGCATACGATTACGATCCCGGATGGGGTATTTTCTCTCCAGCAACCAAAATTTATAAGAACAACGGGGATGATTCTTTTACTGAAATCACCGGCCACGGTCTTGCCGACCTCAGCCTGTCGTCGCTTGATGTGGCCGATCTTGACAAAGACGGTGACATAGATGTGGTGATCTCGGGAATGGACATGAACAGCTTAGACCAGACAATGGTTTTTCACAATAACGGTAACAATACCTTCGACACCGTTCAGAATATTGAACCTTTGCACCACAGCCGCCTGAAGCTTGGCGATTATGAAAAAGACGGGTATCCTGATATTGTGCTTTCGGGCTTTGGTAACAGCAGTTCAAGCCCGTTTACCATGCTTTACCAAAACATGGGCGACGGCACTTTTATGGGTGTAAACAGCGCCATGAGCGGTGTTGCTTATGGCGATATCTGCTGGGCCGATTTTAACAACGACGGATTCGATGATGTGGCTTATACCGGTTCGTATCAGGGCGCTTCTGCCAAAGTATATAAGAACAATTACCCGACGTTTTTCCAGGACAGCACCGATACCGATGTACCCGGGTTGCTGCATTCATCGCTCGACGTTGGCGATTTCGACATAGACGGGGACCTTGACATGTTCCTCATGGGCTCAAATGTTACAGCATTCTCGCAATTGTTGCTCAACGATGGCAATTTTTCGTTCTCAAAAGATGCGGCTGTATTTCCGGGCATTGTTCATCCAACCTTTGCAAAAGCAGACTTTAACAACGATCACAAAATGGATTTTTTAATCAGCGGCCCGCCAAGCGATGCAGGCGCCAAAGCCACTTACCTGTATAAAAATAATGCTTCAGCCGTGAACGAAGCCCCTTCAGCGCCTTCAAATCTGCAGGCCTCAGACGACGAAGGCGAAGTTACTTTTTCGTGGGATGCATCTGCCGACCCGCAGGGGAACGCAAATACCATTTCGTACAATATATATATCGGCTCGGCTGCAGGCACTGATGATGTTTTGGGCGCATACGCCAGCCTGTCTGACGGAAAACATTATACCATGAATGGGGGGAACAACGGGCATGCCACCTCTGTTAAAATCAACCTTGCGCCGGGGACATATTACTGGGCAGTGCAGGCCATTGACAACAACAATATGGCTTCAGCATTTTCAGCCGAACAAATCCTTAACACGATTGAAATTTCGGGCTTAAAAGACCATAATGATCCTATGCAACAGGACATCTATTATAATGCAGCTTTGAAAACCATTTGTTATTCGTTTAAAGAATCCGGCAACCAAAAAGTGTCTTTGGAGGTGTTTGACTGCTTTGGCAGAAATATCGGAAAAATAAATTCCAGCGGGCTTTCAGGCAGCATTGATGCTGGTAGCTGGCAACCTGGTGTTTACCTGGTCGTAACGAACCATAATGAATACAGGACAATCTCGAAAGTAATCATCCGGTAAAGGTTTTGGGATTGCGTATCAAAAGGTAATAATTGAATAATCTGATTATCGCTTAATTTAGAAAGGACTCGTTGTAACTCATGAGGAGCAGCAGCATGTATACCTTTTCCCTAACTTTTGGGGAACAAAATGTGCAGGTGACTCATATGAATTCACCTATTTTATTCAGAAACAAATCAAATATTTATAGAATTCAATCACTGTTGTCCGGAATAAATTTTGAAGAGCCAGAGAGCATTTTGCCCCCTTAGCTCTTTTGTGTAGCTTTGATTTGCTAAAAACTCAGTTAGTCATGGATAAAAGTACAAACTTTTTTGGACAGTCGATTTTCGGACGGCTGATTTCTTTAACTGATAATAGAACTATTGTTCAAACAATTGAAGCAGATTTTTCCGTTACTGAGCTTTCAAGGTTTGGTCGAAACCTTATGCAAATTATGAGTATTTTGCATCATTGCATGTAGAAAGATATTAAAGTGTTTACTATTAAAGAACGATACGAGCTCGGCAATAACATAAATTCAAAGGTCTTGGCATTCGCATTTGGATTATCAGCCGAAATCGAACGAAATCTGATTTCTCAACACACAAAAGAAGCTCATGCAAGACGAAAGAGCGAAGGTGTAATTCTTGGCCGTAAAAAAGGCAGTAAATCAAAAACGACTAAATTAACCGGTATGGAGGAGGAAATTCGTCAACTTCTTGATAAAAAGGTTTCATATAGTGCGATTGGTAGGATTTTAGGAGTACATAGATTGACGGAAAGTAATTATGTCGCTTAAATGAAAATCAACCATAACAGCCTATAAAAAAGAATAATTACATTTGTTTAATTGTTATTAAAAATATTCATTGTTATGCCGGAAAAGAAACCGCATTTGTTTTTTCGTAATCCTGTAGAAGGAGTTGAAAAATATACCCAACCAAGACGAAATCCTGGAATTCAGGATGATGAAGAAGAAAAAAATTACGACCCAATGAAAGATGTATTTTTAAGGTGTCGTGATTCATTTTTTGCTGACAAGGAGATTAGGATACGAAAAAGAAATGCCAAACTTAATGTGCCAGTATATTTGGAGTATATTGAGCTACATTTTTTCGATAGTTTCAACTCCGATAAGTATGAAAACTTATACCGTTCTAAATTTGGGTTGGCTCCTGTTGTCTTTAAAGAATATAATTCCGTTGGCAAATTTGCTATTGCAGATAACTCTTTATTCCAAAATTTCATTACCCAATTGGAACTTTTCATTAATACCGAAGACCATACTATAAACAGGCCTTATGATAACTTAATAACCTTTATTAAAGAATTTTATTTTCTATCCACAGAAAGGATTATTGAATTCTCAGAGCTACAAAGTTATGTGTTAATGAATTTAATAACAAATCCAGAACTGTTCCAATCATTTACTATGCCAATTGAAGGTAAACTTAGGGACTATCTAGAACAAAACCATATTAATTTCGTATTTGACTCTAACAATGAAAGAATAGAATTACTCAATATACAACAAACGCAACTAATTGAAATATTGGACAATTTTGACATAATCCACTCTGTTAATTCATATACTGCGGGTGTTATAAGACCATCTCCTTATAATACACCAATAAGGGAGTATGGATTTTCAATTTCAAATGCGAATGAGGAACTACCAATTATAGGCATAATTGATACAGGAATTAGTAGTAATACACCACTTGCTGCAATAGTAATTAATCAAGATAATGAATTTGATATTACTGGAACCTCTCCATTGTTAGATGAATTTAGTCATGGTACTGCTGTTGCAACCCTTGCTGCTTTGGGTAACCGATTATACCCCGATCATTTAGGCAGTTTTGAAACGGATGCAAAACTATTATCAATCAAGGTATTAAACAAGTCAAGAGGTACACTTAAAATTTCGGATATTGAAAAATTAATACGGAAGGCTTACACGAAATATGCGTGTAAAATATTTACATTGACAATTACTTTTGAACAACCCTTAAAAGATAACTCCAATATTTCAGAATACGCATATATTCTGGATAAACTTGCAGATGAACTAAATATTCTAATTTTTATTTCAGCAGGTAATAACTACGAATTAACTGAAAATGCCATTCCAATTCGAACTATTTCTTATCCGACCCATTTTGCAGACGAGAAAAGAAATATTTGCTCTCCTGCTGATAGTTATAATAACCTTGTGATTGGGGCAATCGCTGATAATTTTGAAAATAATGGTTCACAGGTTCTCGCCACTGATAGCTGTTTCCCAGCTTCATATACCCGGAAACACAATTTAAGTGTCCATCCTGTATTAAAAAATTCAAAAAGGAAATCAAAACATTTAACTAAACCTGATATTGCACTGCCAGGAGGTGATTTTGATAGTGTTATTTCCTATGAATATACAGGCTTAAAGATTATTAGTACAAATACTGGCATTTTCTTCGATAGACAAGCTGGGACAAGTCTTTCTGCACCATTAGCTGCAAATCTTGCGGCAAAATTGATTAGAACATATCCCTCTCTGGCTGATAACATGCAGTCAATAAAAGCTTTGATTATCAACTCTGCTGATGAGCCCAATTATAGCAATGTTTTTAAATCTGCCCGTATTGAGTCAAAAAAATTAATTGGTAAGGGTATCCCAGACGAGTATAGGTGCATTTTTTCAGACGAAAACTCACTTACTTTTCTACTTGAGGATACCATTGAACCCAATAATATTAAGGTGTATCCTCTTAATTTGCCTGAATACTTAAATGATTTACAGCACAAAAAGGGAGTTATTGAAGTTTCGGCTACACTTTGTTATAAAATTCAGCCTATACAAGAGACTCACATTTCGTATTGTCCTGTATGTATTTCTTTTGGTTTCTTTAAAAATCTCCCATTAAATGGCAACGGGGCAACGAAAAAATTAAATAACTCAGAAAGCGAGGCCATAAAGCTCAAACAAGGATTAAGTTGGTCAGATGATTACTATTATGGTATTAAGCTGTTAAGTAATACTCAGAAAGTCATTTTTAGGCTTGATAAGCGTACTATATCACGTGAAAATTATACCATTAAAATAGCAGTCAACTGCAAATTACATAAATTATTGAACCAGATTCAAAAGCGATCATTGAGTTATGAGATGCCTTTTTCGATAGCAATCAATATCCATGAAATTCCTCTAAAAGGGGAATTATCTGGAAATTTATATACTGAACTTGAAGCTATCAACACACTTGAAGCAATATCTTCACTTGAAGCAACTTTAGAAAATAATATTTGATAGAATTATTTTATCGCTGATAGAGAGCGTTTCTCCTTAATAATTAATTGTTGCCAAATTTTGGTATTAATTTTTGCAGTGGCTGGAATTGTATTTTTGGGTAGACTAAATAAGCTTCTTTTGATTGAAGTTATTAGGGTTTTTTGAATAGCATAATATGAAAGCCCGACCGATTCTTTAATTATTGAATTAACTGATTTTGGTTTATCGAACTGGAACATCCCGTTTTTCAATGTCAAATCTATAAGTTCGTGTATCCTATCTTCAGCGGGTAATTCAAATTTTATATTTAAATCAAACCTTCTTAAAAGCGCTTCATCAATCATATTTACCTGATTGGTTGCTGCTATTACAATGCTGCTTTGGGGTAAATAATCAAACAATTGAAGAATTGTGTTTACAATACGTTTCATTTCACCATGATCCTGGGCGTAATCACGTATTTTTCCTAAAGAGTCAAACTCATCAAAAAAAATTATCAAATCTTCGGTCGTCGCCCTCTTAAATACTTTTGAAAGGTTCTTACTTGTTTCACCTAATTTGGATGAAACAATAGCACCGAGGTTAATTACAACCATCATTTTTTCTAATTCACCGGCAATAACATAGGATGCAAGTGTTTTACCACATCCTGAAGGACCATGTAACAATACCTTATTGGCGATTGGCAGTTCAAATCTGTTTAAAACATCTGATGCCTTATGCTCTTGTATAAAATACTGTAATTCATTTTTTACTTCAACATCACATATTAGGTTATCGAAAGAATAATCAGAAGTTAACTTTTCAATTATGAATTCATTAAACTCCCTGTCCTCAATTCTTTGGAAATGACCATCAGAACCAACTTTTGTAAGACCTGTATTTTGCTGATGACGAATTGTTTCCTTCAATATAGATTGTAATTGTAATGCAAAATTTATCTTTTTAGTCTTCTTTGAATATTCAATCAATTCGTTCAATGCAGCCAATAGTTTTTCCTGATCATTATTCAGACCATATTTAGCAATATCTATTATATGATTAAACTGGCTCATCACAAAGGATTGATATATTAATATTGAAATATACACCTTTATTCTGTAACAAAGGTAAAAAACCCCTTCGACTTTTTAACTTAAACAAAAAAATATACGTATTGGTTTAGCTACTTTGGCTTTATTCGAGATGGTTAATAAATAAAATAAATTATCACTCAAAACCATTTACAAATTCAGCATATTCCCAAGCGAAGTATATTGTCCGATGCTAATAAACGCAGAGACTCTTCGGTGTTTGGTAACGTCTACAATAGATTACTGCGAAAATATGGACATCATATCTCAGACAGCCGAATAAAAGGTGTCATAAACAAGCAGATAGAAATATTCTACAGTTCAACCATCAGTCTTTTCAAGGATATTTTGAAATGTGTTGGCCGAAATCCTTAGAATGGGCGTAAGAAAGGAGTAATAAAAGCACACACGGTAATCAATGTTGATGAAACGGTCCCGAAAATGGTTTGGTTTACAGAAGCCGCAAAAAACGACCACATATTGCTTGAAAAGCTAGAAATGGATGATAATACTGTCTATGTAATCGATAAAAATTATAACGATTACAAGGCATTCAAGCTTTTTAGTGAAAGCCACACAGTTTTTGTTACCCGGATAAAGGATAATGCTGTTTATGAGAGCATCGAAACCTGTCCAATTGGTGAAGAAATCCATTCCGGGGTAATTGAAGACCAAATCATTGAAGTAACAGTCCAAGAAGGAGTTGTGAAAAGTAAACTAAAACTACGCAAAATCAGGTTTTACGACAGGGTTTTAAAACGGGAGTTTGAGTTCTTGACAAATTTGTTCGAGATGA
>JAFGPL010000179.1 GCA_016936215.1 Bacteroidales bacterium
GATGTAACCCTGCCGTTTATCAGGATGATGGCCGGGCCAATGGATTTCACCCCGGGCGCCATGGACAATGCCCAGGCTGACAATTTCTTCCCCAGGTTTACCAGGCCGATGAGCCAGGGTACCAGGTGCCACCAGCTGGCGATGTATATCGTTTACGAAAGCCCGCTCCAAATGCTCTGCGACGCACCATCTAACTATTACAGGGAAAAGGAATGTGCTGAATTTATCTCAGAAATCCCCACGGTTTGGGACACAACCATTATAATGGCTGCAGAGATTTCAGATTATATTTTGATGGCAAGGCGGAATGGTGAGAAGTGGTATATTGGCGCCATGACCGACTGGACTGAACGTGAATTGAATGTTGATTTTTCATTTCTCGGAAGTGGTGAGTACAACATCGAAATAATGCAGGATGGGATGAATGCAAACAAAGTGGCCATTGATTATAAAAAAGCGGCCTCTGTTATTAATAACCGGTCTTCGATAAAAATAAAGCTTGTAAAAGGAGGAGGATGGGCGGCCATTGTTTCAAAAAAATAAAAAAACTTATTATTTTTATCATCTCACGTTAACATATTGCTGTGTTATGAAGTTTTCCGCGATTAACACACTAATGCCCCTTATCATGCTTCTGCTCCTTACCGGATGCAGGGATAAAAACAATAATAAAGTTGCAGGCACCGATAACCGTTTGATTTCAGGAATTGCCTATTCATTTGATTTAAAAAACATCAGGCTGCTGAATGGTCCGTTCAAAAGTGCAACCGAATTAAACCTCAACACATTACTTAGTCTTGAACCGGACAAGCTCCTGGCAAAATTCAGGTCAGAAGCCGGACTAATGCCTAAAGCAGAACACTACCACGGTCTGGAAGACCATACCATTGCAGCTCATAGCATGGGCCATTACCTGAGCGCCTGTGCACTGATGTACCAGGCAACGGGCAATAATCAATTACTGGAAAGGGTAAACTACATTATTGATGAACTCGATAGCTGCCAGGTTGCCGACAGCACGGATTATATCGGGGCAATCCCGGGCGGAAAATCAATGTTTACAGAAGTTGCCAAAGTGAGCATCCGGTCATCCGATTTCTATCTGAATGACATACAGACACCTTTTTACACCGGTTATAAAATTATGGCCGGGCTTCGTGATGCCTTCCGTTTATGCGGTATCCAAAAAGCACTTGAAACAGAAAAGAAATTTGCTTACTGGCTTGCAACAATTGTTATGCACCTGCCCGACAGTTCAATGCAAAAAATCCTGCAATGCGAACACGGCGGTATCATCGAGGTAATGGCTGATTTATACGGCGATACCGGCGAGGATAAATATCTCCTGCTTTCGAAGAAATTTCACTGCCAATCTGTTTTCGATTCTTTGATGCATGGCGTTGATGTTCTTCCGGGCGAACATGTTAATACACAAATGGCCGGTATCATTGGATTGGCAAGGCATTATGAACTTACCGGCGATAGCGCTGACCGGAAAACCGCTGAATTTTTCTGGAAGCAGGTAGTAAAACATCACTCCTATGTAACAGGCGGACAAGGCAATAATGGTTATTTCGGCAGGACAGGCAGGCTTCGTAACAGGCTCGGTCCTTTAACTTCTGACATGTGCAGTTCCTACAACATGATGAAGCTTACCAGCCATATCTTTTCGTGGACAACTTCTGCGCAGGCTGCGGATTTTTATGAGCGGGTATTATTTAACCATATCCTTGCTTCGCAGCACCCGGCCGATGGAAGGATTGCAGAATATCTTTCGCTTGACATGGGCGGTTTTAAAGAATATCAGCCACCATATTCATTTACCTGCGGTGCCGGAACCAGTTTGGAAATCCATTCAAAGCACAGCGGGGCAATATATTACCATAATGATGAAGAAATATTCATTAACCAGTTTATTGCATCTGAACTGACATGGAAAGAGAAGGGTGTAGTACTAAAACAGCAAACAAAGTATCCCGAAGAACAAGGCACATCTATACGCTTGAATCTAATCAGACCGGCTGATTTGACGTTTTGTATCCGTTATCCTTACTGGGCAAAAAACGGCATTACCATTAAAATAAATGGCAAAACTCAAGAGGTTTCAGAAACACCGGGCAGTTTTGTAAGGTTAAAAAGAACCTGGAAAAACAATGATCAGGTTGAAGTTGCCATACCTTTTACCTTACGGCTTGAATCAATGCCTGATGACCGGAACAGGATTGCCGTGATGTACGGCCCGCTCGTCCTTGCTGGCGACCTTGGCCCCGAAGGTGACCTCAATATGAGCGACCAGCTTTATGTCCCTGTCTTTGTAACCACAGACCGTGACCCGGCAAACTATACCGAGCCGGTGCAGGGAAGGGTAAACGAATTTTTAACAAAAGGTGTAGGAAAACCCAGGGATGTGCTGCTCAAACCATTTTATCTCACCCATGAACGAACCTACTCTGTATACTGGGATTTATTCAGTGCAAAGCAATGGGAAAACCTGGAAAACGACTATAATGCGCTTCAGGCAAGAAAAAAATGGCTCGAAACAATAACACACGATTTCATAACAGCAGGCGATTCAGTTGCAGAACAAAAACACAAACTGAAAAGTGAACATTCGCATGCAGGTCATTACAAAATGAGGCCATACAGGAAATCATATAACGGATGGTTTTCATACGAGATAAAAGTACCCCCAAAAAGACCAACAGCCATTATTGTGGAATACCTTGGCACGTTTCCCGGTTCAGGAAAATTTGATATCGTTGTCGGCAATAGTGTAATCGCCTCAGAAGAAATCTCTTATGGAAATAAAAAAGTATTTTTTGAAAACCAATATGTAATACCGGAAGTATTAACACACGGCAAAAAAAAGATAACCGTGACATTCAGGGCTCATGAAAACCAAATAGTCGGACCGTTATTTAGTATCAGGTTGATAGAGATTTAGTCTTAAAAGCCAGACCGCTTTCTGAATACTAAACCTATACATCCCGAAGCATCATCAGCAGAAAATTTCAATGGACTTGCCCTGTACGCTGATTCTGATCTTTCCGTTTTGTACCTCCAGCCGCTTACCTGTTTTCCAATGCTTTAATTCAGATTGTATCTTGTTTCTGATCCGGTTGGAAATAACCGGGGTATTCAATTCAATCTCAATGGGTGTGGGCATCGGCAGATAACCATTGTTGATAATCACCAATGCTGCATCATCGGTGGCAATCCGAAGAAAAGCGTACACGAGGTCGTCCGACCACAGGGTAATGGTTGTGCCATACCTGAGTGCAGCACTGTTTTTTCTCAGCCTTATCAAATCACTTGTCCAGTTGTATATCTCCTTTTCTTTATGAAAAGAGGGCATAGGCCTGTGATCGGGACCGATAACCTGCCAGGGAAAATCGCGGCGCATATCGCGGTCATCGGTTTCTTTCCATCCTTCAAGCCCTATTTCTGTGCCATAATATAACTGGGGGATGCCACGCATTGTAAACAAAGCCCCAAGGCATAGTTTGACCATCCTTATTGCCTGTTCGAGACCTTCACCTGAACCGGGATGCCTGGTGCGGGCATGGCTCATGATGCGTCTTTGCAGGTCGTGGTTATCGAGCAGGGTTACAAGCCTGTTTGAGTTGCGGTAGCCTCCTTTCATTGGATTATCATCGTCGAGGATACCCGGATGTTCCTGATCATTCAGACGAGGCCGTGCAAACCAGTACCTGAGGCTTTCATCAAAAATAAGTGCAGACCTGAAGGCTGTGCAAAGAGGGAAATCGAAAATTGA
>JAFGPL010000180.1 GCA_016936215.1 Bacteroidales bacterium
CATCAAAGCCTTTTGTTAATAAATATAGGGGTTATTAACAAATCTTTCTTCATTTTTAGGGTCTTACCCTGCAATGTGGGTTAATATAGTTAGTTATGAAAAAAATTTTAAGACTATTCTTACCGGTTGCAGGCTTTGTCCTTTTGCTTAATGCATGTTCATCAGATATTAAAGATTCCGGATTTATAGTTTTCAATGGAGAAAGTTATCCGCTAAACTACGGCATGGTTGAAGACTATGGTACCAATGACGAAATTACCTACAGAAATTACTGGATAGGGATTCAGTCGTCTCAGGGAGATATGCCAAGCCATTATATCACTTTTGAATTGAATTCAAACAACACTGCCAAAATAGGTGAAGGTACATATGTTTACAAATGGTATGCCTCTGACCCTGGTGAATTCTCCAGCGTGAAGGTTGCTTTCGACCTTGAGTATGACGAATATGGAGAAAAAATTGCAGGTACCGTGTTTAATTATATGCATGTGGTTGAAGGTACACTTGTTATATCTAAAAATGGAGATTATAACAAATTTGAATTTAACCTGACCTTTGAAAAAGAAAATTCAACATACACTGTTACCGGTGAGTTTAGTGATGTGTTGCATGAGGAATATTTTTATTATTAGAAAAATATCTGATAATTAGTTCACTTTAACTTTAATTTAAAACCTTATTTATATGAAAAAGATTATTGGCGTTTTTATCGTTACCGTTTTTTGTTTATCGTTCGGGTACTCGCAAAATCCCGATAAAAACAGTGTTGGAAAGTATAATTACATCCGTTTGCCCCTGAAGCCGTTACCAAAAGAGTATAAAAGCTATGTGGTGGAGGTTAGCACCGCATCGGGCGACAAATATATCAGGGATATCATTATGGGGGGCATTAACGTGGCCGGTTTTCAAAAATCTGCCGACGGCTCTTTTGATTTCAAAGTATTTATTGATGAATACCCTTACGAAACAACTAAGCCTGAGCAAAAGACCAGTGTTAAGAAATATACCAAAGACGGGGTTGAGAAAACAGAGACATATTATTATTATGTATGGTCATCATCTTACAAGATTAAAGCGGTGCTTTACAATCAAACGAATGAGCCTGTATATAACAAAGAGTTCGATCTGGGTGGAAACCATTCAACAGGTGAGAAGGGTAATCCTTCAGATGCATACAAGGAATACGGCAATATGCTGGGTTCTAATAAACAAAATGCCATGAAAAACGGGATTGGCAATTTAAACTCTGATCTAAATAACCTTTATGGTTATTATCCTTCATGGTTTACCCCAGATATCTATACAATTAAGGCCAAGAAATTTGATTATTCTGATTTCGACCAGGCTTTTACACTTGCCAACGAGGCCTGCCAGATTGTAATCGGAGACGAAAATGCAGTAGATGCTGCCCGTGGTAAATTTGAAGAGGCTATTGCCATTTGGAACAAGGCGCTTGCTGAATTTAACCCTGAAGTAAAAAAAGCCAGGGTTGACAAAGATGTTGCTTTTGCCGCTACCTTCAATATTGCCATTAGCCAACTGCTTATGAAACAATACAACGAATGTGTCGTAACTGTTGAAAAATGCCGTGAACTTAAAAAGTCGGGCGGTGGCATCCTGGAATTAAAAAACCTGGCAGAAGATATGCAAAAAAGGGCTGCTGCAAATGCTATATAATTATTTGCTTGTATTTTGATGAATTATAAGAAAGAGGCCTCCGGTGGCCTCTTTCTGGTTTTATACCCTCCTGGGCGGTTACAATACTGTGTAATTTTGTTTTAATCCGCAAAACAAAGAAAACAAAGCAATTTTACCACAGAGTTGTATCAAAGAATATTTCTGTATTTTCTTTTTGTTTACTATTCGGCATTTAATTTACCTTCAAAAAAAAGCTCTTCTTTTAATTTCTTTATCCGTTGTTCTGCAATATCATAGTATGACACAATTATTAAGCCTTCTGCGTTGGTTTGAACAGGGGCATGATCAGGGTCCCGTGTTTTCATAAAATCCTGGTACCACTTCAATGCCGATTGCTTATCTGTATTTTCATAAACGTTAGCCATTTTGAACAGGACTAAACGGTTATTAGTCTTAAACCCTAGAATTTTCGTGTAATACTCAATGGCTTCGGCAGGTTTGTTCCAGGCTGCATACAAATCTGCCAGCTCCCTGTAGATTCTTACCACAGTTTCGTCCGGAGGGTTTATTAGTCCAAAAGCTTTTTTAAGATATTCAATGCCCGCTTCTTTGTTGATAGTCCAACCTGTTGAAATACCAAGATACATGCATGCTTCAAAATCGGTGGTGTCCAGGTTGCGGGCTTTATGAAGGTATTGTGCTGCAAGGTACATGTCTTCTTTTTTAATATACGACAAACCAAGATATTTCATTGCCATGAAAGATGAGTCCCCCAGTTCGGTGACCAATGTAAAGCTTTTTATGGCATCATCGTAGTTTTCAAGCAAAAAACTGAAATAGGCGTTAAGCTTTAAAACTGGAATATTTAATGAATCATTTGCAAGATATTTTCCTGTAATTTCAAACCCTTTCTGGTATTCTTTGCTTTTAAGGTATAAACCCGATAGTTTCACAACCGAAGTAAAGTCTCCGGGATTTCCATGAAGGCATTTTTCATAATAAAATATCGCGCTGTCTTTTATATCCAAAGCGTTGTAACAAGCGGCAAGGAGAAGGGTGTAATGCAGGTTGCCCGGATTTTCAGTATATAAACCCGTGTAGATGTTTTTTGCTTCCATGTCGTTTCCCAGCCGGGAATAAATACCGGCAAGGTTAACTCTGGCTTCGATGTTGCCGGGGTTTGATTGCAGGACAGCCTTGTAAATGGCTTCGGCTTTTTTAAGCTTTCGGCCAGCAACCAGGCTCGATGCAAGGGCATTCAGTACTGCCGGGTCTGTCGGGTTATGCTTCAAAGCATTTTCGTAACATATCGAAGCGCTGTCATAATTAAACAAACCGGCATAGGCTTTTCCAAGGAAATACCAGGTATGCCTGTCGGACTGGTTGTTTTTTATTAATACGGCAGATTTGTTTATCACCCCCCGGTAATCACCTTCGTTGAAAAGCCACCTGATACTGTCAGCCGGGCTGTATGGCTGACCTGTAAGCGCTGCTGCCACAAATAGTAACGCAGTGAGATAATAAACCCGTTTCATTTCACCGGTATATCAGTCAGTTTCTTCAAAATCAGATTTTGAAACACCGCAAACCGGGCACACCCAGTCATCGGGAATATCTTCAAAAGCTGTCCCGGGCATAATACCCCCGTCGGGGTCGCCTTCTTCAGGGTCGTATATATAACCGCAAACCGTGCATTTATATTTTTTCATCTTATTTCATTTTATATTGAAACTAATTTTAAGATTGTAAGTATACTTTAAAAAATTTATTTCGGCAAATCCTCTCACTGGATTAAAGGAATTAAATTCAGAAGTGGTGTTCCTGCTGAAAAGTTTTTACTTTTAATCGGGCAAAAATCAATAATGCTTATATATTTGCATGATTTTTGATACTAAACGGCAAAGCATACACATGATACGGATTTTCTTTTTAGGTTTCGCATTTGCGATAATTATTTCCTGCACAAGTGAAGAAGGAGAAGGTGGAAACTCAGTAATAGAAGGCAAAGTGTTCACGAAGGTATACAATAACTCCTTTACCCATTTAATTGATAGTTTTTATGCCCCCGATATAGACGTTTTTATTATTTACGGTGACGATCAGGTTTACAGTAATGACATAAAAACCAACTGGGACGGAAGTTACCGTTTTGAATACCTGCGCAAGGGCAACTATAAAATTTTTGCTTATTCAACAGATACTACAGGGCTTTATGGGGCAGGCATATATCCGGTAATGGTTGATGTGAAAATAAAAAGTAACAACGAAGTCGTGAAGGCCGATGATATTGTAGTGCTTGAAACGATGGATTATGATGACGGGACATCATCTATCACAGGCAGGGTTTATGTGCGTGATTATAATAACGAGCGTACCACATTGCTTGCAGAATATTATGGTGCCGATGAACGGGTATTTGTTGTTTATGGCAATGATAAATCTCATTTTGACGATGTAAGGACACATCACAATGGTACTTACCAGTTTTCAAACTTAGTAAAGGGAACATACATCGTTTATGCCCTTACCGACCCGACCGGAAGGCAGGTGTACCCGGTTGCCGATACCGTTGAAATAACCGAAGACTTCCAACATGTTGTTTTAGATGACTTTATAATTATAAAATAATGAAGCAGTTTTTTATTTCTTTCACGTTTTTACTTTTCTGTTTCCTGGTAAGTGCACAATCGGATGATGAGAGAAGGGTAAGCGGTATTATTAGCCGCGAATCATGGGAAAATGCTGATGGAAAGACAAGATACCTTACCTCGGTTGAAAAATATGATGCCAACGGAAATAAAGTCGAGGAAATTAAATACGATAAAGACAAGAGTATAAAAAAGAAGATAGTCTGCACATACAACTCGAATAACGATAAAATCTCTGAAACCGAATACGACGAGTCAGGAAAACAGGTCCAGAAAATTATTTACGAATACAATGGCAACCTGAGGGTTACCAAAAAAGAGTATGATGAGAAAAACAAACTGGTTTCCTGGAAAACATATGAATACAAATACAGGCCATAACTGTTCTTTAATTTGAAAGAATTACTAAAAATAATAGCAGGGTACGATGGTATTACCCTTCAGGAGATGGATTCTGTGAGCCTTTTGAACAGGATGGATTTCAAATATGTATTTTCAAACCTGCTGCTGCCGGAAATTCTTGAAAGGATCAAACCTGATTACCGGATACTCACCATAGGAAAAGACAGGGAGTTTTCTTATCTTTCACTTTATTACGACACACCCGATAATAAATTGTACCTCGACCATCATAACGGAAAGGTGAATAGGTATAAGGTGCGGTTTAGGGCATACCAGGAAAGCAATTTATATTTTCTTGAAATAAAATACAAAACAAAAAACGGCCGGACGATTAAAAAACGCATAAAGACCCCGAAATTAGAAACCAGACTGACCGAAGAATCGAAAAAATTTATATATGAGAATTCCCCAATGGCGCCGGAATCGCTTGAGCCAAAAGTATATACCTCCTTTAACAGGCTTACTTTGGTAAATAACAAGCTGACCGAACGCATTACCATTGATTACAATTTATATTTTGAAAACGGGCACGTGCACAAAGACCTTCCAAAACTTGCCATTGCTGAAGTAAAAAAGGACAATTCCAACGGGAATGATTCATGCATCAGCCAGGTGCTTGATGAAATGGGCATACCACCGCGTGGATTAAGCAAATATTGCATAGGAAGGGTATTGACCGACGATTCGGTAAAATATAACCGCTTTAAAGAGAGTTTATTAATATTTGACAAAATAAGTAACCATAATGATTTTTCTTGAGACTATTCCCGAGTTCTTTGGGATTAAACTAATTGATGCCGAGGATTTTTTCGAACTGCTTATCAGGTTTGGTTTTAATATGTTGATGGTGGTTCTGGTAGTGCGATACCTCTATTACCCGATAACCAGGCGCAAGGATTACCTTTTCTCCTATATGCTCATCTCTGTAATCGTATTTCTTCTCTGTTATCTTCTCGAGAATGTAAAGCTTGAGTTGGGTTTCGCGCTCGGCCTTTTTGCAATTTTCGGGATACTCCGGTACCGTACCGATGCCATTCCTATAAAAGAGATGACCTATTTGTTTGTAGTCATCGGCATATCTGTTATCAACGCTTTGGCTAACAAAAAGGTAAGCTATTCCGAACTTGTGTTTACAAATATTTCCATCGTATTTATTGTATTTCTTCTTGAAAAGGTATTTCTTCTCAGACATGAGTCGTGCAAAACTATCAGTTATGAAAAGATTGACCTTATAAAGCCCGAAAAAAGGGAGGAGTTGTTGAAAGACCTTAAAGAAAGGACCGGTATCAATATAAACCGCATAGAAATTGGCAAAATAGATTTTCTTCGCGATACTGCAAGGATAAATATCTATTTTTATGAATCAGAGAACCAGCCCTCATATCTCGACGACGGCTATTCGGGGTCGAGGATAAACGATGATGATGACGATTAGCAGAAGATGTAAGGCTTTCATCTTTTAAAAAACGTCCTTACAAAGTAATTCAAGTCGGCAAAATTTGTTTTCTTTGACAAAAATTGCATGCATGGCTCTTCTGAAAGATATATTTAACAGGAACAGGTTTTTTTTTGTACCATTTTTCATAACATTTATTTTCCTTGCCTTTCCATTAGTATTATTTGATAAACACTCTTTACATCTTTTTATCAATAAGTATCACTGCGTTTTTACCGATTATTTTTTTAAATATATTACCAACCTGGGAGATGGTTTGTTTGCTGCGGGGGTTGGAGTTTTGTATCTTTTAGTTTCTTTCAGGAAGTCATTTTTTATTTTATCGTCCTATCTCATGGGGGGATTGGTTGTTCAGTTGTTCAAAAGGTTGATTTTTACAGGTTCACTTCGTCCGGTAAAATATTTTGAAGGGATATTTCAACTGCACCTTGTAGATGGGGTGCAAATGAGGGAATATTTGAGTTTCCCGTCAGGCCATGCTGCCACTGCATTTGGCTTATTTCTATGCCTGGCCGTGATTTCTGGGAATAACTTTGTAAAATCCATTTGCGTAGTTATGGCTATTGTTGTTTCATTTTCAAGGGTTTATCTTTCTCAGCATTTTTTAATTGACATTTATTCCGGGTCTTTAATTGGCGTTATATGCACATTAATTATTTATAAATACGTATTTTTAACCCCCAGCAAATGGGCAGATAAAGGGCTGGTTCATATGATTACAAATAAAAAACGCATTGAAAATGAAAGTTGACAAGCCTTTATTGTTAAATATTTTTATTGCATCAGGGGCGTTTTTACTTTTTGTGCCTTTTATCGGCGGTGTACACCTGTTCGATTGGGATGAGATAAATTTTGCCGAATCGGCTCGCGAAATGATCGTTTCGGGCGATTACCTGAATGTACAGATAAATTTTCTGCCTTTCTGGGAAAAGCCGCCGCTTTTTATCTGGATGCAGGTGCTTTCTATGAAGATTTTTGGTGTAAACGAATTTGCAGCCAGGATTCCTAACGCGGTATGCGGTATTGTCACCCTCCTTGTTCTTTTTAATATCGGCAGAAGGTTAATCAACAAAAAATTCGGTTTAATCTGGACCTTAACCTATGCGTGCAGTATTTTGCCTTTCCTGTATTTCAAGTCGGGTATTATTGACCCCTGGTTTAACCTGTTTATTTTTCTTGGAGTTCACCAGTTTATAATATACAGGAAAAATAACAAAACATTACCTGTTTTTTTATCTTCATGTTTCATTGGTTTGGCTATCCTTACCAAAGGGCCTGTTGCGCTCCTGGTTTTTATGCTTACAGCTGGTATTTTCTGGATTTTTTCGAGGTTTAAAAAGATAATTACAATTAAGCATTTGCTGATTTTTACCATTACCCTTATGATAACGGGAGGCTTTTGGTTTATCCTGCAAATGGCGAACGGCAATTTTACCATCATAAAAGATTTCATTGTATACCAGGTTAGGTTATTTCAAACAGAAGATGCCGGTCATGGGGGTTTTTTCCTTTATCATTTTATAGTGTTGCTGATTGGGGTCTTCCCGGCATCGTTATTTGCCATTCAGGGATTTACCATAGCAAAACAAAACAATGCCGAAATGAAGGATTACTCCCGGTGGATGATGATATTGTTCTGGGTAGTGCTGGTACTTTTTACAATTGTACGTACCAAAATTGTGCACTATTCTTCGCTTTGTTACTTTCCGCTTACATATTTTGCTGCTTTGCTTCTTTATGGTATTTCAGAAAAAAAGGCTGTTTTATCAAGATGGGTGATTTATGGCATTGTTTCGGTTGGTGTATTCATTATTCTGGTTGTTGCCATTTTGCCTGTATTGGGCATTTTTAATCATAAAATCCTTCCGTTGTTCCCTAAAATAGATGAGTATACAAAGGGAATTTTAATGGCTGAAGTTAACTGGTCTGGTTTTGAGCCCCTTGTTGCTTTGGTGCTGGTTACCGGTTTAATTCTGTTTTTTATTTTGCAGAAAAAACAACCGGTTCTTCGGGGAGCTGTGGTATTGTTTATTTCAACCGGTATGGCGGTATATCTTACACTTCTTACTTATGTTGGTAAAATAGAACAATACTCCCAGGGTGCTGCGATTGAGTTTTTTAAAAGTTTAAAAGATAAAGATGTATATGTGGCCACGGTAGGTTATAAAAGTTATGCACAACTTTTTTATGCCAATAAGGTCCCGCAGGGCAACCGGCTTTCATACGATAAAGAATGGCTGTTGTCCGGCGATATTGATAAAGATGCCTATTTTGCGTGTAAAGTAACCAGCAGGGATGCAATCCTTAAGATATATCCCGGGGTAAAAGTACTTTATGAAAAGAATGGATATGTATTTTTGATCAGAAATCATGATTAACGACAAAAGAATTACAGTTGTATTGCCGGCCTATAATGCCGAAGAAACCCTGGAAAAAACTTATAGTGAAATACCAATGGACATCGTGGATGAAATCATCCTGGTGGATGACCTTAGCAGGGACAATACGGTGAAAAAAGCACATGAGATCGGTATAAAACATATTGTCGAACACAAAGAGAACAAGGGGTATGGCGGAAACCAGAAGTCTTGTTACAATAAAGCCATTGAGCTTAATTCGGATATTATAATAATGCTCCATCCCGATTACCAGTACACCCCTAAATTAATTCACTCGATGAGTTACATTATAGCAAACGGGTTGTATGATGTAGTTTTCGGCTCGCGGATATTGGGCAAGGGCGCCCTTAAAGGTGGTATGCCGCTTTATAAATATATCTCAAACCGTTTGCTTACATTGTTTCAGAATATCTTATTAAACCAGAAATTATCTGAGTATCATACCGGTTATCGTGCTTTTTCGCACAGGGTGCTCGAGGCAATTAACTATAATATTAATTCCGACGATTTTGTTTTCGATAACCAGATGATAGCCCAGATATTCATGGCAGGGTTCGAAATAGCCGAAGTTACCTGTCCTACCAAATACTTTCCCGAAGCATCATCTATTAACCTTCGACGAAGCATAAAATACGGCTTTGGAGTCCTGGGCGTTTCGCTTAAATACAGGCTTCACAAAATAGGTATTGGCAGATTTAAAATTTTTGTCAGGCCGGGCTCATAATCCCGCCATCACATGCAGGTTTTCCCTGTATTTGCATAATGCCCTGTTAAGTCTTTTCATGCCTTCTTCTGTTTCCTGCAATGATGAATTGGTGAAATTGAGCCGCATGGTGTTGTTTCCTTCACCACTTACAAAAAATGTTTTACCCGGTACAAATATCACTTTTTCGCGCATGGCAAAATCTACCAGTTGCATGGTGTCATAATCATCGGGCAATGTTGCCCAGACAAACATACCCCCGTCAGGATTAGTAAATTTTGTGCCTTCGGGCAGGTATTTTTTTGCTGTTTCAATAAGGTTATTTTTTTGCCTTAGATAGTGCCCCCTTATTTTATCAAGATGGTCATCAATATTGAAACAGGTCAGAAAAGTGTAAATCATCTGCTGAACAATATTGTTGGTATGCAGGTCGGCAGCCTGTTTGGCTTTAAGAAAATGGGACTTTATTTTTTCGTTTACCACCATCCATCCGGCGCGTATCCCGGGGGAGATCATTTTTGAAAATGAACCGGTCAGGATACATTGGTCTGGAATAAGAAAGGAAATCGGAATATGTCCGCTATTGTCAAAATATATTTCGCCGTATGGGTCATCTTCAAGAACAATAAGTTTTTTATCAGAAATCATTTCGGCGAATTGATGTCTTTTTTGAGACGAATAGCTTATCCCGCTGGGATTTTGATAATTGGGTATGCAATAACATAGTTTCGGCATCAAAGACCTGGTTTTTTCGCTAAACTCATCAATATTGATCCCGTCGTGCTGAAGTGTTACCTGCTCCATCCTGGCATTGTATGCCGAAAATGCCTGGATGGCACCAATATACGATGGTTTTTCCATCACAACACAATCGCCGGGATTGATAAAAAGTTTCCCTGAAAGGTCTAATGCTTGTTGCGATCCGTTGGTGATGATGATATTGCCGGGATCAATGTGAATACCGAATCTTTCATAGTATCTGTTACAAATCCATTCGCGCAGGGGCCGGTATCCCTGGCTGCCGGCATACTGAAGGGCGCACCTGGCATTTTCCGTCATTACTTTATCCAACGCCCATTTTATTTCGTTTACAGGAAATAATCCGGGGTTAGGTAGTCCTCCTGCAAAAGAAATAATATCCGACATTTCTGCCGTTTCGAGGATTTCGCGAAGGAATGAACTCCTGGTTGACTTACAGTTTTCTGAAAGATAATCTTCAAAATTGAAAGGTTGTGGTTTCATTTGGTAAAAATTATGTTAAACAATAAAATCCAAAAAAAAGCCCCGCGCTGTTTTCACACAGGGCGGGGCTTGCAGCCGCAATAAAATACTGCCCTATGTGATTGGCACATAAAGAATTGCTGCTGCTATGATGACTATATATTTCATTTACTGGTTTTTATAAAACAAAAAAGCCATTCCCCGGAAGAGAATGGCTGCAATTTTATTATGCTGTTTTTATTCCATACCCTTCCCGCGAGAGCAGTGTATCGCTGCTGCAATAACAGGAATAATATGGATAAATAACTTTTTCATCATTTTGATAAGGCAAAGAAAACACTTTTTTTCTACATTTTCAATAGCCGGATTAAAGTTTTAATACTTACAGGTATTCATCTTTATAGTAATTTCATATATTTGATGCGCCAAACAGAAAATCATAGAATATGCTCAATGAGAATTTTACCCGGTATCTGAACCAGAGTATCAGGGGAAATTGGAACCTGAACGCACTATCTGATTATAGGGGGGAATGTTTTACATATGCCGATGTCGCTGCCAGGATTCTGAAAATTCATATTCTTTTTGAAAAAACCGGCATCAAAAAGGGGGATAAAATCGCGCTCATTGGAAAAAATTCTGCGCGATGGGCAATGGTATATCTTTCGGCTGTGACCTATGGTGCTGTTATTGTGCCTGTTTTGCCCGACTTTAAACCCGACGACACACATAATATTATCAATCATTCCGATTCGGTACTCCTGTTTTGTGCCGACAGCATTTTTGAAGACCTTGACCCGTCAAAAATGCCGAACATAAACGGAACCATTTCTTTGACCAACTTTGATTTTATCCATCATAAATCAGAAAAGACAAAAACAGTTGTTCAGGAAACAGAAGAAGCTTATAAGGCAACATACGGGGACAAACTTTTACCCGGGGCATATAATATACCTGAAATCCCAAATTCAGAACTGGCAGTTATCAGTTATACATCGGGAACCACAGGGTTTTCTAAAGGGGTAATGCTTTCACACAACAGCCTTGCAGCGAATATCAGGTTTGCGCAGAATAATATGCCGCTGAATGCCGGCGATCCCATCGTGTCTTTCCTTCCGCTGGCGCATACTTTTGGCGCTGCTTTCGAATTTCTTTTCCCTTTTACCATTGGCTGCCATGTTACCATCCTTACCAAGACACCTTCACCCCAGATTATCATGCAGGCATTTCAGGAGATCAAGCCCGCGCTTATACTTTCGGTACCGCTGGTAATTGAAAAGATATATAAAAAACAACTCATACCGGTTATCAGTAAACCTGCAATGAAAACTTTGCTTGCAATACCTGGTGTTAATTTACTTATTAGAAAAAAAATAAATAAAAAGCTCACGAATGTTTTCGGTGGAAACTTTAGCGAGGTAGTGATAGGCGGAGCTGCACTCAACCTTGAAGCAGAAACATTTTTCAGGAAGATAAAATTCCGCTACACTGTTGGTTACGGAATGACAGAGTGCGGGCCACTCATAAGCTATGCTTCCTGGAAAATTAATAAACTTGGGTCTGCCGGGAAAGCGGTAGATACACTCGAGGTTACAATAGATTCTCCCGATCCGCAAAAAATTGTAGGCGAGATCATACTGCGTGGCGAAAATGTGATGAACGGGTATTATAAAAACGAAAAAGCCACCGGTGAGATGATTGATGAAAACGGCTGGCTTCATACTGGCGACCTGGGCTTAATTGATAAAGACGGTTTTATTTTCATCAAAGGAAGAAGCAAAAGCCTTTTACTGGGCTCAAACGGAAAAAACATTTATCCTGAGGAAATAGAAGCGATATTGAACAATAAATATTGTATTGCAGAAACGGTGGTTGTGCAGCGTGATGAAAAGCTGGTAGCCCTTGTATACCCCGATTCTGATACAATGGCGGCGAATAATATTTCACAGGAAGAACTTGTACGTATTCTGGAAAATCACCGTAAAGAGATAAATTCACAGATTCCTTCTTATATGATAATCACCAGGATGGAAATTCATCCTGAAGAGTTTGTCAAAACACCCAAAAGAAGTATAAAAAGATTTTTATATAAATAAAGCGGTCTTTTCATGAAAATCTTTAAGATTCATATTCTATTGATAGTTTTTGTTTTTTTCTTTATTGCCGAATCATGCCATAAAAGGCCAAAACCTGCACCGGCACAGATAAACTGGCTTAGTGATGATCCGCTTACAATACCATTCAGGGTTAGGAAACAGAAATTTGACAAAGGCAACCTTGTATGGAACAATTCATTTGAAAAAGGCAAAAACATTATCATTGACAGTACAGGGGTTACTTTTCGTATAGACGGCTGGCAAAAAGTAGGGAACAGGGTAGAGTGGGTAAACCTGGAAGCCGACAGCATATATGCCAGCGATGAAGCTTATGACAGTTTGCGCGCCATTAAAATTCACCGCCCGCTGGCCAACGAAACCGATGACCCCGGTGAGGGCGTGATTAGTGACTTTATAAGGGTGATACCCGGTAATTTCCAGCTAACTTTTTACATCAGGCTAAAGGACTTAGCCCCCAACAGGAGCAGGCTGGGTACCCGTATTTTTGATGCCGTGAATATTAAGATGTTATTTTACGATAAAAATAAAATTGAGATAAAACCACAGAAATACAATCCTGTTGATAAAACTTTCTTTGATAACTCCTTCAAAGGTTATTCTTTTTCAAATTTTTGGAATATCAAGAACTTGCCGTGGTCAAGGGTAATCGGTAAATCATGCGACATTTATTCGATAGATGGGGATATCCCCAGTGATGCAAGATATGTCAAGCTATTTTTTGGACTGAAAGGATCGGGTACCATGTGGGTAGATATGATTGACCTAAGGTATTCCAGTGAGAATTTTTCGATTCTTGAAAGGATGGGACAGTTCATGGATACTACATTGTATAAGCAGGAAATAATCATCCCCACTCCTAAAAAAGTTACAAAGCTGGCATCAGTGCCATTATACAGCTATCTTGACAACCCGGTAAAGAAGCCTGTGATCATAATACCCCGCAATGTTTCAGGTGAGACCATGTCTGCAGCGCGTCTTATTCAGGCACGAATATCCGGGCTGGCAGGTAAGACAGCAAAAGATTCTCTTTTTAACAGAACTGTTGAGATAAAATCTATGCTGTCAACACGTGAGATGAACAGTTCAAAACTGATCTTTAGTATCGGCAAAACCGATCTTTACCTCAGGTTTAAAGATATCCTGCCCGATATTGAAATGTTAGGGTCAGAACAAGGGTATTTTATTTATTCAGCCTCCGATCTCAACAACATTGTTTTTCTCCTGGGCAAAACGCCTGCGGGAGACTTTTACGCGGCAACCACTGCCTGGCAGCTTTTTGATAACCGGAAGCTTATCTTTCACAATGCCAATATCATAGACTTTCCCGATTTTTCGTCAAGAAATATAGGTTTAATTTCTGCAACCGCTGAAAATACCGGATACCTGACCGAAGCTGCAATGGCTAAAATAAATGGCATTATGCTGCCTGCGGATTATTTGTCCGGCAGAACCATATCACATTTGATTTCAGGTACAGAAAGTAAGCTCGGAAACAATTCAATTGTTAGCTTTGGGATGATACAGCACTTCCCAACCCAGGTAAAAAGCGGGTATTCATCTTTTTTGAATGGAGGTGAAAACGGGCAAATAGAGAAGATTGTGCTTTTTCCCGGACCACAACTGCAGGATTGCACCAGTGAGCATACAGTGGGCTGTGAAATAATGAGGGAGTTATGCCGTATTTTTGAAAGCATACAGGGCAGTGTACCAAAATATATATACCCGGTTTTTCGGAACAATGCATCCATAAGCCAAACAGAGGGAAGGGCAGAGTTTTGCCTCGATGTGCTGAACAATTGTATTCCCGAAAACAGAAACTATCTCTGGTCCGGGAGTTCAGAATACAGCTTTAATACAGATAATGTAGATCTTTACAGGATAAAAGGATTAACTGGCAAAGAACCTGTTTTCTGGGATAATTCAACCAATGTGGCAGAGCTTACTGCAATCGGCGGGTATTATCCGGGGAAGCTCAGGTGTTACAACATATTTGAGCCCTTTAACAACAGCAGTATTAAATATCTTCATCCAAACGACGGTAATAAAGACATCTTTTTTACCATTCCCGGACTTTCGGAACTGGAAATGGTAAAAATGCTTTCTGTTGCTGATTTTGCATGGAATATGGACAATTACGATGCGGATTTTTCAGTCTGGAAGATTCTTCTGTCCCGTTACGGATTATCATGCGCAAAAGAACTGGTTAATTTTGCAGATATTTATGCAGATTTAATGCGAAGTGCAGCAGAGCTTACAAATCCGCTCCATCACCAGCGCCTCGTGAGGAATGCCGAAGAGCTTTTTTTGCAGCTTGAAGGACACTTACAGTTGATAAAAGGTTATTTGGGCGATAACCATCCATTATACCAGGAGCTTAAGTTAATGAGCGACGAACAATTAAAACAATTCAGAAAAATAAATGCACCCTGAAAGGAGCTTCATTCATTTCCATAATATCAATTCATGTTTTTATTAACCGGTTAATATGTTATGATTTAAATGTTTTTATTTTTGTCTGGAGATACTGTTAATATTAATTAGTTGCACAGGTATATTTTTTTAGTAATTTTATATTACGAACTTTCATAAAAATGGACCAAGATTTTGACAGATTCTTTGATGAAGAAGAAATATTCGGGTCGTTGAGCAGGTACCAGGAAATGCGTGAAGGCAATAAAAACTGTTTTTTCGACCTTTTCGAATTCGAAGAAATAATAGATTATTATATAGATAACGAGGATTATTCTGAAGCTTATAATGCCACATCACTGGCATTGAATAACTATCCGTTTTCTTCAACATTAAAACTTAAAATGGCGAAGCTGCTAATTGAGCAGGACCGCAACGCCAAAGCACTGCAAATTATCCGCGAGATTGAACCGGCAGAAATGCACAATTATGAATTGTTTCTGCTGAAAGGAAAATTATTATCGCTGCTGGGTACCCACCACGATGCAGTGAGGGAATACGAACAGGCCATCAAACTGGCAAGGGAAAACCGTGATGAAGTTGTATACAGTATCGCACAGAACTTTCTGGATGTCGGGAAAGAAAGTGTTGCAATCAAATACCTGCTGCTGGCATATGAGATCAACGAAAACAACCCGTTGGTGCTTTACGATCTTGCTTCATGTTTTGAACGGCTCGAATATTACGACAAGTGCATTGAGTTTTTGTTAAAATATATTGACATTGATCCTTTTTCGGAAAATGTATGGTTTAACCTTGCTGTTGCATATTCTGAACTTGAAAGGAATGAGAAAGCGCTCGAAGCAGTAGAATTTGCGCTGGCCATAAATCCCGGTTATTTATCAGCCAGTTTTTTAAAAGCCGAAATTCTCTTCGACCTTGGTAATTATGCAAAATCTATTGAAGTCTACCTCGAGTTGCTTGAATTAGATTTCCACAATGTAAGGGTATTGTGTTGCCTTGGTGAATGTTATGAGAAAACAGGGAAGCGTGATAAAGCGCTTGATTATTTCAGGCAGGCCAGGAAATCAGACAACACATCGCCGGATCCATGGTTTGGGATGGCTGTGGTTTACAGAAATAATGGCAAGTTAAACCACAGTCTTATCAATGTCCGCAAGGCGATTAAGCTTGATGATGAAAATCCCGAATACTGGTTTTTTCTTGGCGGGCTTTTTGAACAGCAGGGAAATCCTGAACATGCTATGAAAGCATTTTCAAGGGCCATTGAATTAGACCCCTCTGATTATGAAGCATGGCTTGCTTACGCAAAAATCTATTACGAAGAAAATAAAATATCAGATGCCATTGAGATTTTAAACAGGGCTTATGAATATAATTATGATAATTCCACACTGAACTATCAGCTCGCAGCCTATCACACCACGCTGCATGAATATGGCCTGGCAGCAAGTTATTTTGAGAAAGGCCTGTCATTGAATTTTTCCGAACACGAAGATTATCTTAATAAAATTCAGGGTTATTTCGATAAGGAGATAATTCAAAATATTCTTTCAAGGTACCAAAATCAAAAGTAACACGTAATGAACAATTCTCTGCCTTTTATTCCTGAAAGGAGCGACAAACCCAGACAGAAAGGCATAACCATGATGATGGACAAAGGTTTAAGTATCAGGGAAACCGAAGACTTTATCGAGACCTGTGAACCATTTACAGACCTTGTAAAATTCGGGTTTGGAACATCGCTAATTACCAATGGTTTAGCAGATAAGATTAAGCTATACAAAAAGGCAGGTATCAAGCCATATTTCGGGGGTACCCTGTTTGAAGCATTTGTTATTCGTGGTATGTTTGAGGATTATCTCCGTTTTCTCGAAAAATTCGGGATAGATGCTGTTGAAGTTTCTGACGGTTCAATGCATATGGAAGAAGATGACAAGCTTGATTATATTGCCAGGCTGTCAAAAAACTACACGGTTCTTTCAGAAGTAGGCTCAAAGCAGAAAGGTGTGGTTATACCACCCGAAACATGGGCCGAATGTATGAAAAAAGAACTTTCTGCCGGGGCATGGAAGGTGATTGCCGAAGCCAGGGAAAGCGGTACGGTCGGAATTTACAACAGCAATGGTACTGCCAACGAAGAGCTTATCAGTGTGATTGCAAAACATGTGGCACCCGAAAGCATCCTTTGGGAGGCGCCAAATGGAAAACAACAGGTATATTTTATCGAATTGTACGGCCCTGAAGTTAATCTTGGCAATATTGCCACCCACGATGTTATTCCGCTTGAATGCTTGCGCCTCGGGTTAAGGGGGGACACTTTCTTTTCGTTTTTGCCCGAAGAATTACAGAAATTCAGGCCGTCATAAATAACTTTTAAAAAATACCGGTTTATTTGTGGTTTTTATCAAGGAATTGTATTAACCTGTCAAAGCATTTGCTGCAAAATCAGGCCAATATCAATTTTTATGATATATTTGGCGCAATTTTTAAATTAGTATTTAACTATGAGAACGATAAAGGACTATTTCGCACTTTTCTTTAAAGGAATGGGGATGGGGGCAGCAAACGTTATCCCTGGAGTATCAGGCGGCACAATTGCATTGATCACAGGCATTTTTGAAGAGCTGATCAATTCCATAAAATCATTTGACCTTACCGCCTTAAAGTTGTTTTTTACCGGCAAATTCAAACAGTTTGCAAACCATGTCAACCTTGATTTCCTGGTGGCTGTTTTTTTGGGCATCGGCATAAGTATTCTTTCGGTTGCAAAGCTTTTCGAATTTTTGTTTGCCAATTACCCAGTATATATATGGTCTTTTTTCTTCGGTCTTATTATCGCTTCTGTTTATTTTGTTGGTAAAACTATAAATAATTGGAATGCAGGGGTTATTATCTCTTTTCTGACAGGTACTGCCATAGCTGCGGTTATAACAGTTCTAAACCCAGCCACTGAAAACGATGGATTTTTTTACCTTTTGATGTGCGGTATTGTTGCGGTATGCAGCATGATACTTCCGGGTTTGTCAGGATCGTTTGTCCTTATACTCCTCGGAAACTACGAATTGGTTATGATAAAAGCTGTTACCGGGCTGCGCGTTGAAATTTTGCTACCGGTGGTTATCGGTGCTGCAGTCGGTTTGATAGCTTTTTCTCACTTTTTGTCATGGGTGTTTAAAAAATTCCGTGATATCACCATTGCTGTATTAACAGGTTTCATCCTGGGTTCAGTAGTTATTTTATGGCCTTGGAAATCGCCTGTTTTTAAAACCGATGAACTGGGAAATATTGTTACCAAAGCGAGTGGTGAACAGGTTATTAAAGGATATGAGAGGTTTATTCCTGATAGTTTGAGCACTGAAGTTTTGCTGGCTATTGGTTTCATGGTCTTAGGAATTGTAATCATCTGGTTGCTTGAAAAACTTGCCCGGACAGAATCATAATGTTAAAAACATCTATCTATTGCAATGAAACTATACGGGCTCATCGGTTTTCCTCTTAAACACTCCTTTTCACAAAAATATTTCACCGAAAAATTTGAGAAAGGGAACATCAGTTCTTGCCGATATGAGAATTTTCCGCTGGAAGATATCGGGGACTTTAAAGAACTAATCCATAATAACAAAGACCTTGCAGGCCTGAATGTTACCATTCCTTATAAACAGGGTGTAATAATGTTTCTTGACGAGGTAGATGTTACAGCCCGCGAAATAGGAGCGGTGAACACCATAAAAATTTACCGGAATAAAAGCAAACTGAGGCTAAAGGGCTTTAACACCGATGCATATGGTTTTAAGAATTCCTTGTCACCATATATTGAAGGGTACCATAAAAAAGCACTTGTTTTAGGTACCGGCGGGTCATCCAAGGCCGTTAATTATGTTTTAAACTCAATTGGGTTTCAGGTTACCCGTGTTTCAAGAAAACCATTACCGGGCAGCCAGATTGGCTACGGGCAGGTTGACGAGGAATTAATCTCTCAAAACCTTCTCATTGTGAATACTACCCCCCTTGGTATGTTTCCTGATACAGATGCGTGTCCTGATATTCCCTATCATTTACTTACAGAAAAGCATGTTCTTTTTGACCTGATATACAATCCGGCAGAAACATTATTTCTTAAACGGGGAAGGGAAAAAGGTGCAGTAACAATAAACGGATTGCCCATGTTGCATGCACAGGCGGAAAAAGCATGGGAAATATGGAATGACCCTGCTCAGTAAGCTTTGAAAGCCATCTCGGTAAGCTTGGCGCTAAACTTTATACCGTATTTTTCAGCGTTTTTCTGGCTTATCTCAAACTTTAATTTATCGCCAACCACCACGAAATTGATGGCTGCTCCTTCTTCAATAAGACCATTTTTTTCGGTGATAATCAATGTGCTTTTGTTGTTTAACGCATTTAAAATGTCGCCTATTGTCCTTGATTTGGCAAAAGTTACAAAGAGAATATGGCATTTGTCTATTTCAGCAGGATCTTTGTATTGCTTTACAATAATATCCTGCACACCGACCTTTTTCCCGGTGGTATAAGTATTTAATTCGCCTGATATTTCCCCTGAGCCCAGCACCCCGATTACAAAAGGCCCTGTTTTATAAGTGGCAGGCCATTCAATCAGTCTTGAAAAGTTATATACAAACATCGCCTGGGCTTTAGGAATACCTGTT
The DNA here is from genome assembly GCA_016936215.1 of Bacteroidales bacterium. Taxonomy (GTDB): domain Bacteria; phylum Bacteroidota; class Bacteroidia; order Bacteroidales; family UBA10428; genus JAFGPL01. The sequence goes on from JAFGPL010000180.1 coordinate 19,682, forward strand.
TGTGCAATGGAATATTGAATGCAAATCCCCATTAAAATAATCAATGTAAAAATTTTTTTCATCATCATTCAATTTTTTATCGTTTGTACGGCAAAACATCATAAATGTTATATCCTGTTATTTTATTTGCCGGTAAGTATACAAAAAATATAAATACCGGTCAATCATACGTTTAACTTTATATCAACATAATACCTTATATTTGTTAATACCAATCCGCATGCAGGGGCTGATAAGCCTGCACTGCTTCTGTCCCTGCTTTTTAGAATCATTTCAAATTCTTTAATACTCGTCCTGCCTATACCAATATCAATCATCGTGCCAACTATTGCCCTTACCATGTTTCTTAAAAAACGGTCGGCTGTGATGCTGAAAACCAGTTTGTCCGGAGACTCCTGCCATTCTGCAGCATAAATCCGGCAGATGTCAGTTTTGTTATTTGAGTGTAATTTACTGAAGCATTTAAAATCATTGTGATTGATCAGCAACCTTGCAGCCTCGTTCATAGGGGCTATTTCCGGGTTCTTTTTACAATACCATCCAAATTCATAATTGAATGGGTCTTTTTTCGTGAGTACAGTATATTGATAAGTTCTCTCAATAGCGCTGTACCTGGCATGGGCCTCGGGTTTCACCCGGTAATAGTTTAAAATTGAAATGTCCAAAGGCAGAATGGCATTCAGGCTTTTGATAAAAGTCTTTTTTTCTGATGCTATTTCCTTCGAAACATCGAAATGTGCAGTGTAGAACGATGCATGCACCCCTGCATCTGTTCTTCCTGCCCCGACAGTTTCTATGGTTTCTTTCAGAATAACAGAAAGGGCATGGTTCAATAAACCCTGCACAGATATTGCATTTGATTGTACCTGCCACCCGTGAAACCTGGTGCCTTTAAAACAAAGTTCTATGAAATATCGCATCGCAATTATTATCTGAATGCAAAAATCAGTTTTTTGAAAGAAAATAAATTGTTAATCACGAAAAATTTATGCGTAAAATTCAGATTTCAGCGATTTTATAGGTACATGTATTTCGTTGCCTCATAAGCTGCTTAGCGGAGGTGCTGACCCGTGGCTTCCTACCCCTGCCCCGGGATGCCTGCTTTACAGGTTACAATTCTCTTCATTGCCAGTCTGTCAAATACATTTCTTTTTGATAAATGGGGTTTAACATTTTTTAACAGATTGTATATTATTGAAATTCAATTCGATGAAGATGTTAAGATTTTTTAAAACTTTTAAATGGGATAAAATTTGTTATTTTGGGGCTCGAAATTTGTTGTAATAAAAAAAAACATATGAGCGAAATTGCAGTAAATATCAAGGAACTCAATGAAAAAATACAAAAAGAGAGTTCATTTGTTGATATGGTAACCCTTGAGATGAAAAAGGTTATCATCGGGCAGAAGCATTTGGTTGACAGCTTGTTAATAGGACTTCTGTCTGACGGTCATATATTGCTTGAAGGTGTTCCGGGGCTGGCAAAAACACTGGCCATAAAAACACTGGCCCAAACCATTGATGCAAAATTCAGCCGTATTCAGTTCACCCCCGACCTGCTTCCTGCCGACCTTATCGGTACCATGATCTATTCTCAAAAGAACGAAGAGTTCCAGGTTAAGAAAGGCCCGATTTTTGCAAATTTTGTACTTGCCGACGAGGTTAACCGTTCACCAGCCAAAGTGCAAAGTGCATTACTGGAGGCCATGCAGGAGAAGCAGGTTACCATAGGGGCCGAAACTTTTGAATTGCCGAAGCCATTTCTGGTGCTCGCAACGCAGAACCCGATAGAACAGGAAGGTACATACCCTTTGCCCGAGGCCCAGGTTGACCGTTTTATGCTTAAGGTTGTGATTAATTATCCGACCAAAGATGAGGAACGGCTTATTATCAGGGAAAACCTTGGAAAGCAGTTTCCGGCTGCCACTACAATTCTTAAAAGTGAGGATATCATCAATGCAAGAAATGTGGTGAAAGAGGTTTATATGGATGAAAAAATCGAGCAGTACATTCTTGATATTGTTTTTGCCACCAGGTACCCGGCTGAATATAAACTTGGTCAGTATTCCAATATGATAAGGTATGGTGGTTCGCCCAGGGCAAGTATATACCTTGCTGCCGCTGCCAAAGCCTACGCCTTCATCAAAAGGCGCGGGTATGTTATTCCGGAAGATGTACGTGCAGTATGCCACGATGTGTTACGCCACAGAATAGGATTGACTTATGAGGCCGAGGCAGAAAACATTACATCAGAGGATATCATTACAGACATCTTAAATAATGTTGAAGTTCCTTAAAAATTATGGCAAACAGGGTCTTGTGCATAGCGTTTTTTCTGGTTGCAGTGATAATTAAAAGTTCCACGGCCCAGCATTATATTGGAAGGCACAAAGACGAGATTGTCAAGCTTATGTCCCTGGAGTTTAAGAATTTTAAACAAAACAAGGATGTTGTCAACAATGCATATAAATACCTGAAGTATGAAGATCGTATATCAGAACAAACCATGTTGTTTTTTTTGTCAGAAGACGATCATTGTACGCTTGTAAGATGGATCAGCGACTATGCAAACATCAACGATGTAACGGCCATGCTTGACAAAAAATATACTGCCGAAGGAAAGAATATCTGGGCTTATGATGAGAATGGTAAGAAGTATACGATAACACTGAAAAAAGAAGAGTGGTTTTTTACCGTGACTTTCAGGTTAAAAAACTGAATAAATTTAACAGGGTGATTGTGGAAGCTACAGATTTAATCAAACGTGTACGAAAAATTGAAATAAAGACAAAGGGGCTCTCACAGCATATCTTTGCAGGCGAGTATCACAGTGCTTTTAAAGGTAAAGGAATGGCTTTCAGTGAGGTGCGCGAATACCAGTATGGAGACGATATCAGGAATGTTGACTGGAATGTAACAGCCAGGTTCAATCATCCTTACATCAAGGTTTTTGAAGAGGAACGGGAATTAACTGTTGTATTGCTTGTTGACGTCAGCGGTTCAAGGTTCTTCGGAACGCAATCCCAGTTAAAAAAGAATGTGATAACCGAGATTGCCGCGGTGTTGTCTTTTTCAGCTATTCAAAACAACGATAAGGTAGGGGTGATATTCTTCAGTGATAAAATAGAGAAATTTATCCCCCCTAAAAAAGGAAAGCAACATATTTTGAGGATAATCAGGGAATTGATTGATTTTAACCCGGAAAACAGAAAGACTTCTGTTACAGAAGGGTTGAAATTCCTGTCGAATGCAATCAAAAAGCGCTGCATCGTTTTTCTCATCTCCGATTTTATAGACAGAGGCTTTGAAGATGCCCTGCGCATTGCATCAAAAAAGCACGACTTGGTTGGACTGCGTGTTTATGACTTGCGCGAAACAGAATTGCCCGACATAGGATTGCTGAATATTCTCGATGCCGAAACAGGAAAGGATATGCTTGTTGATACCTCTTCGGCCTATATCAGAAATTCATATAAAAATGCCTGGAAGAAAAAAAATGAAGAGCTGAATGAGATTTTTATGAGGCTTGGGATTGATAGTGTTTCGGTTTCAACGGAAGAAGATTATGTAAAACCTTTGATCAATCTTTTCAAAAGGCGATCGTCCAAAATGTGATTTGTTTCATTTTCAGGTGATAGGTTTATGAATAGAAATATTGTACATAGAATATTATTCCTCTTTTTGGGTTTAATGATCTTATTTTCAGCCGATGTCATTGGTCAATTGGTATCTGTTCAGGCACAACTCGATTCAAACACCATTGTAATTGGCGACCAGATAGGTTTGAAAATAGAAGTTAAAAAAAACAGGGGTGACATTATTAAGTTCCCTGCTTTCGGTGACCATCTTACCGAAGAAATTGAGATTATAGATAAGACAGCCATTGACTCGGTTTGGCTGAAAGATGAAGATAAGGTACTGTTAAAGCAGCAATTGCTTATCACGGTTTTTGACAGTGGTCTTTATTACATTCCGCCGATAGAATTTATTTTGGTAAGCGGAAATACGGCCGATACCATCCGTAGCAGGTCGAATTACCTCGAAGTGCTGCCCTTTGCACTCGATACTACCAATACCATTCGCGATATTAAAGCCATTGAGAAAGCGCCGGTTGGTTTCACAGAGATATATCCCTATGTGCTTGCCGCTTTGTTTGCCGGAATACTGGTGTGGGTTCTTCTCTATTACCTTAAAAAGAAGAAGAATAATGAGCCTATACTTGGCAGGTTAAAAATTGAAGAGCCTGCACATATTATTGCCATGCGCGAGCTTGAAGCCCTTAAGGCAGGGAAGCTTTGGCAGCGGAAAGAGGTAAAACGTTATTATTCAATTCTTACAGAGATTATTAGAAGATATATAGAAAGAAGGTTTAAAATACTGGCCATGGAACAAACCACCGACGAAATACTAACCGAACTTGTCGGGACAGGCTTAGTTAAACCTGAAGACCTTAAGGTATTGAAAGAGACGCTTGAACAAGCCGATTTGGTAAAGTTTGCCAAAGCAGACCCTTTGCCTGATGAAAATGAAACGCACTATGAAAATGCCTGTAAATTTGTGAATAACACTAAGTTTCGTGAAGATTTTATCCAGGTGAAAGATTTAAACGAACCTGTCAGCAACGAAGTAACAATATAGGAAATGGGACAGATAGAATTTGCACATCCTGAATATTTTTACCTGCTGTTACTGCTTTTACCGGTAATTGCCTGGTATATTTATAAGCAGAAATCTATGCAGGCGGCCATACAGGTTTCAACTACCGAACCCCTGATTGATACACCCAAAACGCTTCGCAATTATCTCAGGCATCTTCCTGCCATATTACGTATCCTTGTTTTTATCCTGTTGATTGTTGTCCTTGCCCGGCCGCAATCTACCAACAGGTGGGAAAACACGATTACCGAAGGTATAGATATCGTGTTGTCGCTTGATATTTCGGGAAGCATGCTGGCGCGCGATTTTAAACCCGACCGGCTCGAGGCTTCAAAAGATATTGCAGTGGAATTCATATCGGGCAGGCCAAACGACAGGATCGGGCTGGTGGTTTTCAGCGCTGAAAGTTTTACGCAGTGTCCGCTAACTACAGACAGGGCGGTGCTTGTAAACCTTTTTAAGGATATTCGAAGCGGCATGATCGAAGACGGTACGGCCATTGGTGTCGGACTGGCAAATGCCATTACCAGGCTGAAAGACAGTGATGCCATAAGCAAAGTAATCATTCTGCTAACCGATGGAGTAAACAACCAGGGTTCAATAGATCCGCTAACGGCCGCAGAACTGGCCAAAAGCTTTGGTATCAGGGTGTATACCATTGGTATTGGCAGCATGGGAACTGCACCATACCCGGTTCAGGATGTATTTGGAAGAACATACCTTCAGGACATGCCTGTAGAGATTGATGAGGCCACCCTTCAGCAGATTGCAGATATGACCAACGGTAAGTATTTCAGGGCTACCAATAACCAGAAACTGCGTGAAATTTATGCTGAAATAGACCAGCTTGAAAAATCGAAAATTGATGTAAAGGAATTTAGTAAAAAACAGGAAGAATACTTCTTGTTTGCGCTCTCTGCTATTATTTTATTATTATTGGAAATATTATTAAGATATACTGTTTTAAGAAGGATACCGTAAATTTTAAAAGAGATGTATTTCAGATTTGCACATAATGATTTTTTATACGCATTGCTTTTAGTGCCGGTATTAATTATTATTTACATTATAACTGCCCGCATCAGGAAGAAAGCCCTCAATAATTTTGGAAATTTTTCGGTCATTTCGCAACTAATGCCAGAGGTATCGGCTTCAAAACCTCATCTGAAGTTCATTATCATACTTTTAGCACTGGTTATATTAATTTTTGCTGCCGCAGGGCCTCAGTTCGGCTCAAAGTTAAAAGAAGTGAAACGAAAAGGTATCGAAATCATTCTTGCCCTCGATGTGTCCAATAGCATGATGGCTGAAGATATTCAGCCCAACAGGCTCGAAAGGGCCAAGCAGGCAATTCTTACACTGATAGACAGGCTTGAAAATGATAAAATCGGTCTCATTGTTTTTGCCGGTGATGCCTACACGCAGATACCTATCACAACAGATTATTCATCGGCGAGAATGTTCCTTTCCAATATCAACACAAACATAGTGTCGAGGCAGGGAACGGCCATCGGTGCGGCCATTGAGCTGGCATCCAAATCTTTCAGCCCGTCAACTGAGGCCAGTAAAGTAATTGTAATCATCTCTGATGGTGAAAACCACGAGGGCAATGCCATTGAAGCAGCGAAAACCGCGGCCGACAAAGGGATAAAAATTTTTACCATAGGCATGGGGTCAACTAAAGGGTCGCCCATTCCGCAAAATTCAAACCAGCTGGTTCAGGATTTCAGGCGCGACAACCAGGGCAATATCATTATGACCAAACTGAATGTACAGATGCTTAGTGACATAGCACGAGCCGGTGAAGGCAGTTATTATGGAGCAACTTCCAGCAGGGTTGGGTTAAATGATTTGTTCAACAAGTTGAGCAGGCTTGATAAAGAAGAGATTGAAACCAAAGTCTATTCAGAGTATGAGGAACAATTTCATTATCTGGTCTGGATCGCGTTTATTTTACTTTTATTGGAGTTTTTTATCATTGAGAAGAAAAGCAGGTTGTTTAGTAATTTTAACCCATTTAAAGTCAGGTTATGAAACATCTGATAATCTTTTGTATAGCAATTTTGTTGACAACTAATTCCTTCTCGCAGGCAGAGAAGAAATTTATCAGGAAAGGGAATAAAGAATTTGAGACTGAAAAGTTTGAAGAAGCTGAAGTGCAATACAGAAAGGCTTTGGAAAAGCAGCCGGGCTCAGGTAAAGCCAATTACAATCTTGGCAATGCACTTTACAGGCAGGATAAATTCGAAGCCGCTGCCACCAAGTATGAAAACCTTACTGTTGAAAAAAACAATGACAAAATTGCCCTTTCTAAATATTATTACAACCTGGGTAATACTTATTTTAAAGAGAACAAACACCAGCAGGCCATTGAAGCATACAAGAATGCATTGCGGAACAATCCCGGAGATGCAGATGCCAAGCATAACCTGCAATTCCTGAAAAACATGATGGCCATGCAGAATCAGGAACAGAATCAGGAACAGAATCAGCAGCAGGAGCAGGAGCAGCAGCAGGAGCAGCAGCAGGAGCAGGAGCAGCAGCAACAACAGCAACAGCAACAGCAGCAGCAGCAGGAGCAGGAGCAGCAGCAAGGGAAGGAGCAGCAGGCGCAACAACATCAGATTTCCCGTGAAGATGCAGAACGGGTGCTTGATGAAATAGCCCGTGAGGAAAAAGAGGTGTTAAAAAAAGTACAGGAACAAAAAGCACAGGTTAGAAAAATTCCTGTTGATAAAAACTGGTGATAAAACGATACCCATTATGCGGACAAAAAAGTTATATATTCTGATTTTATTTGCTGCAATCTCGGGAGCAGCAATTGCACAGGATATTGAATTCAAAGCCACGGCAAATCCCAGGGTGCTGAGGATTGGAGAACAACTTAGGCTTGAATATTCGCTCAACGAAGATGTCTCCGAGCTTGAGATACCCGAATTCAATGGTTTTCAGTTATTGGGTGGCCCTATGACCGGTTCAAGCACCAGTATCCAGATCATCAATGGTAAAACAACCCGTTCTTCACAATATACCTATACTTATTATTTGCGTGCTGCAAAAGAGGGTACATTTACAATACCTCCTGCAAAAGCACAGCTCAAAGGCAAAACTTATGAGTCGAATGCACTCACCATCGAGGTTGTGGGAAGCGGTGCAACACAACAGCAGTCTGCCCAGCCGCAGGGGCAAACGCAACCACAGACAGGCACCCCGCCAGCAGCATCAAAGGGCGAAGATGTATTTGTGCGACTCCATGTTGACAAACATTCTGCATACCTTGGTGAACAAATTGTTGCATGGGTAAAGGTATATACCAAATTACAACTCAGCGGACTTGGACAAGGTTACAAAGGCCCTGAATTTACAGGTTTTTATAAGCAGCCGGTAGAAATCCCCCAGCTTACCAGCCTTGAGCCGGAAAATGTGAACGGGGATATTTATTATACAGGAATAATTCAAAAGGTGGTGCTATACCCTCAGAAAACAGGAGAACTTTCCATCGAGCCTTTTGATTTGGTGGTAACCACCAGGCAACAGGTGAGAAGCCGTTCGCGAAGCCTTTTTGATGAATTTTTTGGCCCGGCCGTGCAGGATGTACCGCGCACACTTAGAAGCAATCTCATGAAGATTAAGGTGAAGCCCTTGCCCGGCAAACCACAGTCATTTACAGGGGCAGTCGGCAATTTTTCGCTCAAATCTTCGGTAGATAAAACAGAGTTGAAAACAAACGAGGCAATTACTTACAAAATAACCATATCGGGTAAGGGAAACATCAAACTTGTTGATGAACCAAATATTTCATTCCCTCTAAATATCGAGCAGTTTGACCCGAAAACTACCATAAACCAGGCCAACGAGCTTTCGGGGAGTAAAACATTCGAGTACGTGCTAATTCCAAGGTATGCGGGTGAGTATAATATACCTGCTTTCGATTTCACATTTTTCGACCCGGCAAATGGAAGGTTTACCACACTTAGTACAACGCCATATACAATAAATGTTGCCAAGGGTGATGAGGATACTACTGCGGTTGTGGTTTCAGGACTTTCAAAAGAAGATTTCAGGCTTCTGGGCAAGGATATCCTGTTTATTAAAAACAAACCGTTAAAGTTAAAAAAACAGGACGATCTTGTTTTTGGAAGCACCGTTTTTTATCTCGCCTACATTATGTCACTGGTGCTTTTCGGATTAATCATTATTTTGCGCAGGGAAACTATAAAACGAAATGCAAACCTGGTGATGGTTAAAAACCGTAAGGCCAACAAACAGGCGCGTAAACGGCTTAAAAAGGCAAAAGATTATCTTGCACAGCAGAAACAGGACCTCTTTTACGAAGAGGTGATGAAAGCCCTTTGGGGCTACCTTGGAGATAAACTAATCATCCCGGTGGCCGACTTATCAAGGGATAAATCAAGAGAGTTGTTGCAGCAAAGAAATGCAGATGAGAAACTTATCTCAGATTTTTATACGCTTCTTGATAGTTGCGAATATGCCAGGTTTGCCCCCGATAAGGGGACCGCGGACATGCAAAAATTGTATACCGATGCAGTATTGCTTATCAGCAAACTTGAACAAAGTTTAAAAAATTAAAATTCAGGGGTATATGTATAAAATTATCATCGCTGGTTTGTTTTCATTTTTTTTACAGGAACAACTCTTTGCATTTAATGGTGACTCGCTGGTACAGGCAGGAAATAACTTTTATGTAAACAACGATTTTCAGCGAGCGGCAGACACATGGCAAACGGTGGCAGATTCAGGGTTTGTGGCGCCTGAACTCTTTTATAACCTTGGAAATGCATACTACAAAATGAACAATTATGCATACGCGATTCTATATTATGAAAGGGCATTGCTTCTTGATCCACGTAATAAAGATGCACGGTTTAACCTCGAACTGGCCAACGCGCATATAGTGGATAAAATTGAACCAATTCCCCAGTTCTTTTTCAACAGATGGATCGAAAACCTTGTAAGGACAACCACTTCAAACAATTGGGCTATTTTAAGTATTTCAGCGTTTATTCTTTGTCTCATTTTATTGTTGGTATACCTTTTTTCAGGAAAAATTGCGGTTAAGAAGATTTCATTTTATTTCGCGCTGGTTTTGTTTTTAACCTCTGTTGCTGCATTTCTTTCCTCTGCCCAGCGTAAGAGAATGATAGAGGAAAGAAAGAGTGCAATTATTGTTGCCCCGTCGGTAACAGTCAAAAGTTCGCCTAACGAATATGGCACCAACCTGTTTGTGCTGCATGAAGGTACAAAGGTTGAGACAATTGACAATATCGGTCAGTGGTTTGAAATAAAAATCAGTAATGGCAATAAAGGTTGGGTACCTGCGACTTCGTTTGAGAGGATATAGTTTCTCAGGAAAAGGTTTTCGTAACGGCTTTATTCATAGATAACTTCCACCCTTGAAATCTTTGCTTCACCGCTAAATTCTATTTCCAGGAAATGAATCTGTTTATCGGTTCCGGAAATTTCATAAAGAACCGGGCGCCAGGTTCCGTAATCGCTGTTTTTTTCAATAAAGCCGGTGGTCTTGTATTCAATATCAAAAAAATGTTCTTTTGCAGCGGCCCCGGAAATCATAAGTGACCTGCTTTCAGATTTTTCAAAGGAATAGATTTTTGCTTTTATAAATTTGCCGGGGACCAGGTAAGTTATCCTGCTACCTTTAACGCCGGCCATTCGATGCATGTCTTCTTTGTATTTTCTGTCTTCTCCGGTTTCGTGAACCACCCCGGTTGAATGGTAAAATTTACCGTAATTGTTCATATCGTCAATCAGAGCCTGCCGGTTAACCCTTACAGGGCCAAATGTTGCTGAGGGTTCAGATTCTCCCGATATGTTACATGCAATAACCCTGTAATAGTATGATTTACCAATTTCTGCATTATTATCATGGTAAAGCGGTGTGTATTGTAAACCGGCATCGCTTATGTTGCATGCTATTCTATGCCAGGGCCCGTTTGGGTACTCTGCGCGTTCAATATGGTAAAATGAAGCTCCGGCCGATCCCTGCCAGTTGATATCATATACTTTGTCAATGTTCAATAAGACCGGGCTTGCAGGTTTTTCCACAGCAGTAGCTAATACACCCTGAATTGAAAAGGCATTGTCACGCATCACCCGCAGAATGTCTTTTTCATCATAGGCGCTCCCGGAAGAAAATCCCGGCCAGTGGTAAGCTTTGTAAATTCCCATACCCAAAGGTTCGGAGTGCCAGTAAAAACCACCCTCTTGCCTGTGTGAGCGCAGGCTCCAGATGAGCCCGCCTGCAATGGCAGGTTCGGAAATCATCCAATTCATTATTTTATCTAAGGCTGCAGTGCTTTGAAATCCGAATTCCCCGATAACATATGGTTTTTTGCCCCCTATGATTTCAATATTCTTTGCAATACTTTCGATGGTTTCATCCGGATTGGTTTCATAGTGGTGTGACGAAAGAATGTCAATGGATGGGTCATTAACCGATTCTGTTCTAACAGGCCTTTTCCCTCCGGCAAAATACCCGTCCATCACCAGGTGGTTCTTATCCAGCTTTTTAATATAGGCAGTTATCTCTGCAGCCCATTCAGACGGATTGCCCAGCTCGTTGCCGGTCTCCCAGCAGAGAATGGCCTTGTCATCTTTGTACTTAATCCCGGTGAGGGTATTGGTCCTGTTAAGGGTAAATTCTATGGTCTTTTTAAAATCTTCTATCAATTCCCTGTCAGTCCAGAAATCATTTTCATGCTTGTTTCTGAATGCAGCATATTGAGGCCGTCCGCCCATCCATTTCCAGTTGTTCAGCAATGGAAAAATTATTCTTATTTTCAGTTCATTGGCCAGGGAAAGCATCAGGTCGTTTATCCTGAAAGCATCCTCGTTAAATAGTCCGGGTGCAAGCACATGGGCAGGCACTTCATCAGGTTGGTCGGACCTTTTTACCGGGATGGTATAAATTCTTATAACCTGTCCCCCCATCTGTTTTACAGAAAGCATGGCATCGCGGATCTCATATTCAGTGGGCAACCGAAAAGGTGATGCGGTTGTAAAAGACATCTCATCTTCAACAAAATTCAGGTTTGGTATATTGAATGAAATAAACCTGAACTCATTTTTGCCGTCCATGAGTTTTTGTCCCGATGCAGTGATAAAATGCTCAAAGCCCTGGGAAAATATACTGCACAAAGAAATAAAAACCGAACAGATTAATAATAAGGCATGTTTTTTCATTTCTTTCTAATTTAAAATCTTTCTGAATCAAAATGAGGTATTAATACAAGCAGCTCTTCGCTAAATTCCAGTTGATTCATTTAAATTATCTAGGGTATTTACTTCTTGCCACATGATTAAAACACTTACTATACCTTATTTGTAAGGACATTCTTTGATAAAATAGGTTCACGAC
>JAFGPL010000181.1 GCA_016936215.1 Bacteroidales bacterium
GAGACCTCGATAGTGCTAAACCACTATTTAATAATTAGTTGACACCTTAGTCAGCCTGAGCGAAGTCGAAGGCTATTACCATCGTGTTATTAGCAGCGCCTGCCCGCCGCACTGCTATGGCAGGCGGGAAGTCGAAGGGTGTTTATTACCAATTATATAAATAATAACATGCGGAATTAAGATAATCCAAAATCATAACCTAAACAAATCGTATATGATAAGCAGCGACATATTGAATTATTTGAAAAAACTCTCCAAAAACAACAACAAGGAGTGGTTTCACGCCAATAAACCGATGTATGAAAAAGTAAGGAAAGAATTCGAGTTTACAGTTCAACTGCTGGTGATTGAAATAGGCAAATTCGACAAGACCATTTCAGGCCTTACGGCCAAAGACTGTGTTTTCAGAATTTTCAGGGATGTAAGGTTTTCGAGTGACAAAACCCCGTATAAGACCAACTTCGGGGCTTTTATGGCCCCGGGCGGCAGAAAAAGCGGTCGGGCAGGCTATTACCTGCACGTCGAACCCGGCAACTATTTCCTTGCCGGCGGAATATATATGCCACCCTCTGATATCCTTAAAAAGGTGCGATATGAAATATTCCATAACCTCGATGAATTTGAAGAAATAATCCACCATGCAGGTTTCAAAAAATATTTCGGACAGATATGGGGAAACAGGTTAAGCGCTGCACCAAGAGGATTCCCGAAAGATTTTAAAGGAATTGATTATTTAAAGTACAAAGATTACAACATGGTACACGAGTTGAATGAGGCAACCATAACGGGTGAAGGTTTCATTGGCTATGCTGCAGAAGTTTTCAGGGCCATGTTGCCCCTTAACAGGTTTATCAACCAGGCCATAACCGGAAGTATTTAGGTTTTTTTCATTCTGGTATTTTTTGGCTCTTCCTGTATTGTGATTCATACCAAAAAATGGCATGAATAATTCGGGTTATAGATGGCCCACGTACCTGTTTACCATATTAAGCAACACGTTCATTTCTATTGGTTTGCTCAGGTAGTTGTCGCAACCGGCCTGCGTGCATTTAATCCTCTCTTCGGGCATGGCGTAAGCTGTCTGGGCAATAACAGGAATATCCCTGTTTATTTTCTTTATCTCCCTGGTAGTATCAAATCCGTCGAGGATGGGCATTTTCATGTCCATCAGAATAAGGTCGTAGTGCTCACCTGAGGCCACCAGGTCAATAGCCTCCTGGCCTACACGCGCCCATCGCATGTTTGCATTGGTATCTTCAAAAATATCTTTGATCAGAAGCCAGTTAATTTCTTCATCATCAACTACCAGGATTTTTTTACCTGAAAAATCGTAATTCTCTTCCATGAAATGGTTATTTAGTGCAACTAATTAATTGTTGCATCAAATATAAATTTATTTACTGAATAACAATGTATAAAATAACGGGGAATTATAATGAGCGATGATTTTTTTCCAGCTCGTTCGAGGCAAGCGCGCTTGCGCCTAACACCCCGGCATTGGTCTCCTGCAGAGAAGAGAGCAATACTTTAATTTTGTTCCGGTATATGGGCAACAGGTTTTCCTCCATGTATTGAATGGTAGGGTTCATAATCAAGTCTTTGGCTTTGGCCAGACCGCCAAGGAGGAAAATTGCCTCGGGACTGGTATGCCCCACGGCATCTGCCAGCTTCGACCCGAGAATCTTTCCGGTGTATTCAAATGCCTCGAGTGCTATCAGGTCGCCCTTTCTGGCAGCTTCGGTAATCATTTTGGCAGTAAGGTCGGTATAACTTACATTCCTAAGGTCGCTTTCACAGGTTCGTTCGCCCAGCAGGTGAAAGACCGTACGTTTTATTCCTGTGGCCGATACATATGTTTCAAGGCATCCTTTTTTTCCGCAACCACAATCCCTTCCTTTGAGCTTTACATTTACATGGCCCAGTTCACCAGCAAAACCGTCGTGACCGTATACAAGGTTGCCGTTAACAACAATTCCGCTGCCCAGGCCTGTGCCAAGGGTAATTACAATAAAATCCTTCATCCCTTTTGCCCCGCCGTAGATCATTTCTCCAAGGGCTGCAGCATTTGCATCGTTGGTGAGTACCATCGGCATATTTTTAAAATAGGCTTTAAACCGTTCAATAAACGGTATTATCCCTTTCCAGTTTAAATTGGGCGGATGCTCAATGGTGCCTTTGTAATAATTGCCATTTGGGGCACCTATGCCAACACCCATCAGGGTAATCTCCTCATTCAGCCCTTGTATGGTATTTTCAATTACAGAGTGAAGGTTTTCAAGATATGCATCAAATTCGCGGTAAACATCGGTTGACATAAAATCCTCAGCCAGGCAGTTGCCATCCCTGTCGAGTATGCCGTACTTGGTGTATGTTCCGCCTATATCTATGCCTAATACTGTTTCTTTCATGTTAATGCTTTAAATTTCTTTGCAAAATTAATATTATCTTTAAAAAAAGTTGAGAAATAAGATTTTGTTGGAAATAATAGCATTATAAAACCGGCATTATCTTTAAAAAAAATAATTAATTTTATTACAATTAATTTTAACCGCCCTATTATGATAGTAAAAAATTTTATTGTCCCGATAGATTTCTCGGAAGAATCTTATAAAGGACTTGAACTGGCCATTTTGTTTTCGAAGTATACCCACGTAAATATTCAAATGGTGCATGTGCTCAGAAAGTCGTCAGACCTCTCGCCGGCCAGTGTTGATGTTGAGGCTGAACAGGCCGAAATTACTTTTAAAAAGATTGTGGAAAAACACACTCCCCGGTTAGGGAACAATTCAAATTTAAGGTATATCAGTAAAAAGGGTAAGATTTACCAGGAGGTGGTCAACCAGGCACAATCTTATAAAGATTCTGTAATTACAGCCTCCACACACGGATTATCGGGTTTTGAAGAGTTCTTTATCGGGAGCAATGCATATAAAATAATCCTGGCAACCGACAGGCCTGTTATAACCATTCGAAAAGGAAAGTGTCCCGAAGATATTAAAAAAATTGTCCTTCCGATTGACACCGGCGAAGACACAAGGCAAAAAGTGCCGTTTACCACCGAACTGGCGCAGCTATTGGGTGCCGAGGTTCATATTATCGCGGTGAATTCGAATAAAGACGACAAAGCAATAAATAAACTCAGGGCTTATTCCACCCAGGTTGCAGGGTATATGGTTGGTAAGGTAAGCTATGCTACCGAAGAGCTATTTGGTGAGAATATATCAGACCTGATTGTGAATTATGCCAAAGCTGTAAAAGCCGACCTTATTTCAATTATGACCGAACAATCGCCCGGTATAAGCCTGATATTAGGCAATACAGCACACCAGGTAATTAATAAAGCCGAAATTCCGGTATTGAGTATCACACCACGTGAACTAAAGATTACAGGTGGTTCTTTCAAAACATTTGGCGATTAGGCCTGGATATTCTCTTCGGCCGCTTCGTTTTCCAAACCTGTACTTTGGTCTTCCTGTTTTGCCTGTTTAAAATATCTTTTTTGGAAGATTAAGATGAGTATTACCCCGATGGAAATCGAAGAATCGGCTATATTGAAAATCGGTCTGAAGAACTGAAACTGCTCTCCCTTCATAAAGGGGAACCAGTCGGGTATGCGGGCATCAATTACAGGAAAGTACAAAAGGTCAACCACGCAACCCCTGAAAAGGCCCGCGTAACCTGAAAAATTCATATTGGCAACGCCGCTGTAACTAATCCATTGCCTTAGTTCTTCGTTATAGGTTGTTCCCTTATCAAATAACAGACCATAAAATACGCTGTCTATAATATTGCCAACGGCCCCGGCCAGCACCAGCGATAAACAGATGATTAAACCTGTTGGCGCCTGTTTCCTGATTAGTTCGCGCATATACCAGATAATGGCGATACTCGCTATTATCCTGAAAACAGTTAATGCCGGCTTACCGATTTTTCCCGGTATATCAATGCCAAAGGCCATGCCCGGGTTCTCAATAAACCTTATTAAAAACCAGTTGCCGAAAACATGAATGGACTGGCCGTAAAACATATTGGTTTTAACAATAATCTTTGAAAGCTGGTCTATGATAAGGATCAGGCTGACAATAAGGATAGATTTTGTTGTGTTTGACATTCATTACTATTTTATGATCTATAAAAATAAAAATGATTGAAGAAGCACTCCAATCATTCTTAAAATTTTTTCAGGCCGCCAACTATCGCTGTTTTTGTTTCGCATCAATAGAGAGGGTGGCATGGGGCACTGCCCTGAGGCGTTCTTTCGAGATCAGCTTACCTGTTTCGCGGCATATACCGTATGTTTTGTTTTCAATACGTACCAGTGCAGCCTGCAAATGCTGGATGAACTTTTGCTGCCTTTGCGCCAGTTTTCCTGATTCTTCTTTTGAGAGCGTTGCCGCACCTTCTTCAAGCACTTTGAAAGTAGGGGATGTATCCTGTGTGTCATTGCTTTCGCTTTGAGTAATGGCACTCTTAAGGAGTTCATAATCTTTCTTTGCTTTGTCAAGTTTATCGAGGATAATTAACTTAAACTCCTCAAGTTCTTCATCTGAATATCTTGTCTTTTCTGCCATAGCTAAGTTTTTTTAGACATTTTAAAAATAACAAAAAAAAAGAATAATAATACTTTTAATCAATAAATCTTACTGATTTTTATAAAGGTTTTGATGTCTTCATCCAGTTCCACTGCCTTGGCATCGCCTGGCCCTATGTTTTCAACCAGCCTGATGTTTCTGGCAAGGGTCTGGCTGCCGATATAATCGCGGAAATTCAAAACCGAATCATCGAGGTATTGGTTTTTAACAATTTCGATATTTATTTTGTCGGTAACCTCAAACCCGCTTTCTTTCCTGATGTTCTGGATACGGTTAATAAGTTCGCGGGCAAGGCCTTCCTGTCTCAGGTTTTCGGTAATTGTAATATCCAGGGCCACGGTAAGCCTTCCTTCTGAAGCTACCAGCCATCCGGGAATATCTTCCGAAATTATTTCCACATCGGTTAGCTGAAGGTCTACCATTTCACCGCCGGCATCTATGGCAATGCGCCCTTCAGATTCTATCCGTGCAATATCTTCCTGGCTGAAAGAAGCAACAACAGCCGAAATATTCTTCATTAATTTACCGTATCTCGGCCCGAGTTTCTTAAAGTCGGGTTTGATTTTTTTGAGAAGTATGTTTGATGTGTCTTTAAGGAATTCAACCTGTTTTACATTTACTTCGGTAAGGATTAAATTCTGAACAGCCTGGAACTGTTTTTCAAAACCATTGTCGAGCAAGGGTATCATTATTTTGCTTAAAGGCTGCCTTACTTTTATGTTTACCTTGCGGCGCAACCCGAGGATCATTGAAGATATTTTCTGTGCAATGTCCATTCTTTCTTCCAGCGCTTTGTCAACAAACTGTTTGTTGCAAACCGGGAAGTTCACGAGGTGTACCGATTCTTCGGTATCTTTGCGGGTAACGGCATTCATGTCCCTGTATAGCTTGTCCATATAAAACGGTGCGATGGGCGAGGCAAGCTTTGCCACAGTAATAAGGCAATTATACAAAGTCTGGTATGCCGATATTTTGTCTTCGTCGTAACTGCCACCCCAGTACCTTTTGCGGTTAAGCCTTACATACCAGTTACTGAGGCTCTCGGTTACAAATTCCTGGATAGCCCTACCGGCTTTTGTAATTTCAAGGTTTTGGTAATGCCCGTCTACCTCCTCAATCAACGAATTGAGCAGAGAGATGATCCAACGGTCAATTTCTGGCCTTGAAGCAATATCCAGGTCTTCTTCTTCGTATGAAAACCCATCAACATTGGCGTAGAGTGCAAAAAATGAGTAGGTGTTATACAACGTACCGAAAAATTTACGTTTCACTTCTTCTATGCCTTCGTTATCGAATTTCAGGTTGTCCCAGGGCTGTGCATTGGTCATCATGTACCAGCGCAGCGGGTCTGAACCGAATTTTCCTATAACATCGAACGGGTCAACGGCATTGCCAAGGCGTTTTGACATTTTGTTGCCGTTTTTGTCAAGCACCAGGCCATTGCTGATGATGCTCTTAAAAGCAACAGAACCGAACAGCATGGTTGCAAGGGCATGCAGGGTAAAGAACCATCCCCTGGTCTGGTCTACACCTTCGGCAATAAAGTCGGCCGGGAACTGCTTCTTGAATTCATCATCTTTTAATGCAAAAGGATAATGTACCTGCGCATAGGGCATGGCGCCCGAGTCGAACCAAACATCAATAAGGTCTGGTTCCCTGTACATTTTCTTGCCTTTGCCGGAAAGAAGCACTATTTCATCCACAAAAGGACGGTGGAGGTCAAATCCCTTGTAATTTTCTTCCGAATATTCACCTTCAATATAACCGGACAGGGGATTAGATTTCATATAACCTGCGGTAACAGCTTTATCAATTTCTCTTTTCAGCTCGATGACAGAACCGATGCATTTTATTTCTGATTTATCTTCGGTAACCCACACCGGCAGGGGTGTGCCCCAGTACCTCGATCGCGACAGGTTCCAGTCAACAAGGTTTTCGAGCCATTTTCCAAACCTGCCCGTACCGGTTGATTCGGGTTTCCAGGTTATGGTGTCATTCAGCTCGATCATCTTTTCCCTGAGCGCTGTGGTTTTGATAAACCAAGAATCGAGCGGATAATACAGCACGGGTTTGTCTGTTCTCCAGCAATGCGGGTAATTGTGGATGTGTTTCTCAATTCTGAAAGTTTTATTATCCTTTTTCAGGTATACGGCAATATCTACATCGAGCGTGGCATCGTCGGGGCCAAGGTTTTCATCGTATTCATTCTTAACATACCTGCCGGCAAAAGCTTTGTATTCATCAAGGTAAACATACCCCTTTACAAATTCTTCGTCCAGCGCCCCGATATCAAAAAGTTTTCCTTTTCGGTCAACAAGCGGGCTTTTCTGCTTGTTTTTTTCTACCACCAGTATTGCAGGCATATCATACTGTCTGGCAATTTTAAAGTCGTCGGCCCCGAAAGTAGGTGCGATATGCACAATGCCTGTTCCGTCGCCGGTAGTCACGAAATCCCCCAAAAGCACCCTGAAAGCTTCTTTCTCAGGCTTAATCCACCTGATGAGCTGCTCGTAGACGATGTTTTCAAGACGTGAACCTTTAAATTCATCCAGTATTTTGAACGGGATGTATTTGTCACCCGGCTTATAATCAGAGAGCGCGAGTTCTTTGTTTTTCTCTGAAAAATAATTCCCGGCAAGCTCTTTGGCGAGCACGGCGATCATTGGCAAACCGGTATAGGGGTTAAACGAACGTACCCTTACATATGTAATATCGGCTCCCACTGCCAGTGCAGTATTTGACGGAAGTGTCCACGGTGTGGTTGTCCAGGCCAGGAAATATACATCTGTATCTGCACCGGAGAAAAGAAATTCAGACCGGTTGTCGCGAACCACCTTAAACTGGGCCACGCATGTGGTGTCTTTTACATCGCGGTAACATCCCGGCTGGTTAAGCTCGTGGGTGCTGAGCCCTGTCCCCGCGGCAGGTGAATAAGGCTGAATGGTATATCCTTTGTAAAGAAGGTCTTTATCATACAGCTTCCTTAGCAGGTGCCACAATGTTTCGATGTACCTGTTGTCGTATGTGATGTAGGGATTATCCATATTCACCCAATAACCCATTTTATGGGTCAGGTCTTCCCATTCACGGGTATATTTCATCACCTCTTTTTTACAGGTATCGTTATATTCCTTTATGCTGATTGTTTTCCCGATATCTTCTTTGGTAATACCGAGCGATTTTTCCACGCTAAGCTCAACGGGCAGGCCATGGGTATCCCATCCTGCTTTTCGTTCTACCCTGAAACCTTTAAGTGTTTTATACCGGCAAATAATATCTTTGATGGCCCTCGAGATAACATGGTGAATACCTGGCATACCATTGGCAGAGGGGGGGCCTTCATAAAAAATAAAATTCCCCTTCTTCCCTTCCCTGGTGGAAATACTTTTTTCAAACGTATTTTCGGCATTCCATTTTTCAAGTATTTCCCTGTTGATCTCGGAAAGGTCGAATTTTTTGTATTCCGGGAACCTTATACTCATTGTAATTCAATATTTTAGATGAAAACTATATGGTTAAAAATGTTCACAAAGATAGAGTTATGGAGAGAAAAAAACAATTGTTGGTACAAAATGTTGCCGATATGGCTGCAAATGCTGTATTTCAGGCTTTTTTCAGGGTGAAGGAAAATGAACTGCCCTCCCCCGCCTCGCTGTGAACATTTATGGTTTGTCCATGAGCTTCTATGATGTGTTTTACAATGGATAATCCCAGCCCGGTACCTCCCATTTCGCGTGAACGGCTTTTGTCTGTCCTGAAAAAACGTTCGAAAATGCGCGGCATATCTTTTTGTTCGATGCCAATCCCGTTGTCAGTTACTTCTATCATTACATTGTCTTCCATATCAATGAAGTCAACAGTGGTGGTACCATTTTTTTTACCATATTTAATCGAATTGGCAATCAGATTATTTATTGCTTCAAGTATTCTTTTTTTATCGGCTAGAACAGGTACAGGTTTATCAGATTTTCTTGCAAACCGCAGTTTAATCCCCCTCTCGGCGGCCATCATCTCATGTATTTCAAACGACTCTTCAAAAATTTTGACAATATTGCATTTTACAAGCTCAAGTTTCAGCTCACCCGATTCGAGCCTTGAAATGGAATCAAGATCATTGATGATGGAGATAAGCCTGTTAACGCTTTTTTCGGCCCTTTCGAGATAATGTCTGTTGATGGATGCATCTTCAAGGCCTCCGTCGAGCAGGGTTAAAATATATCCCTGGATGTTAAAGAGCGGCGTTTTGAGTTCGTGCGACACGTTGCCGATATATTCCCTGCGGTATTTTTCAAGTTGCTGCAAATGGGCAATCTCGAGTGTTTTTCGCTTGGCCCACAGGATTACATCTTTCCTTACCGCTTTTAATATATCTTTGTCATCAAAGTCATTCGGTATATCTTTTTTTGAAATGCTTACATTCTGAATGGTTTTGTAAAGTGGTATGATTTTTTGCAGGATAATTTTATTGATATACGAGGAGGAAAAAATAAAAACCGAAAGAAATACCAATAATCCTGCAATTAGAGCCAGTAGTTCACCACCTTTTAAGTTCAGCAGGTAAATCACGATTACGGCAGCAACTGTAACAAAAGATGCAAAAAGGGCAATATAGATTGCAGTTTGTCTCGGTGTTAATGAATTCATCACTAAAATTTTATAAAATTAAGTTTATCCATAAGACCGTTTATCATAATTGTTATGAATATTAATTCAATGTCGTTTAGATAAGAAAAAAGACTTCGATTACCCGCCTGCCAAATCCGCCTGAGGCGGAGGCGGGCAGGCGCTTAGTCTGACCGTCATCCTGTGTCCCGTCTTGCCGGGAAAGGATGTTGGTAAAAGTTAGATTGAAAGTGTAACCTTAACTAAACGACAATGAATAATAATTTGTAAAATTGAAAATAATATTCAGATTGAAAGTTATCAAAACATTAAATTTCAAAAACCATTAAATTTTTTGTCATGAAAATCAATAAACAAACACTTATCAGGTGGAAAATATATTTTGACCGTGCGCGCATGTATATCGGGTATTTCCAGTTCGTGATGCTTGTTATTATTTTTATCAACTCGATTAAAACCAATAAATACGGTAAATATCTTGTTGAGTATTCTGAGATATCAATTCCGCTGTTGATTATCCTTTTCATTGGGGGTTCGCTGCTGCTTGGCTATCTCGATTCGCGGCTGGGTATCAGGAGCGAAGAGATGCGAAATCTATCGTATCACAATCCCGTGCAGAGAGAAATGCTTGATGCCCTGAACGAAATAAAACAAGAACTGAAGAAAAAACCCGGTTCAGGGTCGTAGTTGAATAAAAATCTCTGAAACAAAGGATTGATTTTTAAGAAATTTCTGATTAATTTGTATAGGTCAACGATTATTGTTTAATCTATATTCTAAAATGATGAACAAAAAATATTTTTTCTTGTTATGATTTCAAAATAAAACCAATGAAAAAAAATCTATATACCTATATTATTTCTTTAGTATTGTTGTTTGGATATTTTAATTCTGTTGATGCCCAGAACATAAACAGTGGAACAATCGAAGGCAGGATTTACAACGCCAAAAATAATGAACCGATACCCTTTGCAACCATTATAATCTGGGAAACAACTATTGGTACGGTGAGCGATCTTGACGGACGGTTTCTTTTTACAGGCATTAAACCGGGGTATGTGCAGCTTAGAGCATCATCTGTTGGGTTCGAAGATTTTATAACTACTCAGTTTTTAGTAACCAATGCGAAGAACAGCTACATCGAGATTGCTTTACAGGAGGCCAATATAGAGCTTGATGCTGTGGTTGTTAAAGCCTCGCCTTTCAGAAAGCAGGAGGAGAGCCCAGTGTCGTTGAGAAGGATTGGTGTGGCCGAGATAGAAAAAAATCCCGGCGGAAACAGGGATATTTCAAGAGTGATACAGTCGTTTCCTGGTGTTTCTTCTACTCCGGCATACCGCAACGATGTGATCGTGCGGGGAGGCGGGCCCAGTGAAAGTAAATTTTATCTCGATGGTGTCGAAATTCCCAACCTCAACCATTTTGCCACCCAGGGCGCTTCAGGCGGGCCTGTGGGCATCATCAATGTTGATTTTATTCGCGAAGTGAATTTTTATTCGGGTGCTTTCCCGGCAAACAGGGGCAACGCGTTGAGCTCTATTCTCGATTTCAGGCAGATTGATGGTAACAAGGAGAAAACCAAATTCAGGGCGACAGTCGGGGCATCTGACCTTGCCCTCACGCTCGACGGTCCTTTGGGCGACAAAACCTCTTACATTTTTTCTGCAAGAAGGTCATACCTGCAATTTTTGTTCGCTGCGCTTGAACTGCCATTTTTGCCTACCTACAACGATTTTCAGTTTAAGCTGCGTACCCGTTTTGATGAAAAAAACGAGCTCACGGTCATCGGCCTGGGTGCCCTTGACCAGAATAAACTTAACCTCAATGCAAACGAAACAGCCGAACAGCGCTATATTCTCGGTTACCTGCCGGAAAACGACCAGTGGAATTACACATTTGGTTTTGTTTACAGGCATTACAGGGAGAACGGTTTTGATACCTGGGTTTTGAGCAGGAACCTTCTGAACAATGTTGCATACAAGCACGAACTGAATGATGAAAGCCTTCCGAGAACACTTGATTATTCATCAATGGAAAGTGAAAACAAATTCAGGTATGAACACAACTCTACCACGAAAAACAATTTTAAAATCAATTATGGATTGAATTTTGAATATGCTAAGTACGAAAACAGCACTTTCCGTAAACTCGTCCTGAATGAAACAAGCCAGGACCTTAACTATTCCTCATTTCTTGATATGTTCAATTACGGGCTCTTCGGACAGGTAAGCAGAAATTACCTTGGCAACAGGCTCGTTCTTTCTGCCGGTTTGCGTTTTGACGGCAGTTCTTATTCCGATGAGATGTCGAACCTGTTAAAACAGTTTTCCCCGAGGTTTTCAGCTTCTTATATATTGTCTGAAGAGTTAAGCCTGAATTTCAATACCGGAAGGTATTATCAGCGCCCCCCTTATACCGCGCTCGGATACCAGGACAATTCAGGTGAATTCGTGAACAGGAAAAATGGGATTTCTTTTATCGAATCAGACCAGGTGGTTGCAGGGCTGGAGTTCAGGCCCGATGATAAATCGAATTTCAGCATAGAAGGTTTTTACAAACATTACAGGAATTATCCTTTCTCTTTGTCCGATTCGGTAGCCCTTGCCACCAAAGGTGCTGACTTCGGTACTTTTGGCGACGAAGCGCTGGTGCCCATCGCCGAGGGACGGGCTTATGGACTTGAGATTTTCGGCCGCACCCTTGACCTGAAAGGGGTGAACCTGATAGTTTCTTACACGCTGGTATGGAGCGAGTTTAAAAATTCCGGCCTGCAGTCAAGTCAGCGAGAGTATATCCCTACATCATGGGACAACAGGCATATTTTTAATGTAACAGCAACAAGAAGTTTCAAGCGCAACTGGGATTTTGGATTTAAATGGAGGTTCGTCGGTGCCGCACCATATACCCCTTTCGATGTTGAAAAATCGTCCATAAAGGAGGTATGGGATGCCACGGGTACCCCGTCGCCCGACTACACGCTTTTTAATAGTCTTCGGCTAAAACCTTTTCACCAGCTTGATATAAGGATAGACAAACAGTATTTCTTCAAAAAATGGTCGCTGATGCTTTATGTGGACATACAGAATTTGTATAATTTTAAAGCATTTGAACCAGACCGCCTGGTGCGTAACTCAATCGTGAATCCGGGAACTGCGGATTTGATTGATGATAACGGAATAGAAAAATACGAGCTTGTTTACCTTAAATCCGACGGAAGCGGCACGGTGCTGCCAACGGTTGGTATTATGGTTGAATTTTAAAATACCCTTAACATGAAACAAATTTTTAAACAATTTATTATCTAATGGTTAAAAATTTTAAACGGATGAAAAAAATATTTTCAATAACGATAGTTCTTATAGTTGCAGGGTTAGCAGTATTGATTAATTCTTGTAAAACAAGCCGCATGTCAAAAACTGCTTCGTTATACGATACATTATATACATCTCAGGATAAACCGGGTTTGTCGCTCGAAATGGTTTTTGAAAAGGGTAAAGCACATAACTACCCCCTGATGGCAGTATGGATAACAGATACATCATACAAATACCTGCAGACGCTTTATGTTGCTGAATCAATAGCAAAGGGTGTCTTCAGGCATGGTGAAACTTCAACAGGTAAATGGCTCCCGGGTGAAAGGCGGCGTCCGGCCGCACTGCCCGTTTGGGCGCATAGCCGGGGCGTGAAAGAAGAGGACGGCTGGTATGTCCCAACCGTTAAAACACCAATTGCCGATGCATATACAGGCGCCACACCTTTGGGAAATTTTGTGCTTAACTCCCGGCTAAAAGATGATATTCCACCTGTTTTTGATATCTATTTCGAAATCAACCAGACATGGGACTGGAACGACTTCTGGACAAACGATAAATATCCTGACGATGAAGAATACAAGACATCGTGCCAGCCTTCACTCGTTTACAGGGCCAGGATTAACACAGCAGAAAAACTGGCACAGTACGAACTTAAACTCATTGGTCACGGTCATTATTCGGGGAAAGACGGAAACATTTATCCCGACCTGGGTACTTTTACTACGGCGCTCGAAATTACAAAGTGGGTGTATGTTACTGTTAAACAGGAATAAGAGACTACCTATAAGACAGTTAGTATTGCCCCGGGTATTTATTTAGAGGTGATAGCAGATAACCGAGTTTTTTTCTATTTTTATCATCTGCCAAAAAAATGATGATAAATACCAAAATACTATGATAATAAATACACTCAAGCTTATTGCTTTTCTGCTGGTCTTGCTATGTTTCACTGCCACTGCGCAAACTGAATCTGAAATTGGCCCGGGATGGTCAAGGACATCTGTTAATGCCGTGATTTTCAGGAAAAATTCGGTAGTTACTTTCAGGAACCATCAGTTCGTTGCCTATTATGATTCGTTGGGATACATGACATTAGCCAGGCGTAAACACGGCTCTGAAAAGTGGACCGTAAAACAGACACGATACAAAGGAAATGTAAAAGATGCCCACAACTCTATAAGCATTATGGTTGACGGAAAGGGTTACCTGCATTTTTCGTGGGACCATCACAATAATCCTTTAAACTATGCCAGGAGCTTGAAGCCGCTCTCTCTTGAGCTCTCTGAAAAGATGCCGATGACCGGTAAAAATGAGGAGGTAGTTTCCTACCCTGAGTTTTACCGTTTGCCGGATGGAGACCTTTTGTTTTTTTACCGGCTTGGAGGTTCTGGAAACGGCAATATGGTGATTAACCGCTATTATCATAAAACATCAGAATGGAAAAGGGTACACGATGTACTGATTGATGGCGAAAACAAAAGAAATGCATACTGGCAGGCTACGGTTGACGGCTTGGGCACTATACATGTTTCGTGGGTATGGCGCGAAACACCCGATGTTGCTTCGAACCACGATTTATGCTATGCAAAGTCGGACGATGGCGGTGTGACCTGGAAAAAATCTGACGGCACTGTTTACAACCTGCCAATAACTGCCGCCACTGCAGAGTATGCCTGCAAAATTCCTCCAAAAAGCGAACTGATTAACCAGACTTCGATGGCTGCCGATTCAAAAGGCAGGCCTTATATCGTGAGTTACTGGAGAGAGCAGGGGAACCAGGTTCCACAATATTTTATGGTTTACCGCAATGGTGACAAATGGAATGTGTCGCAGGTTTCACAGCGCAAAGAACCTTTCTCGCTGAGTGGCATGGGAACAAAGAAAATACCCATATCCAGGCCCCAGGTTGTTGTTGATGAAAGAAACGGAATACAACCGGTCGTTCTATTTCGGGATTTGGAAAGGGGAAGCCATGTAACCATCGCGGTATGTGAAAATCCGGGGGAAAACGACTGGCGTTATACTGACCTTACCGCCTATTCTGTCGGCGACTGGGAACCTACCTACGATACAGAGCTCTGGAGAAACAGGAAAGAGTTGCATATTTTCGTTCAGAATGTAGGACAGGGAGATGCCGAAACGCAGGTTTCAATCGAAGCACAACCGGTGAGGATACTGGAATGGGAAAGGTGAGAATGTATACACTGTCTTCATTTCTCCTTAATAGTATTTACCTGGTTTCAAATTATTTATCCTCTATCTGCCATTATACCTGTACCGGTTTTATCATTTATTTTTGCCACTATATCAAAATTTTATCCTGAAAATGAATGAGGTGAATATATTTGTGAAAAAATATTTACCCTAACCATGAAAGCGATAAAAATATTTGCCCTTATAAGTTTTTTACATTTATCCTATTATGCTACTGCCCAGAGATATACCTTCTGGCCTGTGATTGGATTAAATCTTACTAAAATTGACCGGTTACCTGTTTCAACAGACAATTATACCGAGGGAAACAAACCCGGAATAGGATTTCAAAGCGGCCTGCAGATTTGCTACCGGGTTTCATCACATTTTAATTTTTTAACAGGATTTTTTTTCTTACAGAGATCGGGTAGCGTAAAAACAGGAGCATTAATAACACCCTTTGATATACAGGTTGATATTGCCAATCAGGATTATGAAGAAGTAGAAATTAAAACCAGGTTTCGGTTTTGTTATTTGCAAACTCCGTTTGGCATAAAGGTTAATACAGATCATTTTAATGTATTTGCGGGAATAAATTCATCGTACTGTATAAAAGCAAAAGAGATACAGACGATTAAAGATTTTCCTTCAAATGGTGATAAGATGAAGTCTGTCAGAAGTATTCCGATATCTGATAAAAACAGCTACAATGTTAACCGAAGTTCAGGTGTGCCAAGTACCGACTGGGGCTTTTTTATTGGATTGGAAAAATCAATCAATAAATTCTCGTTTGGAGTAAATTTTGCCCGGAGTTTTGATACGGATGTCTTGAATACCAAAAGCCTGAATCTTTATTTCTCCTATAACCTGTTTAACCTGGATTGATCTAATCATCAAAATTAATATCTGCAAAAGCAGCCATGCTTTCAGCATGTTTGCGGTAGCGTTTTGCAGTTTTCGGGTCGCCTTTGCGGTCGTTAATCCTGCTTAACCCAAAATAGGCATACGACCTGAATTCATTGGCATAATCTTTATAATCTTCCGATTTTTTTATTGCCATGCGATAATACTGCTCTGCTTTTTTGTCATTGGCATAAACTTTTTCGTACAGAACGGCCCTGTAACAATCTATCCTCATCTGCAGGTAACGGTTGTGTGCAGGATATATTATGGTGTCGAGCATTGTTTCGGCGGCCCTGTATTTCTTGTCAAGCAACAAATCTTTTATATGATCGGTCTGAAATTTAATATTATCGGGAAATTTTACAACCAGTTTTCTGCTATAAATTGAGGCATATAATGGTTTTTTTTCAAAGCTCAGATATATTCCTGAAAGAAAAGAAAAAGCTTCGGCTTTAAGAAAAATAGCGCTGTCGGCAGCAATTTTTAGTTGTTTCAGGCCAAGAGGCTTGTTGCCATGAGGAAAAAAGACAACTACCGGCCTGTAGATTGGTTTTGCCTCGGGATAGGCCTCGCGGTAATAGTTATATAACCCGGTAATAAAATAGAAATCGGGATATTCTTTTGTGAAATTAAACGATTTCATTACATACTGATAGGTAGGGGCGGCGAGCGATATAACATTCCTGGTCTGGCCGTTATCGGCATAATACAGGAGCATCAAACCCAGGGCGCCCAGCCCTGCAAGTACGTTTTCGGCATCGTTTTCGTTTTTTGCAAGAACTTTTTCGGCTTGTTTCAGGCACTGCTCAAGGTGGTAAATAAACTGTCTTCCTTCTTCACTGCCCGGTATAAGGGGGTAATGTTCCCAGTAAATGACCAATGCCTTGAAAAGAAAAGGAACGGCATGTTCAGGATACCTTGATTTAATAAACCTGTAATCTGATTTCGCATCGTCAAACCTGCAATTGTAGATATTTTCCACCCCTTTTTCGATCCTGGCAAATGAAACCGGATCATGCAATATCTGGCCTTTCAACCCTGTTTTTTGCATCCAGAACAGAAAAAAGAAGAAAGTAATAAGTTTTGCAGGTTTAGCCATTATTATTTCAGATATATCGCAGCGTTTTGTTGTCTTTTTTATGAAAAGCTTCATGTGCCTCGAGAAGAATTTCCTTCAAAGGTATGTTTTTTGGAACTTTGGCCATATTAATTTTTTCAATATTTGTTTTGTCAGCAGGTTTGCCTGGAAACCAGTGGTGATGCTCCTCAAAAAGGTTGTAACGATACCTGCAGAAATCAATCATGTTGTAACATTTCCATAGTTTTCTCAGCCTGAGCACTTCGGGGATATTGATGCCCGAGGGGTCATTTGCCATATCATAGCCATTGTAACCCGAATAGGGATCATTTAATTGCTGTGAATCCATTTCGAGCAGAATTTTCTTATCGTCCGGGCTCATTGGCACCGGTGCCGGAAATATGCCTGTCATCTCATCAAATTGTGCCGGTTCGGTGATACCGAATGATAATGTATGTACGGCAGGTGAACCAAGGCAGAAACGGGCATTCCACTGGATAGGGGTGAGTGGGGTGGTGAGGGATTTTAATTTTTCCGGGGCATTGTAAAGTTGTCCTCCCTTGTCGTTGGGAGAAATAATCAGTACCCCCATATCTTTTAACTGTGCCAGCGCGATGGCCGCGTAATTTCTTTGAAAAAAATAGTAATAATGCAGGTTGACAAATTCAAACATTCTGGTTTCGATGCTCCTGATGATCACATCCAGCGGTGCATGCGTGCTGAAGCCTACATGCCCGATAATGCCTTCATCTTTCATTTTCAGGAGTTCTTCCACCGGTCCCTTTTTTTTACATGCCATTTCAAACCTTCCCCAATTATTGATACCATGCCATGCATAGAAGTCGAAATAACTTGTTTTTAACGCTTTAAGCTGCTGTTCAACGAGCGGGCGTGTTTCTGAGGCAGTTTTGGGCGCTCCCTTGGTCATAAGATAATAGGCATTTCGCCTGATTTTCAGTACATCGTTGACAGCAATGCCAAGTGCATGCTCGCTTTTTCCATATCCGTAAGCGGTTTCAATATGGTTGATACCGCATTCAAGCGCTTTTTTTACAGCATAGGCGCATTGGCTCAAAGTATCTTCCGGTACCTTGTCCCTCGGGCTATCGTCAGCGTGCAAAAACCGCATCCCGCCAAGGGTGATGGTACTGAGCATTTTTTCAGTAGTGCCGAATCTGCGGTATTCCATTTTTTTATGATTGAAAGTAATTTAGATGATTTCAGCAATAAATATGTTTATAAATCAGTTATATACAACCACTAATCTGCTTTATTGAACCATTATAACCCGGCACCAAATTTTTATGGTTACTGCTAGGGCATCTCTAAAAAGTTGTTCCGTCATCGCGAACGCAGTGCAGCGATCTGTTAAACCATGCCTAATTGTTGAGATTACTTCGCTACGCTCGTATGACGGCTTCGTTTTAGCGGGTTTTTAGAGATGCCCGCTAATAAAACCCGTAACTCACACCAAATGTAAAAGTATTGTTCCTTCCCCTGTAATACGGTACGGTATATTTTGCCTCGTTGCCGGTGTTATCCTTGAATTCGTAACCGGCGAAAATAAAAAGGTCGTTGATTAACTGGTAGCTTGCATGCAACCCAAAGCTGTTTTGTTCCCATTCAATACTGTCGAGAAAAAGGTGTACGACATCTAACCGCGGTGTGCCAAGTTCGTTGTGGTCGCGGCCATGAGTGGCATGGTGGTAATATGCTTTCAGGAACAATCCCCTGAGGGGCCTTACTGCAAATTCTGTGTAAATACCCCTTGAATTGTCCTGCAGGTAATGCCCCAGGTTATACAGGTTCGACTCGTAAGTGGTGGTGGGCATATTGTGCTTGTATACCAGGGGATAACTCTGAAAATATTCTAAAGTGAAAAATGTATTGGGCAGCAGGTTAGAAACCTGGAAACCTGCATTGAGGCTGTAATAATCGGGGTGTCCGTTTTCAAGCGCCCTGCCGATGGCTATATCGTCGAAGAAAAGGGTGGCATAGAGGTGCAGATGGTTGATCTGCCGCGAACTGATATCTATAAAAAACTGCGAATTTTGTCCTCCGTCGTTCAGCAGGCCCTGGTTTAAGGTATGGTCTACAGATTTATACAATAAAAAAGGGATGAGATAGGCCGGGTGGGCTTCAGTATCGCTGTATACAATTGAATTGCCCACGGAAGCGTACATTTTTTTAAAGGGTCTGAAGGTAAACAGGTTTGCAGCAATAAATTTCTTCCTGTAAACAACCCTTGTACTGCTTCCATAGCTGTTAGTATAAGGATACGACCTCACGCTGTCCACTACGCCCGAAGCAAGCCATCCGTGGAAATAATTAAATTCGAACCATGCGGCAGGCTTCATGTTCAGCCTGAGCTGCGTAACCGAAGGTACCCTGGCTGAAAGTATAGAAGGATAATGGTAATGGTTACCCCATTCGAAATGATCTTTGATCAGCCCGAAGCTGCCCCATTTCCAGGTATAGGTCAGCCCGCCCCGCATTTCACTGAAATCCATACCGCTTTTGTACCTTGCTCCCGGTCGTGTATCTAAATATTGCGGCGCCGACAGCGCCTCATCTTCGTGGTTATCGGTAAGGCTGGCATATACCCCAATATTTTTCCCGACATACGAAAACACCTCGCCCCCGTTCCTGCGGTGATAGTTGCTGCCATTCTCGTTATTCCAGAACTGAATGCCCAGCAAAGGATTGAACGAAAAAGTAAACAGGGAGTCTTTGTAATAAAAAATATCAAACCTCTTATGAAAATCTTTGTCCGGCTTCAATTCTTTGTTATAGTCCCTGAGGTAAAATTCAAGTTCGTTTTGCTGACGTGGGTTCAGTTGGTCTTTTATTGTTTCAAGTTCTTTCAGTTTTGTCGCGATAAACATTCTCGAATAAGGCTTAACGGCCGAATTGAGTTCAATAACCCCCTCGTTGGCCATTTCATCAAGAAAAGCATAAACCTGTGATGAGGAGATGTGCTGGTATACGGTCTGGCTTTTGGCAGTATTCAATGTCAATACCAGCGCAGCAGTAACTGAAAGAATATGTTTCATTCTGAATGTGAACATACCTGCAAATATACGCAGAAGATTTAATTCTGTTATGCAGCACCTTACTGACCGGTTTTTTCAACCCAGTCGCCATGTTCTTTGATCAGCTGAATAAGTTCGTCAACGGCATTTTCTTCGGGTATACCTTTCTTGACGAGTGTTTTGGCTTTATAAAGGTTTATTTTGCCCTTTCCGGCCCCCACATAACCGTAATCGGCATCGGCCATTTCACCAAGTCCGTTCACGATACAGCCCATAATGCCAATTTTCAGGCCTTTTAAATGAGAAGTTTTTTCCCTGATCCGCGAAAATGTTTCGATAATATTGAAGTTGGTGCGCCCGCATGAAGGACAGGCAATGAATTCGGTTTTTGAAATTCTTGCCCGTGTGGCTTGTAGTATACCAAAAGCAGTCTGATTGGTATTTTGAACACTTATTTTTCCTTCGGCCGATAGCCATATCCCATCCCCAAGTCCGTCAATAAATAATCCTCCCAGGTCGGCAGCACTTTTCAATTGAAAGTCCTCTAAATGATGTTCGGCATAAGTCCGCTTAAATATTACCGGCGTGGTGCATTGTTGTTCCATGAGCCGTGCCGCTATACACCGTTGAACGTGAAATTCCGCCTCGATAACCAAAACCGCCAGGCTGTCAGTTTTAAGTTTTTCAATTAACCGGTCTATATTATCAATATCATGAAGGAGGATGAAATGAGCAACATCGGTTTTTATGGTCTGGCTTAAATATTCTTCTGCCTTAAGTACAGGAAAGACATTATTTCCTTTGTTCTGAAACGAAAGCCATCGGGGATAATCAACCAATACGGCTTTTTGACCCGGTAACTCTATGATTTCAGGGTTTCCGGCCAGGAATATCATGTCGGCAGACTGGTCAGTGAAAGTCCATCCTTCCTTTTGCTGAATCCATCCGGCTGAGGCAAAAGTATCTTTCTGTATTTCAGCATAAGAAAAGTCGCAGATCACCACCGGAACCTGCCCGTTGCCTATGTTCAGCACCTGTTTTGTCGCCCTTCTGCTGTATTCAAAAGGGTTAACAGGGTATGAGCGCAACGGTGCCACACCGGAATTTCCTTTTTCAAGGGAAAAATGTTCGATCAGTTTTTTGGCAACAGGGATTTCATTTTCCGGGTCTTCGGTAAGCGAAACCCTGATGGTGTCGCCAATGCCGTCGGCCAGGAGGGCGCCAATGCCGGCAGCCGATTTTAGCCGTCCGTCTTCACCCTCACCGGCTTCAGTAACGCCGAGGTGAAGCGGGAAAAGCATCTTTTCTTCCATCATCTTATGAACCAGCAACCTTGTGGCCTGCACCATTACGATGGTGTTGCTTGATTTCAATGAAAGAACAACCTGGTAAAAAGATTCCTGTGTGCAAATCCTCAGAAATTCCATCGCCGATTCGGCCATTCCCAAAGGGGTATCGCCATACCGGCTGATGATACGGTCGGAGAGCGAGCCGTGGTTTACGCCAATACGGATAGCCGTTTTGTGTTCTTTGCAAATATTGATCAGCCTTAAAAATTTCTCCCTTACTTTATGCAGTTCCTGCTGATATTGCTCCTCTGTATATTCAAAAACCTGAAATTTTTTGGTGTCGGCATAGTTGCCGGGGTTGATACGTACTTTTTCAACAATCGCCGCGGCCATTTCTGCCACCTGCGGGTTAAAATGTATATCGGCGATGAGGGGAAATGTATATCCCTTTTCGCGCAGGCCCTGCTTAATCTGTTCAAGGTATCCGGCATCTTTTAACGAGGGAACCGTAATACGCACATAATCTGCCCCCGCTTTTGCTATGCGGATACATTGCTGAATGGTGCCTTCTATATCGGAAGTACCGGTATTTGTCATTGACTGGATACGGATCGGGTAATCACCGCCAAGGGGCAGGTTTCCAATTGTAACCGAATGGGTCTTCAACCTTGAATAACCGAAAGTATTTTCACAGTATTGATAATGGTTCATTTTGTTTTAAAACTTGCACAAATTTAATCCTTGTGAAACGATTTCCTACCAAACGTTTTATAAAGATTTTAATGTAAGGTTAATCTTACAGGGGAAAAAACTGCAATGAAAACTTAAACTAATATTTCACAATAGTAGCGATTAGTAAACGAAACATCAGTTTAGCTGGGCTAGTGCCGGTTAAGATATTGTCAGAGTTTTTGACAAAAAACTGTTTTACAATTTCTTCTTCGTATACACATTTCTAATGCGTAATCTGGGTTAAATATTTTATATTTGTTTCAAAGTAAAAATTATTTTGAAAAAACTTGTAGTACTCACCGGATCGGGTATCAGCGCGGAGAGCGGGCTTAAAACATTCAGGGATTCTGATGGTTTATGGGAGAATTACGATGTGATGGAGGTTGCCAGCATAGATGGATGGGAACGAAATCCTGCCCTGGTGCTGCGTTTTTACAATGAAAGGCGTGCCCAGCTTGAAAATGCCGTGCCAAACGCTGGCCATAACGGGCTGGTTGAACTTGAAAAGTATTTTGATGTGCATATTATCACGCAGAATGTAGATAACCTGCATGAAAAAGCCGGCAGCCAAAAAGTACTGCACCTTCACGGATTGCTCACACATGTGCGCAGCACCGGCGACCCGTCACTGGTATATGATATTGGCGATAAACCAATTAACCTGGGGGATAAGTGCGAGAAGGGTTACCAGTTAAGGCCCGATATCGTGTGGTTTGGGGAACAGGTGCCGGCAATAGAAGAGGCAGCCGAAGTTTCAGCAAGCGCTGATATATATGCTGTCGTAGGCACATCGCTTGTGGTTTATCCTGCAGCAGGCCTGCTTGGTTATGTTCCGCGGCATGTGCCTGTTTTTGTAATAGACCCGAACGAGGTTGCGGTACCTTTTAACAGGAAAATGGAATTCATTAATGAAAAAGCCGGTAAAGGCGTTGAAATACTAAAGAAAAAACTCATTGAACAATATGTATAAAAGAACTTTAATATTATCTGTTGCCATACTTTTTAGTCTACCGTTAATAGTTACAAGCCAGACTTTCAGCGGCGGTGTGCTCGGCGGGGTATCAGCAAGCCAGGTAGACGGCGATTCGTATGCCGGGTTTGACAAGGTAGGCCTGCATGGCGGTGTATTTGTCCGCACTTCTTTTACCAATAAAATGGGGATGCAGATGGAAATAAAATATACCGGCCGCGGAGCCAGAAAAAAAACCTCGGAGACCGACCCTGTAGTTTACCAGTTATCGCTTCACTATATTGATATCCCCCTGATGATGAATTTTACGGCACGGCAGAAATTTATTTTTGAAGCAGGCCTTGTACCTGGCTACCTGTTTGCACTATCAGGCGAAGATAGCGGAGGAAAGATTGACAGCGAACAACTTGGAGAGTTTAAAAAATTCGACCTTGGTTGGTTGCTCGGTTTCAGGTATCAGTTTACCGACAAAGTGTCTGCCGGCATCAGGTATTCCTATTCTTTATTTTCAATCCTTGATAGCGAAAGCAGCAACGCGAAATACGGGATGATTGCAAACCTTTTTGGTTATAACACCGGAGATTACAGTAATTATCTTTCCATGGGGGTATATTATCATTTTCGGTAAATTTGCAGTTTTAACAGATAAAGACCTTTTGAGCTTAATAAGATGATGATAGAATTAAACGAAGAATTGTACAGGAAACTGGCCAAACTGGTGTACATCGGTGAATGGGTGGTAAACAGCCACAGGGCCAACGAAGAGGATTATGAATTTACAGATATAGAACAACATATATATTCATATAGTGAGAAATTCGGCTGCAACGATATTATAGAATATGATGAAGAACATGATATGTACCTGCCCACAAAAGATATGGACGACCAGGTAATGGATTTTATTGATGAATTTCTCGATACCAACAAGGGAGATTTTATCGGTTTTAATTAATCTTCCATCCTGGTCCTGAAATAGGTATATGAATGGTCTGCTACGCCGTCAGTGCTTTGCCATTCATTGTAAAAATTAAACCATGAGGCATTTTCAATCACAGCTTCCTGTTCACCGGTGGTGGCGACAAGCCGTATCGCACGTTTATCGTTGGTTTTTATACAGAATGGCATCCGGAAGCCCTGTTCCACGCCTGTCCATTTATACCTGAGTATGATGCTGTCGTATTTATTTGTAAAGCTATAGCTAAGAACAGGTAACTCTTTGTCGTAAAGGTATTTGTTAAAAAAGGGAAAATAGTTATCACCTGTTTTTTTATTTACATAGTTTATAAAATCGTTGTTTGCAATTGCCCGGTACCTGTATTCAAGATTAAAATTTCTGATAATTTCAAAAAATAGTGAGTCGTTGCTGATGTTACTTCTTAAGCAGTGCAGCATCATGGCCCCTTTGTTGTAGACATCGTTGCCGGCAAAACCATTTTCATTTACATTGTAGTTTTCAGACATCGGCCAGAAATTAAAAATCATCTGCACTTTTTTATTCAATTCATCATAATAGGTTTTTTTACCGCAGCGGTGCTCAAGATATAAAAGTTCGGCATAGGTAGCAAACCCTTCATGAATCCAAATATCGGCCATATCGGCAGCATTTACGGCATTTCCCCACCATTCGTGAGCAGCTTCGTGCACGATAATATAGTCGTAGTCAAGTCCTTCACAACTGTCAAATTCAGCATTCTTGTACCCGTGACCATAGGCTATGGCTGTCTGGTGCTCCATCCCCTCGTAAGGTGATTCGACAAGGGCGAATCCATCATTCATGAATGGATAACTGCCAAAAACACTGTTATAGAATTTTAGAATATCCTTAGTTTGTTGGAAATGTTTTTGTGCTTTTTCAAGATTATGCGGAAGCACATGAAAGTTCAACACAAGCTTATTGTTATCCAGCAGCACAGTGTCGGTAATATGTTCAAATTTCCCCAGGTAAAATGTTACATTATAATTATTAATCGGGTAATTTACATTCCATACATATTTTTTTAGTTTTTTACCTGTCGCCGCGACCCCTTCAAAGGTACCGTTTGCAATAGCCTTATATTTTGCTGGGACTTCAAGGCTTATTTTCATCGAATCGGGCTTATCGCTTAAATGGTCTTTATTCGGCCACCATGAACTGGCGCCAAGGTGCTCACATGCAACTCCTGCCCACAGGTTGCGCCTGATGTCCCTTTTCCATACAAATCCGCCATGCCAGGGAGGGTTTTCGGCTTTTTGCGGCTTACCTGAGTAACTTATAGAAATGCTGTGTTTTTCTCCTGTGTTTAGTTTTTCCGGGAATTCGATAAAAAGCGCATTACATTCTCTTTTATAAGTTAGCGGGGTGTTTTTCCATGTAATCTGATCAACATGGAAATTGTCGAACAGGTCAATCTGAATGCGCTTTGCAGGCTCTGTTACTTCAAACCAGATGCTGTTTTGCCCCGAAATTTTCTTCCCTTTCGGGATAATCCTTAACGACAGGTCGTAATAAAAAACATCGAAGCATGTCCTTTCAGGCCTGAGTGCCCCCCTCAGCGTATCTTTCCGGGTATAGACAGGTCGGTAGCCGTTTTCCTCAGGCAGTTCGTCATGAGGATAGAACTGGTCTTTAAGAAGCTTTAACTTATACCCGGCCTGGCAGAGGTACTCGTAAAATTTTTTATTCTTGTCAAAACCCAGCTCCACTGCTTTTGAAATATCACTGCAGGCGCCTTCTGTGTCGCCAAGGTTTAGCTTTGCAATACCCTTGTTGTAATAAGCATGAGCATATTGAGGTAAAAAGTCTATAACCTGGTCCATTTTTTGGATTACACCATGATAATTTTTTTCGTTGAAGCAAACGATTCCTTCATTCCAGATATCCTCGTATGTTTGTGAATTTGACAATACAGGCCAAAAAAGCAAAAAAGCAGCGATAAGCGTTATTTTCATCCGTTTAAAATTTTTAACCATTTGATAATAAATTGTTTAAAAATTTGAGAACGGATGTAACCGCTCCGCTCTCACATGA
>JAFGPL010000182.1 GCA_016936215.1 Bacteroidales bacterium
CTGACTAAGGTGTCAACTAATTATTAAATAGTGGTTTAGCACTATCGAGGTCTCAACATGACAAATCTTGTTAGAAAAAGACTTTTTTGACAGCCTCATTTAGCCTTGGATAATTATGTTTCTATTGATGGGTAACCTTATACTGAATAGGTTATAAATGGCAATAATTAATTGAAAAACCCTGTTATTTTTGCATTATTAGCGCTTTTATTGTATACTTCACATGTTAAAGGATGTTTAAAACAAAGACAGATGAAAATTGAAATCACAAACCACCATGGTAAAACACTGGCTGAAATCACATCGGACAAGATAATTATTTCCGAAGTACAGGATGCGCTTGATATTATGGCTGATTGCAGTTACCAAGGCGCCGACAGGATAATTATTCATGAAAAAAACCTTTCCCCGGCATTTTTCGACCTGAAAACCAAACTGGCAGGTGAAATCCTTCAAAAATTTTCAAATTACAGGACGTACCTGGCAATTGTCGGAGATTATTCAGAGTATACAGGCAAAAGCCTCAGGGACTTTATATACGAAAGCAATAAAGCCGGCAGGATTGTTTTTGTGAATTCATACGAGGAAGCCAGGAGCAGGTTATCTTAATAATCTTTTGCTCAGATTTTAACACCTTGTCTTATCGTTTTTTTATAGTGCCTGTAATTATTCCGGCAATAAGTAAAATTGATATTGCTATACTTACTACAGTTGCCCATTTGTTTGTTATCTTCGAGGTTGCAGACATATCAAAATCAAAAGCATAGAAATCTTTTATGGTAAGATCCCAGGTACAATTATCACCCGAAGGCTCAGGTGAGTTGGTGTTTATTAATGTTCCGGGCAGAGTGGTCTGATGATGATATTTATACAAGAGGTTCATATTCAGAAAAGTAAGTTTTTTTGTAAATGACTGCAATTCGCTGCTTTCGGCAAGCTGAACCTCGCTTTCTGCTATGTTTAAAATACGGGCTGTTTTGGTAAAAATATCGTTTGCCATCTCACGAATTTTTTCGTCACTGTCCTCAAAATCAATAATATCTTTAAGGTTCAGGCTGTCATAAAGTGTATTCTTATTCTCTGTTAAGGCCTGATGAGCGGAATGGTCTTTTCTTTCGAAGAAATTAACAAGTGCCTGGTAATAATCTTCATAAATGTTTTTATTCTGCCACTCTTCCAATCTGTTTTCTATATCATTATTCAGGGTTTCGGCCCTGGCGCTGTCTTCCCTGGTTAATACCAGATTGGTGTCGGCTATGCTAACAGGTTCGAATATGTTCTTTTTCGGATTATAAAGGTAATCCCCGTCTTCTGAAAAAGAGTAAGCAACCTCCTCATGCGTGAGGTAACTTTCAGGTTTTATATAATCAAATGGAAAGTACTTTTTGTATGTTTCGGTGTATTCAAAAAAGGTATGAAACCATCTGAATTTTCTTTTTACATTAGTTTCAATCCTTATCTTATTAAAGATTTGAGAATCAACTTCCAAAGCCTTATTCAACATTTTGTAATTGGTGAATGTTTTTTTGGCAGCGTAATTGTATACACTGTCAGGTTTTGATTTTGTGCTGTCATCAGGCTCCCACCAGGTTTTGATTTCCCAGGTTGAATCTGCAGGAAGGATCATAGATGAATTTTCCTGTATCATATCATAATCTCCCGATACTTTAAATGTTCGTTCAATCCGGCCATTCCTGTAAAGCCTGGTGGTAATATCATAATCAAGGCATGAATTCATTAACAATAGGATTAACAGGAATTTTACAAATATTCTGTTTGTTTTCATGATTTCTGTGTATTAGAATTTAAGTGTCATTTCTTTATTGATCAGGTTTGTAAGAAAAAGTTTTTTCTGTTCTTTATCCCGGAGTTTTTCAATTTCTGAAGAGCAGGCGCAGATTTGTACGGCATACGATTCGATCTCCCCGGGTGAAAGGTTTTTTGTAAAAGCAAACGTGCTATGCCTTAAGGTAATTCCGGCATCGCCAAAAATATCGAGAAGAATTGTTTTGGTTTGTTCTACACATTCGGCATTTAAGTTTTGTCGGTCATGATTTTGTGATCTGGTTGTCTGATTGTTATTGTTAAGGCTCAGAACTGAATGGTTGATAAAACTTTTCTGGTAAACATACATGGCAACCTGAATGATTATTAATATTGAAGCGGCTACTCTTACTATTAATGTGCCAAATAACCTGGTTGATTTTATAACTCTTTTTTTCCCGTTATCAGGAATGTTCTGCATAATTTCTTCAGTGAGCTTTTCCGGATTGGTAAGTTGTGGTTCAAAAGATTGCAGTGAATTCAAATAATACTCAAATCCTTGTGTTTTTTCAGCAAACATGCGGCAGGTATTACAATCCTTCAAATGTCTTGTCAGTGCTGCCTTTTCGGTTTTTGACAGTTCCCCTTCCCTGAAAAGGTATAGGTATTTTTTTGATGTATGACAGTTCATCTTACGATCCTCCCTGTGTTTTCCGATTTATAAAATTCCTCCCTGATGAACATTCTGGCAAGGTAAAGATTGGTTTTTACGGCGCCTTCCGACATATTCAAAACCTCCGAAACCTCTTTTACAGAATGGCCCTGGATATCTCTTAGTATGAAAACCATTCGCTGTTTGGTGGTAAGCCCCCTCGAAAGTCTCCTGATCTGTTTAATCATTTCATGGTTCTCTGCGGAGTCAGCATTGTGTTCAGTTTCATTGGTGAGATTGATACCTTGCCCGGCAGCATCGTGAAGTGAAACATGGTTTTTTCTTTTGAATGATTTAAGCTTGTCGTAGCAAAGATTGGTTACTATTCTGTACATCCACGTGGTAAAAAGTATTTCCTTCCTGTAATTATCAATGTGGTTCCAGATTCGTATAAAGGTTTCCTGTACAACATCTTTGGCATCTTCTTCTTCCAGCAGAATTTTAAATGCCAAATTATATGCATATTGCTGATACATTGTCACAAGTTGTTTAAAAGCTGTACGGTCTTTTTTTATGCAACTGCCAATCAGGGCAGTATCTGGTTGAATATTTTTTCCGGTGTCTTTCCGCATTTATCCGTTTATTCAGGAAATAGTCATTGATGATACGACGGTAATTTAAAAAGGTTAAATTTCATGATCGGCTATCATTTAACTACCGAAATTATAAAAAAGCTTTGTTTCATTATGAGTGAGTTTTAAAATAGTTATTTTTGTCTTCTTTCATGAAAAAAGAAAGGGAAACCCGTTTCTTACTCACATTTTGTAAAATGATAAATGCTTTTAAAAACCTGCTGTTTGCAATTGTCCCTGATGATTTTCTGTTCCATCTGAAAAAGGTTCACTATCTGCGCAAAATAAGAAGAACGAATGAAGAAGATGAAGATGACCTGTACATGGTAAGAAGCATTATTTGTAACGGCGACGAGGCACTGGATATCGGCGCAAATATTGGCGTTTATACAAAGTTTTTATCAGCGTTTACAGGTCCCGGGGGTAAGGTTTATTCCTTTGAACCTATCCCTGAAACTTATGCTTTTCTTGAGAACAATGTCAGGAAGCTCAGGCTTAAAAATGTCAATATCTTCAATCTGGCGGTTTCGGATATTACCGGTATGGTGAAAATGGAGGTCCCGCGTTACGGCAAGACAGGTGACAATTTTTATGAAGCCAGGATTGTGTCGTCGTCTTCCGGTAATCTTAAAACGTATGATGTTGAATGCAATACACTTGATAACCTTTACGCCGGGTATGGTTTTCGCCCTTCATTCATAAAATGTGATGTTGAAGGTTTTGAATGGAATGTTTTTAAATGTGCCGGAAAGTTATTACGTGAATGCAACCCTGTATTGCTGATTGAGATAAATAACGACCTCAACCGTCCCGATGCCGGCACAGATGAATTATTGAAGTTTTTGAAACAATCTGGCTATGAACTATTTATTAAACAAAAGAATAAGCTTAAAGCCTGGCAGGGTGAAAAGAGGGTGAATTATTATTTACTGCAGGAAAAACATATTATGAATTTAAAAGCTAAAGACCTGATACAGGAATGAAGATAGCAGTTAATGCCCGGTTATTGATAAAGGACAAACTAAGCGGGTTGGGCTGGTTTGCATACCATACGCTGAAGAGGATTGTAAAAGCGCACCCCGAACATCAATTTGTTTTTCTGTTTGACAGGAAATTCGACCCGGAATTTAATTTTGGACCGAATGTTATCCCTGAAGTTGTTTTTCCGCCAACGAGACATCCACTACTGTGGTATCTCTGGTTTGAACATGCCATTGTGGGCAGGGTAAAACGGCATAACCCGGATTTGTTTTTTTCGCCAGACGGGTATTTGTCAACAAAAATTCCGAATATTCCATCTGTTCCCGTGATACATGATTTGAACTTTCATCACGGGAAAGACAGAGTGCCCAGGCTTGCAGGAATATATCTGCGCTATTATTTTCCCAAATTTGCAAAATTTGCTGCAAGGATTATTACTGTTTCCGAATTTTCAAAAAAAGATATATCTGCTTACTATCAGATAACACCTGAAAAGATTGATGTGGCTTATAATGGCGCAGATGAAAAATTCAGGGCAATGGATGAAAAAGAGAAGATACAGGTTAAATTAAGATATACAGGCGGATTAGATTACTTTGTTTATGTGGGGGTACTGGTTCCCAGAAAAAATATCGCTTCTATGATTATTGCTTTTGACAGGTTTAAAAAAGCTTCGGGCAGCCCTTTGAAACTGGTAATTGTCGGAGATCGGATGTTTTTTACACCCGAAATGAAAAAAGCTTATGATCATTCGGTTTACAAATATGATATTATCTTCACAGGCAGACTTGAGCAGGATGAACTTGTAAAAGTGATGGGCGCAGCCCTGTCTTTGATACTGGTTTCCAAATTTGAAGGATTTGGTATCCCGGTTATAGAAGCCATGTATTGTGATGTGCCGGTTATCGCGTCTAATATTTCTTCTTTACCCGAAATAACGGGAAATTCAGCCCTTATGGCTGATCCGTTTTCTATTGATTCAATCTGTGAAGCAATGACACGGATGAACAGTGATGAAAAACTCAGGGAAAAATTAATTTCATATGGAAGGATACAACGTTCTAAGTTCAGTTGGGAAAATACTGCCGGAGAAATCTGGAAAAGCATTGAAAAGTCTGTTACCATATAATAGTCAGTAGCTTAGTATTAATTATATGTTAATCCAAAAAAACATTGCATTTTTTATCCTTGTTTAATGATAGCTATCAGAAGTATGAAACGAACATGAACTTTTTTAATCAAAAATTTCAAAAACAAGCATGATTAAAAAAGTTCATGTGAGAGCGGAGCGGTTACATC
>JAFGPL010000183.1 GCA_016936215.1 Bacteroidales bacterium
AAAA
This sequence comes from Bacteroidales bacterium, assembly GCA_016936215.1. Taxonomy (GTDB): domain Bacteria; phylum Bacteroidota; class Bacteroidia; order Bacteroidales; family UBA10428; genus JAFGPL01. The sequence continues at coordinate 5 of JAFGPL010000183.1, forward strand.
GCCATGTCGGGAGACCTCTCCAACAACCAGGAGATCGCTACCCTGCTTGGTAAAAACGTGAAAGTGACCATCAACGGTGAAGGTGTTTTCATCAACAACGCCAAAGTTACCGTGGCAGATATCGAAGCCGATAATGGCGTGGTACATGTAATTGATGCCGTAATGTTACCGCCGGTTGAAACCAGCCTTTTTGAAAGATCAGATGAAATTGAAAAGATGGGTATATATCCAAACCCAGCCTCAGAATATATGGTTTTGTCGGTCAGCGATGCCGGAACAGGATATCTTAAAGTAATTAATGCCAATGGAGCAGAAATGATAAACAGATACCTTGATAATCTTGCATCACCGGTGGATATCAGCATGCTTGAAAATGGCTTCTATTTCATCATGCTTCAAACTCCTAAGGGCAATTTTACCGGGAAATTATTGGTTAAATAATAAAATGTTGTGAAAAAAAAGGCTGTCCGGTGAAAGGACAGCCTTTTTTTATTATAGTTTTTTCTTAATTCCGCAAGTTAACACTCTCGCACTATGAACCGGTATATTCGTTTGTCATTGACAGGGTCTGCCTACAGCAGGCAGGAAACGACGAATCTCCCAAACACACGCAGATTCTTCACTCCATTCAGAATGACAAATTAACTTGCTGATTTAACTACTTTTAAGAAAAAATCAAATTGATTCTGAAAACTAACCAATAGTTTTTACCCTGTTAAACGAGATGGCTTTGAGTAACCATCTTGGTAAGGGCTTTTCAGGGTCTCTTTTCCGCAGGTTAAGATACCAGCCAATTTTTTTAAGGATTGGGACTTTATGTGTTTCAACAAATTCAATGAGCGTACCATCGGGATCTTCGGTATATGAAAATGCACCGGCTGCTTCTCCCATATCAAAAGTATCCCCTGCATCCACGGTAAAAGGAAACCCTTTTGCTTTACATTCTTCACGTAAAAGTTTCATGCCCTGGATATCAAAACAGAGATGGATAAATCCCAGATCGCCCCAGAACCTTTCATGGAAAATCTTCTCGGCTTTCCTGTCGGTTACCTGTACCAATTCCAGTTCGCTTGCGCCGAAAACAGGACTAAAAGCACCGGTCCGGGGCCTGCTGTGCTGAAGCAACACCCTTCTTACTTTATTATTTCCACCTTGTAACTGGTTGAAATCACTGAATACATCTGTTGTATCATAGACAATCTTATCATATCCAAGGATACCTTTGTAGAAAGAAATAGATTTTTCTATGTCAGAAACACCGATTACCGCACCATATGCTGCCCCGGTAAGGCCTTTATTATTAAGAAACCAGTTGTTGCTGTGAACGATCTGAAAAACATTTCCAAAAGGGTCTTCCAGAAAAAAAGTTTCTTCACTTTTCGGGTCTTTTACGGGTGAACCAAGCACTGTCACCCCCTTTGACCTGAAATTCTCATACACATTCTTTACATCCCTTGTTTTAATTTTTACAGCAAATATTCCCAAATCGCCAAGTTGCACCGGTAATTTCGGCGCTTCAGGTGTGCGTTCTTTATACTGCCATATCTCAAATCCTCCTCCACCCTGCATATTTAGAGCAAGTACTGCATGCCTGGCCCTGGGTTTTCCGCCGGTATAGGGCAGCATATGTTCTGCCACGGCTGCCTCCTCGAACATTCTTATGTCCACACCAAAAAAATCTTTGTACCATCGCCATGCCTCATAAACATCCGATACCCCGATACCGATTTGTTGTATCCCGCTAATATTCTTTTCTTTCATCCTAATATCTGTTTAAAAATTGCGAAGATAATAAAAATCAGGTAGGTTTGACTTTTGAAGCCATAATATAATATAACCAGGGCAGGAAACGGCGTATGTAAACCATCAGCACTTCCTTTCCCCCGGTTGCAATTTCCTTACGGCCTTTCCTGATAGCCCGCAATAATCTTCTGGCAAACACGTCAGCAGGCAGGCCTCTCGCCTGTCCTTCATCCATTTTACCATAGGCCGTGCCGTCTTTCGTGATGGCATTGATCGAAACATTTGTAAGAATGCGCCCGGGGCAAACAATGGTAACCTTTATGTTCTGTTTTGAAAGTTCACTCCGCAAAGTATCAAAAAACCCATGAAGGGCATGTTTGGATGCAGAATAAGCCGAACGCAAGGGAAAACCAAACTTACCAACCACACTGCTCATGACTACGATCTGGCCTCCTCCCGATGCAATCATATAGGGTAATAATGCCTTTGTAAGGGTAATTGTACCGAAAAAATTTATTTCGAAAACTTTGCGGTCAATCTCAACAGGTGTTTCAATTACCAATGACCTCTGGCTTATTCCGGCATTATTGACCAGGATGTCAACCTTATCGTAATTGTTTTTAACATGTGTTACCGCGTTGTTTATGCTTTGATTGTTTTCCAGGTCAAGCTCGACAATCCCGGGTTTTGTTTTACTGATGACTGCAAGTTCATTAGCGAGTTTTTCAAGTTTTTCAGTGTTTCTTGCGGAGAGTATCACCCCCGCGCCCTGCCGTGTAAACTCCCTCGCCAAAGCTTCTCCAATACCGGACGAGGCGCCGGTAATCCATACTGTTTTATCCTTATACTTCATTTCAGGCAGATTTCAGATATTTCTTAACAATATTGTCGGTTAAATTAATGATTTCCTTTCTCAGTTTTGGAAGAAAATCATTTTTATCCCTGTTATGGCGCGAATACTTAATAAACCTGAACCTGGCACACAGTTTTTTCCACCAGATAATATAATTGTATGCAAAAATACCTGATAATGGGATCATGAAGATATATAACCACGAAAAAAGCGCCCCGGGGATAATCAATGCAGCCAGAACAGACATAAAAATATAATAAAGCGGAAAAACCAACATTCCAACCACAAACTTAACCGAACTGTGGAATTGTGCATCTTTGATGTTTTTTACTGTGTATGGTGGAATTTTATAGGGCAGAAGGTTGTTAATGAGGCCAAGTAAAAATAAAGGCGATAGCATAACCAGTAGCAGCGCTTTTAGAATCTCAGCCAACCAGTGGAATTTCCCCTTTTTAACAACCCAATCACGGATATCAAGCAATTTTATCTTTTCTGAGTATTCCCTCACCAGTTTATCAATCATATTAATCTTTCCGGGGTCATCAATCAACTGGTTGTCAAGAATTCCGATCATTTTCTTATCAGCGTCAAACCTTTTAGAAAGATTGTTGCCCTTAATCTTCAAATGCCCGCGCATATTCCTATTGTATATTGTCCTGAGGGCCATATAGGTATCGTAATATTCTTCGGTACGGATATCAATCATCAGTTTACCAATCTCACCTGACAGTCTCTCTTTTAGTGCGTTAATAGACTTAACGCGATCATCCTCGCCGGAAGGATAATACTCGCTTACCTCTATCGGTTTGCCAATATTTACAAAAATGGTGCTCCTGAAGTTTGTATAATGACCGTAATCAATACCCACCGGTACAATTTTCACACCCTTTTGGTGTCTATAATCTTCCTGTGCCTGAAATGCCATACGGAATATACCCTTTACCAAAGGCCTGAGCCTGCGTTTATCGCCATGATTGCCTTCAGGGAAAATACCAATAGGATTAAATTTATTGCGGAACACCTGTAAGGTCTTCCCGAATATTTCATCGTTTTTTCTCACATTGTCCAACCCGTCCCTTATTCGGTATATCGGCATGATATTTAAATAATTGAGAAAATGTTTTAAAACCCGGCCTTTAAAAATATCGGCGCGGGCAAGAAATACCGGCTGTAAAGGTGTATTGCAGACAAATGCAAGCGGGTCCATAAGCGCATTCTGATGATTGGCTGCCAGTATAACAGGTTGGTCCTTTGGGATATTTTCAAGGTTCCTTACAAATATTTTTCTATAAAAAATTCTATAGCATAAAGTTACATACCGCTGTAACAGCCAATAATCCCATGTCCACTGGTCAATCGCCCTTTTCGCCATCCAATTCAATCATTTAAAGTAAAAGATACAAAGATATAACTTCATAATTGTTATAAAAATATCCGTAAATAAACAAGAAATATTTAAGTGGCAATAGTTTATTAACCATCATTTGTCTGACAGAAATCCGAAGCAGTTTTTGTAAAAATGACAAGGTTTTTATCTCAAAAAATTGTAAATTGATTAAAAAATAAAAAAATGAACAGTGTGTTTTTTCCATGGAAAGAAGAATATGCCACAGGCATTGATGTGATTGACAGTCAGCATAAAAGATTAATAGAACTCATAGACAAACTCTATAATACTTTTATGCAGCGCAGTGAAAAAGAACACATGCAGCAAATACTAAAAGAGATACTGGACTATGCCAGTTATCATTTCGATACCGAAGCAACGCTGATGCGAAAGTATAATTTCCCGAAGACCATTGAGCACACTGCCATGCATGATGCATTTGCCGCAACAGCTATTGAATTCAGACATAAACATCGCCATGGAGGCGTAATTACATCATCGCTGATGAATTTCCTGCGTACATGGCTAAATGACCATATTCTTAAAGCCGACAGGGAATATATCCCTTACATAAAAAAAGAAGGCTAAAATTAATTGTGAATTCTTACAAATCTAAAGTTCCCGCAATGTCGAAGCAGCAACTGTGAGAATATCCTGCAGGATATCAGGGTTTTCAGCTTCAGCATATAGCCTGAGCAAAGGCTCTGTACCTGAAAGCCTGATTAGCAGCCACCGGTTTTCTTCAAAGATAAATTTATACCCATCAAGGTCTTCAACAGACTGTACGCGATAATTACCGAATGAGGCAAAGCTACCCTCACTACATCTTTCAAGCACCTTGTTACGGATGTTTTTATTAAGTTCAACATCGAGGCGTCCGCAGGCAAAGGTACCGGTAACAGATTCAACTTCATCAAGCAGTTGTTTAACCGATTTGCCGCTATCAGCAAGCCATTGAAGCAGCATAATACCGGCATAGATGCCATCTCTTTCGGGAAAATGCGAACCAAATGCAATGCCGCCTGATTCTTCACCCCCAATTAACACATCTTCCGAATTCATAATCCTTGTTATTTCCCTGAAACCGATTTTCGACCTGTGGACTTTTAAGCCGTAATACGAGCAGAGCTTTTCAACCCGGGAAGTCACCGAAAAAGATACTGCCACAGAGCCTTTTTGCTTTTTGTAACCGGCCAGGTAATGAATTAACAAGAGGATGGCCCTGTGAGAATCAATAAAGTTGCCTTCATGATCGTAAAGGGCAAGACGGTCGCCGTCCCCATCGGTAGCAATTCCGCAATCGAACTGCTTGCTTCGCCATATTAACTCCGACAGTTCATGCAGGTTTATATGAAGAGGTTCGGGGGGGACACCTTTAAAAGTAGGGTTCACCTCGCAATGTAAAAGCATAGAATCGGGAAATAGTTTTTTAAACACATTTTGCCCGCTTCCATACATGGCATCAAAAGCAACTTTTTTCGAAAATTCATTAATCGCATCATAGTCAAAGTCATCTTTTAACTGCTTAATATAGATGGTTTCGAGATTGATATACTGAATAAGGCCCTGCTCAAGCAGGTAGTTCCAGTTCAGCAGGTCGAGGTCAATCTCATAGCTGTCGTTGAGCAGGTATTCAATGTCTTTGAGGTCTTTCTCGGCAAGCGCCCCACCCTGGTCTCCCCTCAGTTTAAAACCATTGTAAATTGCCGGGTTATGGCTTGCTGTGATGATAATACCGCAATTGGCCTTGAGTTTTTTTACACCCAGCGAAACCATGGGTGAAGAAACAAATTGTTCGGGAATATAAACACGGATATTTTTTGATGCAAGGATTTTCGCCACAGCCTCCATAAACATTTCCCCACCGAAACGGCAGTCGTATCCAAGAACCACGGAAGGGTTCCGGTACTTTTTTATCAGCCACTGGGCCGTGGCATAAGCTAATTTTGATACATTGGCTATTGTAAACTCCTTTGCAATAACTGCGCGCCAGCCGTCGGTCCCAAATTTAATTTTATCCATTGGTTCAGGTTATTAATATAAAGAACACCATTCTAAAAACCTGCATGAAAATTAATGCAAACTTCTGAAACCATAAAAAAAACATATCACCATTATCTGTAAATCCTTCTGCGGGACAATGCCCTTTGGTACAACCGTGCATTGCGGTTATGCTGCTCCAGGCTTTTTGCAAATTCGTGATAACCTGAAAAATCTGCCCTGGCACAAAAATAGAGGTAATCATGCTTTTCGTAATCGAGTACCGCATCAATTGAGACTATTGAGGGAATACGTATCGGCCCCGGAGGCAAACCCGCATATTTATATGTATTGAAGGGAGATTCAACCTCAAGTTGGTGTTTAAGTATCCTGCTGACATTAAAATTTCCCATGGCATACTTTATAGTAGGATCGGCCTGTAGCCTGATACCCTTTTCGAGGCGGTTAATATAAACCCCTGCAATCCTTGACTTTTCATCATTTTTTCGTGTTTCTTCCTCGATAATTGAGGCCATGGTTGACACTTCCGCAGGTGATAGCCCGATGGTAGAAGCCTTGTTTAACCTTTCTTCAGACCAGAACTTTTCATACTCTTTCTTCATCCTGGTAAAAAAACCAAGCGCATCGGTGTTCCACCAGAATTCATATGAATCGGGGATGAACATGGCTTTTACAGTATAGTAATTGAAACCATGCTCTTTCAAAAAAGAGTCATTTCTGAAAAGTGCCATAATGGAAGCAGAATCAGCCTCTATTTGTTTGGAAATACTTAAAGCCAGTTGTTCAAGAAACCTTATATTGTTGAATGTAACATAGACAGGCTTTTGCAGCCCTGACCTCAGCATATTGATCAACTGATTGTTAGACATTCTGTTTTTAAGTACATACCTGCCGGGGTGCACGTGGCGCGGATAATTTTTTCTTTTTGCAGCCCAGTCGAAGGTTTGTATATTTACCAATACCTTCTCCTTTTCAAATATTTTTAATACATCTTCATAAGTGGAACCTGTAGGGATATGAATGGCCTTCTCCTTTTTTATGAGTTTCACATTTGGCACGTAGGCTTTTTTATATGTTCCGATACCCCATAAACCCACGAAAAAAAAGACAATCACCAGTAATAACAAAATAATCTTTATCAGTTTATGGTCCTGCATAACAAAAAAATAGTAACATTTAAAATAACTGTAAAATTATGCTTTTATTACGTATAGCTGTCCGGCCTCATCCCGGATAACCTTTATCTTCTCTCCTTTTTCAATATATCCGATTTCGGCTTTTGCATCAAAAATTTCACCGTCAATCTGCACCATTCCCGAAGGACGCAAAATAGTATAAGCAATGCCAGTCTTGCCGATCATTTCTTTCTGGTGAAGATCTATGCTTATATAACCCTCTTCCTTTTTCTGAACGGTATTGAGTGCCAGCCTGAAAGTCTTGGAGGTAAAAAGCTGCTTGCTGATAATAATGGAGCCTACAAAAGCAACAGAAACTGAAATTACCACGATCAGGAAAGCCTTCAACACCCTGTCCATTGCCTGTATCCCCTCAAATTCGAATACAATATTGTCTATCATGGCCATGGTAAGACCGGTTATTACCAGGATGATCCCGGACACCCCGGCAACGCCAAAACCGGGGATTACAAATATTTCAAAACCGAGCAGTATCAGTCCTGCTACAAAAACTATCAGTTCCCAGTTTTGCGCAAGGCCTTCGAGGTAGAGCGGGGCGAAATACAGTAAGGCTGCAGTAGCAGCGGCAGCCAGCGGAAAACCAATTCCCGGGGTTTGCAGTTCAAAATAAATTCCACCGATAATGATCATAATCAACAATCCCTGCATCAATGGGCTTAAGAGAAAACCAATGATTTTATCAATTCCCGTGGCTTTATATTCAACCACTTCATAGTCGCTTAATCCTGCCATTTTAAGTACAGCGGGGACATTATCAGCAATTCCTTCGCAATAATTGTTTTGCAGTGCTTCCTCAGCGGTAAAGGTAAGTACCTGGCCTTCTTCCACGATACCTTCAACTTCAAGAACAGGGTCAACCATTGCTTCTGCAATTTTCGGGTCGCGGTGCCACTGAACAATGGTATCGTTTCCCCTGATGATGGTATCCCTGCCATGGGCCTCGGCTGTAGCACGCATGGTAGAACGCATAAACGACTGGTATTTATCGGGGACCTGTTCGCCTGTCTGGTTTACCACTGTGGCTGCCCCAATACTGCCGCCCGCGCGCATGTATATGCTATCACAGGCGATTGAAATCAAAGCCCCGGCTGAAATGGCCTGATTATCAATGTATACCATAACCGGAATATGTGAATTCAGTATCTTCGTCCTTATCGAATCGGCAATATTAACCATGCCTCCATATGTATTCATATGTATGAGTATGTATGCAGCCCCCAACTTTCCGGCTTCTTCAAATGCCCGCTGGGTAATACGCCAGACCGGCTTGGCTATTTCATCCTTGATGTCAAACTGGTATATAATAAGATTCTCCTTACCTTTTACTGCTTCTGTATTTGTTGTGTCTACCCTGGCCGATATAAAGCCTAATATAGCCACCGTGAACAATACCCTCCTGAACTTTGAATTCATAATTTATTTCTGTTAAATGCAGCGTTAAAATTATAAAATATTCCAATGCCCTAATGATTCTGATATGGCAAATATATTAAAACCTTTTATTGCAAGCGGGACATAATTCATTTAGCCGGTTTTAGTATAAACAAACCTGTTCACAATAATATTTTTTCTAACTTTGAATTTTTTCTAAGGATACAATTATGAATTTTGATTCATTAAATTCAATATCACCTGTAGATGGCCGCTATCGAAGCAAGGTTGTGGAACTCGAAAGGTATTTCTCAGAATTTGCACTCATCAAGTACAGGGTACTGGTCGAGATAGAATACTTCATAGCCCTGTGTGAATTGCCATTGGCAGAGCTTTCTGGTTTCGACAAAAACCTGTTCGGGCAATTAAGGCAAACCGCAACAGACTTTAAATTATCAGACGCCCAGCATGTTAAAGAAATAGAAAAAACAACCAACCATGATGTAAAGGCTGTTGAATATTTTCTGAAGGAAGAGTTTGATAAATCAGGCCTGAAGAGATATGCAGAATTTATACATTTCGGGTTAACCTCCCAGGATATCAATAATACGGCCATCCCTCTGTCGCTTAAGGACTCTGTAACCGAAGTCTATATACCCCTGGTACAAAAGGTCGTTGATAAATTGTCAAGCCTTGCCGAAGAATGGAAACAGGTAGCCATGTTGGCCAGGACACACGGTCAGCCGGCATCACCTACCCGGCTGGGCAAAGAAATCATGGTATTTGCCGAACGGCTGCAGGTGCAGCTAAGACAGTTGAAAAATTTACCCTATCCGGCAAAATTCGGAGGTGCAACCGGAAACTTCAATGCACATTGTGCCGCATATCCGCAGGTTGACTGGAAAAAATTTGCCGACCATTTGGTAAACGATGTTTTAGGGCTGTCGCGCTCACAGACAACCACCCAGATTGAACATTATGATAACCTGGCCGCTATTTTCGACTGCATGAAAAGGATCAATACCATACTTATTGACCTTGACAGGGACATATGGGCTTATATCTCGATGGACTATTTCAAGCAGAAGATAAAGAGCGGTGAGGTAGGCTCCTCGGCAATGCCCCATAAAGTTAACCCCATTGATTTTGAAAATTCTGAAGGTAACCTGGGTATCGCCAATGCTATTTTTGAACACCTCTCATCAAAACTTCCCATATCAAGGCTTCAGCGAGACCTTACAGATTCAACCGTTTTGCGCAATATCGGGGTGCCGGTGGCACATTCCATTATTGCTTTTAAGTCGCTGTTCCGCGGACTTGACAAACTTCTGCTTAACCAGGATAAAATTCAGAAAGACCTTGAAGAAAACTGGCTGGTGGTAGCAGAAGCCATTCAAACAATCCTGCGGCGTGAAGGATATCCCAATCCTTATGAAGCGTTGCGTGACCTTACACGCACCAACCAGAAAACCGGGCTTAAGGAGATCAATGCTTTTATTGAAACCCTTAACATTAGCGACAGGGTCAAGGAAGAATTAAAGAGGATTACTCCCAATAATTACACGGGCTGCTGAAAATGGGCAAGTTAAATGTTGAGAAAGTTTTTGTCCTTCATGTAAAAAAAGGATATGAAGCCCGGCTTGAATCTATAAAAAAACAATTCGCAGCTTTTGGAATTGATTTTGAATTGATCCTTGATGGTGATATTCCTGATCTGGATAAAACAACTCTTGAAAAATATTTTAAAGGAGGGATAAAGGAAAACGCCAATGCCGTGACCTCCTGTACGATGAAACATTTACTGGCATACGAACAGGTAGTTAACAACGGGTATAAAGACTGCCTGATTTTTGAAGATGATATAATACTTATGCCGAACTGTTTGGAAGTGATTAACAAAACCCTTGAAGAGATCAAAACAAGGCCCGATATTAACAAAAAAAGGGCTTTTATATCTTATGAAAACTCAAGGATGAAACTGGTACCGGCAAGTAAAAGAATACCCGGGCAGTACCTTTATAAGGCAGATTCACCCCGCTATGCAGGTGCTTACTATATCACGGGGGACATAGCCAGGTCAATTATGCAGCATACGCTCAGATACAAATGCGACTATGTAAGCGACTGGTACCTGAATATCTATCAGAAGGAGTTTAATATGGATATCTATTGGTGCCATCCTCCGGTTGCAGAACAGGGAAGCCACAGCGGAAAATTTACTTCCGGGTTGAACAGAAAAAAGGCAGGATTGCTTAGAAGAATTGCATGGAATTCACAGAAAATATACAAATCAATATTGATAAACTTTAAATAGCTCCATCTATCAGGTTTTTCTATTTAATAAAAACAGATATGCTTAAAAAACTTGTCCGTATCCTGAAATATGTTTTACCCTATAAAACCAATGTTTTCTTTGTGTTTCTTTTTCACCTTTTTGCCTCATTCTTCTCGGTTTTTTCACTTACCATGATCATACCTTTTTTGAATATTCTTTTCGGTAAATTTCCCAGGGTAACCGAAACAGTGCCATTTGAATTTTCATACCAGTCAGTTGAGGCCAACTTTTCATACTTAATAAGCCACCTGATAGAGATAAAAGGTGAGATGGCCGCATTAGGGATCATAAGCATTCTTGTACTGATTCTTTTTTTTCTTAAAAACCTGTTTACCTACCTCGCTTCTTTTTTTATGTCGCCCGTAACAACGGGGGTTGTCTGTGATCTTCGAAATGCGATCTATTCAAAAGTATTGCAATTGCCCCTGGGATATTACTCCGAAGAGCGAAAAGGAGATATCATTGCAAGGGTCAGTAACGATGTACTGGAGGTTGAAGTATCAATTTTACGGTCATTGGAACTAATCTTTAAAGACCCGTTGCTGATAATAATTTACCTTACAACACTTATTATCATGAGCCCGCAGCTTACCGGGATAGTGTTACTTATGCTTCTTGTCACAGGTTTGGTTATCGGGCGGATTGGCCGTTCGCTGCGCAAAACATCGGTTAAAGTACAGCACCAGTTGGGACATTTATTGTCGTTATTTGAAGAAGCGCTGGGCGGGCTTAAAATAATAAAATCATTCAACGCCGAAGGAAAATCGGAAAAAAGCTTCAAAGACTCGAACAACTATTTCAGGAACCTGGTTATAAAAATGTGGCGCAGGAGGGACATGGCCTCACCAATGAGTGAATTTTTGGGCGCAGTGGTAGTGGTGACCATTGTATATATTGGCGGCAGGCTTGTGCTTTCGGATAACCAATCACTTGAACCTGCCAAACTGATCGGTTACCTGGTAATTTTTTCACAGATTATCCAGCCCTCGAAAAGCTTTTCACAGTCATACTATAATGTATTAAAGGGTTATGCTTCTATCGAGCGAATTGACAAAATACTGCAGGCAGAAAACAACATTAAAAATGAGCCCGGGGCCATTGAAATTCATGCTTTTAATCGCGCTATCGAGTATAAAAATGTAAGCTTTCAGTACAAAGAGGCGCCTGTTCTGAAAAATATTAACCTTGTAATAGAAAAGGGCAAAACCATAGCATTTGTTGGGCAGTCAGGTTCGGGAAAAACAACCATTGTAGATCTTTTACCCCGTTTCTGGGATGTGCAGCATGGTGAGATATTGATAGACGGAACCCCCATAAAGAAATTAAAAATAAACGGCCTGCGGGGGTTGATGGGCATTGTAAGCCAGGAACCCATTCTGTTCAACGATACCTTCTTTAACAATATTGCTTTTGGTAAGGAAAATGCCACTGAAGAAGAGGTAATTTCCGCCGCCAAAGTGGCCAATGCCCATGATTTTATTATGAACTCTGAAAACGGTTACCATACCAATATCGGCGACCGTGGCAGCAAATTATCAGGCGGGCAGCGCCAACGGATCAGCATTGCCAGGGCGGTGTTGAAAAACCCCCCTATCCTTATTTTGGATGAGGCCACTTCGGCACTTGACACCGAATCTGAAAGACTGGTGCAGGATGCCCTGACAAGCTTAATGAAAAACAGGACCTCACTGATCATTGCCCACAGGTTGTCAACCATCGTTCACGCTGACGAGATATGCGTTGTCAATAGCGGGGAGATTGTTGAACGCGGTAAACATGATGACCTGATAAAAATGAACGGCGAGTACAAAAAATATTTCGATATGCAGAATTTTTCTTAGTATGCAAATTGCCTGCATTGGCATCTCTAAAAACCCGCTAAAACTTAGCCGTCGCTATGTGTGCAGCAAAGTAATTTCAACAAATACCCAAGGTTTAACAGTTCTACACACTGCTTTCGCGATGACAGAAAAGGTTTTCGAGATTCCCCTAATACTTCAGAAAATCATCATATGCAGTTTGAAACAGGGCTTTACCCGACTTAACGGCCTGATCCGTCTGGCCATCTCCCAAAAGATGCAATCTTTCGGCATTGCTGTTGTAAAAATATTTCACGGTATCTGTCAGAAATCCAAAACCTTCATTAAATGAGTAACATGCATAACCTTTATGTTCCGCTGCAAAAATGTTATTGCTGAACTTATAAGGGCTGCCGGTTATATTCAATTGTTCAAGCAACGTTGCAGGAAGGTCTGTTTGCATCGAAATCTTTGATACAACGGTATCCTTATTCACTGCCCCGCCTGTCCACAACATTGGTATCCAATAGTTTTCAGCAGATTCCGGTGCAGTATTTCCGGGCATTCTGCTGCCGTGATCAGCGACAATTACAATCAATGTATTATTCCAATGCGTTGATTTACTAAATTTTTGAATGAAATCAAAAAGGCAACTGTCTGTATAATTGGCACCGCTGAAAAACTTGTTGTCATCATTGTCTTTTCCAAACTTAGGCTTAACGGGTATATCAAAAGGATCGTGATTACTCAGGGTAAACAATGCCTTGAAAAACGGGGTGTCTTTTTTGTTAATCAAATCGTTGTAAAGCCTGTTAAAAACAAATTCGTCCGGGGCGCCCCATTTAGAAAGTTTTTTTTCAGTTTTAAAATCCTTATCTGAAATAATATCGTGAAAACCAATTGATATCAGGTATGACTTCAGGTTGAAAAATTCAATATCACCACCATAGTAAAATGATAAATGATAACCCGCATGCTTAAGGTCACGCGGAAATGCAGGCAATTTACCGGCTTTATCTGGAAATTTCATAATTGAAGTATTCCCCAACGCCGGAAAACCGCTGAATAAAGCCACTATTCCTTTGTCTGACCGGTCACCGTTTGCATAGAAATTTCGGAACAAAATCCCCGAGTTGCATATTTTATTAAACCCCGGTGTAATACCCGGAATACCGCCCAATGGCTCAATAACTTTTGATGTAAAACTCTCAAGTATAATTAACAGGATGTTTGGACGTTTAACAGTCAGAACAGTTTCTTCAGAAGCCCTCTTTACCACAAGGCTGTCCAATATCATTCCGGCATCTTCTTCTGGAAAGAAATTATAAGGATTGTTTTGGGTTTCTTTATTGGTAAAAGAATATCCCAGGTTCCAAAACAGGTTTACGGCAGCGTGGTTCAAGAAATTATCGGCATGAAAATAAGCAGAGGAAAGATTTACCGGCGAAGTACTGAAACCTCCCCGAATGGGTATTATCAATGCAGGGAGAAGCAATAGAAGGATAATGCGTTCAGTAAAATTGCCCTTTTTAAAAATCTCAATCCTCCTTAAAACAGTGTGTTTAAAAATCCTGATCAATAAGTAAGATAGTGCCGCAGAAAAAAACAAGCCCAGCAGAATATAACCTGTTGATACCGAAGCCACCATCTCATCAGGATTTTTAATGTATAGCAGCGGAGTGTTGTCGAGCCTGAATCCCCAGAATTTGTATAGTACCAGGTCTGTGATTATTAATAAAGGTGATATGATAAGAAGAAAAAAAGTATAAGTTTTTATAACGAGATGGCCGAACCTGCCATAAAAAAATGATGTGACAAACAACGTTATTAAAGGAATGATGAGGAGGTACCCGGTTACAGAAAAATCAAGTTTGAAACCATGATAAAATACGCCAGCAACTGATTTGAAATCAAAGGTTAAGGTCTTTTTACAAAATGAAACAAGAAAGAGAACCTTCAAAGCAAAAAAAAACAATATCCAAAACAATATATAAAATATGACGAATTTAATTCGTGGCCCAAAAATATATTTACTGTCTTTCAATTTATTTCTTTTTAAAAGAATTTTATGCTGAACTGCAAATGTAATGATTCTCATGAGGAGTTTGATGAAAAACCTGCCTCCACTGCTATTATTATGTAAATTTTCTGTAAATAAAAATGGCAATAATTGACTTATGAATCAAATTTTCATAACTTTGAGTTTATCAGTAACAATTTAACAGATTTGCATCGTTTTTTGAAATTAATGACAACTATTTTTAAGGTCGCATCAGTTTAAATTTTCATTATTTTATTGATCTGATGAACCCTGCCAGGCTTTAAAAAGCCTTTTCAGATTTTAAATAGTTGTCGAGGTTTTATAAACAATTTAGGGTAATAAGTTTTTTGACCATTTCATAAATACCTGAACTGATTATTGATTTATTTTAATAAAATATAACCCTTTTCCGGTTAGTTTGTTATTAATGTAATGTGTAATTCTTCAGTGTAAGTCTAAAAATAAAAAGACGATATTGATATGAGATTAAACAAATAATTAACTGTATATTAAAAAGAACTGTAATTGTCCTTTACTATAATTGAAATGAGAAAGTTCTTTTTAAAGTTGTTTTTTCAAAACAAATCCTAAACCAACCAGTTATGAAAAACAACCTGATGAAAACCGGACGCATATTATTGCATAAATTATTATTTACTTCTCTAATCCTTACCTGCTTATTAATACCTTCATCAGCGGGTTATTCGAACTCACTCCTGGCATTGTACCTCACCAACATTCCTGACCAGACTGTCGCGGAAGGAGACTCATTTATGCTGATGCTCGATGATTATATTTCAGACGACCTGTATCCTGACAACCAGATTAGCTGGACTTGCACAGATAATTTATACCTTTCATTTTCTTTAGACTCAATTACAAGAATTGCCTCTCTTGTGCCGCTTTCAGAAGACTGGTACGGCATTGATACGGTAATTTTTACAGCCACAAATCCTGCAAATGAAACACACAGTGATACGGTAGTTTTCAACATAACCGCCATCAACGATCCTCCGGTGGTTGCCGATATTCCAAACCAGACTGTTGCAGAAGGCATCTCATTCGCATCCATCAGCCTTGATAATTTTGTCAGCGACCCCGAAAACCCCGACGCCTCTTTGTCATGGTCGGCCACAGGGATGGTACAACTGA
>JAFGPL010000184.1 GCA_016936215.1 Bacteroidales bacterium
ATTGGCTCAAGACTTGGGTACAAGTTACAGAAAAACAGTCAGTTTAAATTTCTCACCGTTTTTGCCGGTTCAGTAATCATGACATTGCTTGTATATCTCATCCTGGTTCCAATTCTTAAGTTATTCAATACAAATGGAACTGCTTATGTCGTTGATCTGCTTATTCATCGAGGTTTTATCCAGTATTTTACAGTATTCTTTTTTTGGGTAATGATTGGCCTTTTAGTGGTCAACATTTTTAAAGTTCGTTTTGAACATCATGCTTTTCTGTTCGTAAAAACCGAATTGGATCTTTCTGAAACAATGGTATTCAGTGATTCTCAGTCAATATTAAAGAATATCTCTAATGAAAAATTTGATTATATCAAAGACAGTCTGATTGTCAGACGCATAAAACAAGGTATGCAACGTCTTTTTAATACCCAGGATACCAATGCCTTGACAGAATATTTTAAACTTAGAAGCGAAATTGAATATGCAGAGATGGACTCTGGGTTTTCGTCGGTTAAATATTTTAACTGGTTGATTCCAACCCTTGGTTTTATAGGCACTGTGCTGGGTATTGGGTTTGGAATGGCAGGTTTTGCCAATATTATTGAAAATGCACAGAATTTTGCAGAGATTAAAAAATACCTCCCGAATGTTACCACCAGTCTTGGAGTAGCTTTCGATACTACTTTTCTGGCCTTGATCCTGAGCGTAATCGGTATGTTCCTTACTTCTCATATTTCAAGAAAATATGGTAATTTCCTTGAAGAAATTGATTCGTACTGCCTTGATGATATCTCAAGCCGTTTTAAATTACATAGTACAATATCCGAAGATCTTAAGGATGTATTGAGGGAAATGAGGGTGGATATTGAAAATCTTCTCAATTCAAGTAGGATTGAATATGAAAACCGTCTTGAATCTATCATTATACAACTTAATGCGTTAAATACTGCAGCCGTTAGTATTAACAACAACAAAGTTGATCTTTCGGGAATAGTTTTGTTGATTAAACAACTCATTGAGAAAACCGAAACCGCCCGGGTACCAGATTTATCAGTGCACCTGAACGAATTGAATAAAGAACTCAAAAGATTCAATAACAGTTTGTCTGAAGAAAAGGAAAAAAAATCCGGAAAATCAAAGAATTCCGACATTACTGATTAAAAGTTAAGCAAAAAATTCTCCTGTCATGGCACGAAGAAAAAGTGAAGAACAAAACGTATTCAGCCTGTCTTTTGTAGATGTTTTTGCTAATACCTTAGGGGGGCTTGCATTTATCCTGATGTTGGTAATATTGATGATCGGCATGAGATTTGGCATACCACGCATTAATACAGACAAACTTCCTGATGCATATGATGGGAGCCCATATGAAATATGGTTATCAGCCAATGACGGGGGTGGTCTTTATAACTGGAAAATCGTAAAAGGAGAACTGCCCAGCGGATTAGAGATAATTAATACAAACAGTGGCCATATAAAGGGAGTACCAACCTTGAAGGACAAGTCTAAAGTTCAGGAAATATATAAATTCACAATAAAAGTTGATGTTGGTGATACTGCACTTGATAAAACAGATCTGAGGGAATATGAAATTGTGCTGAATTCCAGTCCATATGGGAATTTGAAAATCATGACCGGCAAAAAAATTCCAAAAGCTGTAATAGGATCTGAATATCCATTGGTGTTTTCTGTACAGGGAGGTAAACTACCTTATACATGGAAAATTGATTGTCCTGGTTTAGCTGGAATTAAGATTGATGAAAACGGTAAACTAAATGGTAAAATAAACGGAGAACCTGGCAAACAAAAAATATCAGTGACAGTTCGTGATCAATATGGTAATAACGCTTCAAAAGAAGTGGAAATTGAAATTATTAAAATGCCGGAGATACCACCTCCACCGCCTAAACTTATAATTAAAACCGACTCATTGCCCAAAGCCATTAATGGACGAGGGTACAGGATAGCTTTGTCTGCAGAGGGGGGTGTTGCCCCATACAAGTGGTCGGGTTTAATAAACGGTACTAACTTGAAAATTGATGATAAAGGCTATATAACAGGGATACCTGATGCCACAGGTGAATATACTGCAAACTTTGAGGTTACAGATAATAAAAACAATACCGTTTCAAAATCCGGAATTGAATTTACGGTATTGCCCTCCCCACGCGATAAAATTGAACCCCTTGAAATTCTTACGGAAAATCCGCTTCCTGAAGCAATTTCGGGTAAAAATTATCAATTATTTCTTTCTGCCAGCGGAGGTACGCCTCCCTATTTTTGGAATCTTAATAAAAATCCTGAAATCGCAGGTAGCCTAACTTTATCTGAAAATGGAAAACTATCTGCAGATTTTGAACATATAGGAGAATTCGAGATTTCTGCAATGGTGCATGACGCACTTAAAATCAGGGTTGAAAAAACCTTCAGAATAAAGGTCATCCCGTCAGTCCCTGAAATGAAAATCATGACAAATAAGCTGCCTGATGCTGTAAAAGGATTCCTGTTTGAAGGAGACCTGAGTGCTGAAGGAGGTTATCCTCCTTATGAATGGAATATTGACGGAGGACTACCAGATGGATTAATACTGGAAGGAAATAAGATTAAAGGGATACCAAAAAATGCATGGCAGGGTGAATTGGCTGTGACTATAAAGGACATTACTGGAGTAACTGCAAGAAAATCACTCGGATTCGAAATCCTTGAATCTGGCGAAGGATCAATTGTTCATAAACTGGAAATACTTACTGATACTATGCCAACATTGCTAACTGGTTCAAATTATGATTTCTATATCGCAACTGATGGCGGAGGTACTCCCAAAAACTGGCAAGTTGATGGCAAAATTCCCAAAGGTTTATCATTTGAAAACGGAAGGTTCTATGGCAGACCACAAAATAAAGGAACCTATAAATTCTCTGTTAAAGTATCTGACCCTGCAGGACAGACGAAAGGTAAGGAGTATTCACTTATTGTGAGGTCGGTGGTAAATGCTTACTGGAGACCAATGGCCATAATTCTGGCAATAGCTTTAGCCTTTTTGCTTTTAATTCTTATCATAATGTTTATTCGTATCAGAAGGTCCAGAAAATTTAAATTAAGCGTAGTGACCCAATCCATCCCAAATGCTCGATGTTCATTCCCTTACAGGGTTTACCTGGCAGCAGAAGGAGGAACTCCCCCTTACAAATGGGCCCTTTCAGAAGGGAAGCTCCCCGATGGACTGGAATTAAAACCTGAGGGGATCATCCAGGGTGAACCACTTAAAGGGGTAAAACTTGATGATGTAAAAGAATATAGTTTCAAAATTACAGTTACTGATTCACTTGGCAATAGTGCCACACAACAATTATAATTTACAAATATTATGGCAGTATGTGATATATGCAACAGCCCCGGTATGGGAACATTAATAAGTGCAGAACAGATGAGATCGGCTGTTTTCCAGAAAGGATTCAATCCTTTTAAGTTGAAACTCGCCTCGAATTCTTATGCATTCATGGGTATATCAGAGGATCAGACTTTTCAAAACTGGAAAAATACCATTGTGGCCCAGGATACTTCAGACTGGAATATTTGTAGCAAGTGTATGGGTGTATTGAAAAACTATATGACATCAACCCCAAAGCCAACAGGGGTCGCCAATGCGACTGTTTCATCAAATCCTTTGATAGCAAATGCTAAAGCCCAAGAGGTTGAAAATAGTTTTAAAAAAATCGAAACAAATAAGTGGTGGCAATTCTGGAAATAGCAGTGTTATGAAAATTGAACCAAATACCGATATCGGGATGAAAGCAGTGAGTATCCTGATAAGCAATGGCAAAGTAGAACTTCTCGATGGTACCATAGTTACGGTCGAAGAATTAAACATTGAAAAAAATGCATTTTTAATTTTATGCTCTACCATCGATCCGAATCTCAATTATATTAACGTATTAATGCCTGAACATAAAGATCAGGAAGTTTATTTTAAAGTCAGGGATATTGGCAAACAACAGGGAATTCATGTTCAAAGCGTTACTTACCGTGCAGAAGAAGCCTGGAATTACTGGAAATTACATAAAGAATCTTACAAGAAATAATTTTCTAAAATTTATACGCAATGAAGACAGATTTAATTGAAAAGATACTTAAATCAAGCAAAAAAATTAATGTTTTAAGTTTTCCCGTCGGGATTGAAATATATCTTCTTAATCCCTTCCGCATTTGCAACATATCTCCGGATGGAGAATGGAGCAATCTGGGAATGAAACTAAAAACCGGTTTTAACAGGTTTATTGCTTTCTCCAAAATAAAAAAGATAGAAAAAGTCCCTATAGGACCTGACAAAGAATTCATTTTAAGCGACTTTATGCAGTCAGAATTCAATAAACTGAAAGGGAATATCGAAAAGCCCCATGCCAAACTTATCTGGAAAATATTCTGGTTGAATCATTTACAGGAAAAATACGACAAACTACCCAGAGACCTTGAGGCACTAGAAATAAAAACCATGTCGAACCATGCCAAAGCAGTCGTATATCACTTCCTTGCCATCAACGATTCAATAAAAGTCCTCGATGATCCGAAGAATAAAATTAATATTTCTTTTTGGGAAAAAGCGCTTGAGTATTGGAGCCAAACCTTTCGTGATGAAAGTTTCACAGGTGAAATAGCGGCCATTATTGAACATGAAATAAAACAGGGAAATTTCGAATTCAGGGATTATACCATTGAAAAACTGATTAACGAACTGGTTGACGCAATTTTCAATACGGTTACCTTTATTCCATTAAAACTAATCGAACAAGACCTTAGCAGCAGCGAAGCCAACCTCAAAAGCAGGAGTCAGTGTATTTCCAAGTTCCTCGGCCTGATTCTGAAATCAGACCTGGGGAGTGAAAAAATCAGGCATGAACTTGCCAAACAACTAACAGAGAACAAAATATCTAAAGAAGTAACTTCCCTTTTTAAAGGTATCACTTTCAAACAATGGGCAGACAAAGGTGATTACCGCAACCTGTATGATACAGGCATGAAATTTATTGACAAAATTCACGATGCCACCAATCAACTTAAAGACGACGCACATGATAAAAATATTCATACTTCAACTTTTCTAAATGAAGTACCAAAAATACCAAGCATACATGCCCGTGTAATTGCACCCTTGCTTGAAGGTGTTGAATCATTGGAGATAGTAAATTCCCAATATGTCAGCAGGGAAATAAAGGATAAAACCTTTTTTACACAACTGATCTTGTGCTTGAGGGTATTATCCGAACTCAATGTGGATATCCCGACAAAAGGTTCCCTGATTAAAAATCTGAACGATATCAATAAAAGATTTCTGTTCAATAAGCTTAACAAAGAACAGATAAATCTCTTGAATATTGAAAAGAGAGCACTGCCTGATTTATATAATTGTGATATCTGCGACAAATATTATCTGGCACAATATTGTTATTTTCTCAATGGAGAATTTGCCGATCCGGATGCATCGCTTTACAAAACCTTTGAGACCAATAAAGGAATAATCAAATTCACAAATTACACATTCATACCCAGGTCAAAACTGGCAGCGGATTATCACAATTCAAAAATTTCTCTGGATGATCTCTCTTTTCATATAAGAAATAAAACAAACAGAGAAGACCTTACTTTAAACCTTGAAAATCTAAAATCTGCTAAACCTCAATTGATAAAAGGCATAGCTGATCTTGAGGATAAACTGAAACCATTCACCAATGAAAAAAACAAAATTGATACATTGTACTATTTAAAAAGAAAAGAACTTGCAATAAACATAAACAAAGAAAAAGAAGATTACAGGAAAAGTACCGCCTTCCTTACCAGGATAAGGCCTCTTGAAACGGAAAAAAACAAGATTCAAGACGAAATAGATATAATTCCTGAAAAGCAGGCTATTACCGGGCTAACCAGAAAAAAAAGTCTTCAGAATAAAATCGGTGTAACACTTTTGGTACTCTCGGTGATTTACTTTTTTGGCAGTGTAATATCATTCCATTTCTATGGTCTTCTTGGATTAATTATTATCGGATTCTTTGGTTTACTATTTATAGGTAATAGTGAAGAAACAGCCAAAAAAATAAAAGATCAGGAACCTAAGATACAGGATAAAACTGCGAAGTTGAATAAAGATATATTAAAAATAAACAAGGAGATTGAAAGAATAGAAAAAGAAGCCGATCAGGAAGTTGAAAAAAGTTTTCAAAATGAAACTGATAAAATAAATCGGGATGAAAATACTGATATAGAGCATTTTAAATCTGTTTATGATGTTGAGAATATAGAATTTGCTATGAATGAAATGAATAATGAACTTGAAAGGGTCAACAATGAAATTGATTCAATATCCAATTTATTGAAAAATAAAGACTTAATTAAAAATCAGCAATCAGCTAAAAATCATCCTGTTGTTACATGCTGTTAATTTTTACCATATGATACTTTATCAGAACGTTGCAGAATTCAGGTTACCTAAATCATCGGTAACCGGTTATTTCGAAGTGTTAAACCTGACACTTGAAATGGTAGAAGAATTATCGTCATTAATAAAACCAGAACGGGTTGATATTCAGGGTGATTTTTCAAATGAAGAGGTTATAAACCTTGCTTCTAACCTTTATGCAGTAGAATCTGCAATAGGAATTGCCAGTAAAGACCCTGCGCGGTTTGATTCTTATGCACGGACGATGAATTTGAAGCTGAAAAAGCTTTATGAAATGTTTAAAAAACGTGAGATTGAAATTATAAACCATACCGGTGAGCCATATTACGACTCCATGAAAGTGGAAGTGCTTAGTTTTGACATCTCACCGATAATAAACAGGCCTACCATAACAGAAACCATTGAACCTACTGTTTATTATAAAGGTGCAATGATTAAGATAGGTAAAGTAATAGTAACTAAAAGCAATTAAGAAAATGAAATTAAACCTTAGAAATTACCAGGCAGGTATTGATCTGGGAACAACAAACTCAGCTATTTCAATAGTGGACCATGAAGGAATAAAAACGCTCGAGATTTCAGGCGGACAATCGCTTCTTCCTTCCTGTGTATTTTTTGGAGATGATGGTACCAGATATACAGGGGTGGAGGCAATAAATAAACTGATCAACGATCCTAAAACTAACGGCCATCAATGGTTTAAAAGAAAAATGGGAAAAGATATCCCTTTCCCTATTCAATCATTAAAAACCACATTGCTGGCAGAGGAACTTTCAGGAATTATACTTCAGAAATTACAACAGGTATACAGCATGCATTTTGCCGAAGACCTTCGCACTGTAATAGTTACAGTTCCTGCACGTTTCGACCTTAAAGCCGTTGATGCCACAAGAATAGCTGCAATGGGCAATTACAGGTTAAACGGTACTGGCAGGGTAAAGCCAAAAAAAGAGAGCATTTACTATGCAGACTTTATTCAGGTCGAAACCCTTATGGAACCTATTGCAGCATCACTTGCCTATGGTATGGACAGAAATGTAAAAGATAATGGATCCTGGCTGGTATACGATTTAGGTGGGGGTACTTTCGATGCTGCCGTAGTTAATTATCGCGACGGCCATATGGATGTGAAATTCCATGCAGGCGATATGTCACTTGGCGGCCACGACTTCGACAGAAGGATGTTGCATTATATTGTTAAAAAACTTAATGAACAGTATGACCTGACCAATTTAGAAACATCTGAAAAATACAGGAATATCTGCAATTATCTTCTTTACGAAATAGAGCGTCTGAAAATTGAACTTTCGAAAGAAAAAGAGGTAATATTGAATATTCCGAACCCGGAATTTACCGATAACAAAGGCAGAGCTGTTAAAGCCCAAATCGTTATTACCAGGGAGGACTATAACCGGGAAGTTGGCCCTGTTTTTCAACGCTCGATAGAGATTTGCCTCAACCTTTTCAAAGAAAACAAGATCAAACCCTCAGAGCTTGACCGGGTATTGCTTGTGGGAGGTCCAACTCAATATCCGTTCTTTAGGGAACAAATAAAAGACCAACTAAAAATAGACTTTGATACCAGTGTTAACCCGATGAAAGCCGTAACCGTGGGGGCAGCTATTTTTGGTTCAACAAGAGATATCCCTGAAGAGGTAAAACCCGAAATAATTGAAATAATCTCAAAAACACCGGCAGACTGTCGTCTTGAAATTCATTGTCCTAATCAATCCTTCCAGGACTCAGAGATGATAACCGGGAAAATATTATTAGAAGATAACAATTACGCTGTTGTCGAATCGGTTTCGATTTCAAGGGCTGATAAAGGCTGGGATAGCGGAGACATTCCGGTTGATCCTACCGATGGTACCTTTGTAACAGAAGTATTTCTGAAGAAAAAGCAACCAAACACCTTTAAAGCAATTGTAAACGGAAAGGGGGGGCAACGTTTTGTTGTTTCTTCTGATGAATTTACCATCCTTCATGGTATCGGCGGCTCCATTGACCATGCCCCTTATTCTTTGAATATTACCATTAAAGGTCAAAAATGTACCAGGATCATTGCAAAAGATGCTGAATTACCAGCCGAAGGAATGAAAACTTTTTACACAGCCCGTGAAATCAGAAAGGGATCGGGTGATGACCAGGGAATTTTATATGTTGAGCTTACCGAAGGTGAAAGTGAAAATCCTTCCGATAACATATATATCGGCACCCTTAAAATCCCCAACGATGAGTTAAGAAGAGACCTGCCGGTTGATACCGAACTGGAAATATTTGTAATGGCAAAAGCTGACAGGACGATCGTTGCAAATTGTTCCATTCCATTTACCGGACAAAGTTTTGAAGCAATTATTGAAGTAGCCAGGACATCAGACAACAAAGATATAGTATCAAAAGAGTTAGACAACCTTAAATCAGATTATTACAGGATTAAAGAAGAAGTTGATGAAATTGCCGATATGCAGATTGAAGCTAAATTCAACGACCTGAATGTAGATAAAGATATTGACAATATTGCAAAATTATCAGGAGAAATAATCAACAATGGAGACAACCACCTTATGATCTCAGATATTTTGCTTAAGGTTAATGCCATGCTGACAGAAACCAAACTGAAACTCGAAAACTTTGAAAAGGAGTTTGTCTTTATATATACCAGGGAAAAAATTGCCAAAATGAAGCAAAACCTTGACGATAATGATGGTGAACTTGCAAATAAAATCAACCAGTTGGAAGACCAGCTTAATGCTGCTGAAACAGAAACCTCGGTTAGTAAGACAAAGGCCATTAACAAAGAGCTGTTTAAATATGACCAGAAAGGATTGGGCACTTTGTTTTTATATTATTTATACTGCTATTGCCTTACAAAGATAAATGGCTTTGCAATCAATCTGAATGAATTAAAAGCAGAATTCGTAAAGAACTATAATCTTTTTCAGCATGCGCTTAAAATTCAGATCATCATTGATGGATGGAATAAAGAAATTAATAATCCGTCAATCAAATGTCCCAAGCTAGGCAAATTTTTTAATCAGTTAGATCCTACGCTTCAAAACATTTATAATGAACATATTGAAAACAAAGAAAATTTCCCGATTTCAGACTATGACCTGATTGCGGAAATATTCAACCGCAACGCTATCGTATTTAATCTTTCAATAATTGATGATATTTCAACAATTAAATATGCAAAGAAAGAGGTAATGAAGAAAGCTGTGGAGTTTGCAAAAATATATCAGCAAGGCAAGATAGACGTTATTGACAAAAAACTCGACGAATTTTCAGGATTGTATATGATAGACCCATCGGTAAGAGGCAGTGTTGATTTGGGAGGTATGCCCGGAGGGCCGGATATCATTTCAAGATAAACAATAATTTTAACAACAAAAAATGGAAAATAAAATAAGCAATAACCTTCAGGGTCTTCTGTATTACCAGAAAGCACTGGACCTTGCCAATGATAATTTTTTAGATAAGGCACTGGTAAACATTGATAAAGCAATTGATATTGACCCAAAATCAATTTACCTTTTAACAAAGGGAAAAATTCTTGCACAAAAAGGATTATTTGCGGAAGCGAAAAAGATTTTAAATCTAGTTCCTTCCGACAGTGAAGATTTTGAAGAATCAGAAATAATAAAGCAAAAAATTGCCAGGTTAAAAAAACCGGTAAACAGGCTTTTATACAGGTTTACTTTGAAAAGTCTTAACAATCCGGCCATAATCATTCTGCTGATGCTAACTGTCTTGCTGTCAGTTCTGTATATTACAGAAATTAGAAAAAATAAAGTAACTGAAAACCTTGTTGAGATTTATCACAAAACTGAATCAATTTCTGCTGATATTGACAAGTTAACTAATCTTATGAACTCTAAAGATCTGGCAGAAATTGAAGACCTTGAAATTCTAAAATCAAAAATGGTTGACAGCCTTAATAAAGAATTTACCTTGATTAGCAACCGAATTAACAAGGTTAGTAAAAACATATCTGCTTTAAATAAAAATCTTGAAATAGTTATGACCAGTCTGGATGCAGAAAAAATTGAACAATAATCTGATTCATCTGAAACATTCAATTATGAAAACCTCAAAAATTCTTCTTTGCATGGTTATTATATGCCTTACCCTTCCTGATCTGATTTTGGCCATTGCAACACCTGCAAAAAATATCCTTGTGCTGGTGGATAATTCAGGTAGCATGAAAAAGAATGATCCGGAATTTCTGGTAAAGAAAGCCATTATTAAGCTTGTGAGTTCGCTTGACAGCTCTACCCGGTTAGGTATTTACCTCTTTGATGAAAAGCTTTCTAAGGTAATGCCTTTAACATTGCTTGATAACGGGCAGAACAGGAATAAATGCATCGGGAGCCTTGACCTTATCAACTATCGGGGAGCGATGACTGATCTGCCTGCTGCAATGGAAAGGGCTTTGTATGAACTTAAACATAATTCTGATTCAAGAAGTTTTAAGTCAATTATATTTATAACGGATGGATTTATTGATTTAGGCGATAAGACCAAGGATGCAGAAAACCGTAAATGGCTTATCGAAAATTTTGCAGATGATGCCAAAAAATCAGGCATTATAATATTTGGGGTGGCATTTACAGAAAATGCAGATTTTCAGCTTATTCAAAGTTTAACTACCAAAACCGATGGCGAATATTATCGTGCCTTAAATAATTCAGACATCGAACCTGTTTTTGATAAGATACTTCAATCAATAAATTCGCCAAAAACCGAAACCGTTAATGAAGATATTCCTTCTGTAGTGATTATTAATCCCGAAGATGGAACCGGTATCAATTATAAAATGGTATTTTTAATACTGGGGGGCACACTTGCTTTACTTCTTGTCTTCTTTTTATTAATTAAAAAATCACATAAGTCCAAAGTTGAACAAGGTTATAACAGGCAAAAACCAAACAAATACATACCCCAGGCAAAACTTATTGATCTAGACAGGATTTCGGGTAAAGATGAGATTATTATTGCAGATGAAATCACCACAATCGGCCGGGCAGAAGGCAATACCTTATGCCTTTTGAAAGCTGAAAAAAACGTTTCAGGCTTAAGTCATGCGCAGATTGTTTTCAAAGATAATCTATTCTTTTTAAAAGACTTATCAACCAATTATACAAAGCTGAACGATGAAAAACTGGGTAAAAAAGAATATTACCGGTTAAAAAATGGAGACATCATCGGAATAATGAAATACAGATTTCAGTTTTTCATGCCGGAAACAATTGGACAAACAGAAATTTTTACAGAACAGGGTTCGGGAATCCGCAAATCGGAAACTACAATCGAATCACAAGGTGAGGAAGAAAAATCACTGCAAAATATGGCGGATTCAAACAAAGAGATCGGTTTACAGAATAATAAAAAAACTGACGAGAAGGATACCGGGAAACCTTCCGGATTAAAGGTTGTGAAGAATAAGTCTTCGATCATGGACGAAGACCGGCAGCCAGAAAAAAAAGACAAGGAAAATGAAGCTACACTGGTAAAACCCGATTGTTGCCCGAACCATCCCGACAAAAAACCAACAGATATATGCATGGAATGCTTTAAACCATTCTGTAATGAATGTTTGCAGGTAATAGACAATAAACTTATTTGCAAAGAATGTGCAGCTAAACATGCCAAATAACAAACACTATCTTGAAAATTACGGTTGAAATATCAGCGGGACCTGATGCGGGAAAAGTCTTCACATTCGAACAACCTGCCAATCTTTTAATCGGAAGATCAAAGGATGCACTTATTCAAACCGGTTCAAATGACAGGTATGTATCCAGAAATCATTGCATTCTGGAAATATCCCCGCCTAAATGCGTGATGCACCATTTAAGCACAACAAGTGAGACCAGGGTTAATGATGTTGTCGTTCAGGAAATTGATATAAATGATAATGATATAATCCGAATCGGTTATACTTCTCTTAAAATACATATTGAAAAAGATATACAAACAAAAGAGGTAATTTGTAAAAAATGTGGAGCAGAAATAAAAGTTCTTGACTGTAACAGCACCATTGATTTATGTGATGAATGTAACTCGGTTTTTCAAAAAAAAGATGATGAACAGGTCGTTGCAAAAAAGTATGAATGTGAAAAATGTGGAAAAGATTTAACTCATTTTGCCAACTCAGACAATAAAGCAAAACTTCTCTCTGACAGGGTTACTTATCTGTGCGAAGATTGTCTGCCCCATAGAGAATATTTAAAAGGCGATTGTATTGGTAATTTTGAACTTATTAAATTCCTTGATCATGGAGGAATGGGTGCAGTTTATATAGTATATGACCCGCTAACTGCCCGTATGATGGTGCTGAAAAAGATTGAAGGACTTAATACCAACGAATTGGTTATTAAACATTTTATACGTGAAATCAATGTGCATAAATCTTTAAGACACGAGAATATTATTCAGTTTATTGACAGCGGTATTCATTCCTCAATTCCATTTCTGGTGATGGAATACGCCAACTCAGGCTCACTTGAAAACCTGATTGAAGAAATGAACGGTGCAATTCCCGTCAGAGACTGCTGCAAATTCATGATTCAAAGCCTCAAAGGCCTGAAATATCTGCATGACAACAATTTCATTCACCGCGATATAAAACCTGGTAATATTTTACTTCAGAAAAAAAATGGTGAAAGAATTGCCAGGTTAACCGATTTTGGATTGGCAAAGCCATACAAAAATGCATCAGGTACAGTATTAACTAAAGTCGGCGAACGGAAAGGAAGCCTGCTATTTATGCCTCCCGAACAGATAGCAAATACAAAAGATGTAGATTTCAGGGCAGATATTTATTCAATGGGAATTACATTTTATTACCTGTTAACATCAGGATTACCTTTCCATTACCCTTCTTGTTTTGAACTCAACTCTCTGAAAAAAAAATATGGAAGAAACAGGGAAAAACTTTTAAGGGAACTCAATAAACTAGGATTCAATAATAATGTCTTAAATATAATTCTGTCTGAGAGTTTTATACCCGTGGAACAGAAATTACCGGGAATAGACCCACACCTGGCTGCAATAATAAATAAATCTGTTTGTAAAGAAATTGATAAAAGATACCAGAAAGTAGAAGATTTTTTGATGGATTTGGAAAAATTAAAAGACATATCAAAAGGCTGAGGCAAAAGCCAGGGTCACCTTTACAAATTCTTATGCATTAAACGTATCTGAATTTTAAAAGTTAGATTGAACGGGCAAGGTTAGAAGACAAATTAAAAAACAAACAAAATGCGACTATTCAAAAAAAAGTATTCAGAAAAATCTTATGGCATAACCCACAAGGGCAAGATAAGAAATAACAACGAAGATTATATTTATTATAGCTATAAAAACAGATATTTTATTCTGGCAGATGGAATGGGTGGTCACAATGCAGGTGAAGTTGCAAGTAAAGAAACCGTTTTATTTATAAAAAATCAGTTAAGTAGTTTTTCTGCTGCCGAGATCATAGAGAATGGTTCAAGACTAATACCGGAACTTTTTATAAAAGCTCATGAACATCTAATTGAATTAGCCAGAAATAATTCAGAATACCGAGGTATGGGCTGCACATTATGTCTGGTGTATATGCATGATAATAAGATGCATGCCTGCCATGTAGGTGATTCCAGAGTATATGTTATAAATCATAATGTAATAGAGCAAATTGGCACAGACCATTCGGTAGTTGCACAAGCTGTAAGAAATGGCCATATGACCGCAGAACAGGCGAAAGACAGCAACATCAGAAATAAACTCACAATGGCAATAGGTGCCCCTGTTGAAGTAATACCTGAATATTCCTCCACGGAATTAACAGGAAATGAAACAATACTCATTTGTTCTGATGGGCTTTGGGATATGGTGCCCGATGCAGATATTCATAGAATAATAATTTCTAAAACTGATGCTAAAGAGATAGCGGAAGATTTGATGAAAGCAGCTATGGAAGCTGGAGGCTCGGATAATATTTCAATTATTATTATAAAACTTTAAAAGCACTACGATATGATCACCAGAACCGGATATTCCAGGTATGAAAAAAAAGACAGGATAAAAGATTTTATTGAAGTGACTGACATATTCGAAGGCGGACTTGGAAGGGTTTATATAGGATTCTGTTATAAAAGAATGAAAAAGATTGTAGTAAAAACGATCAAAGAAGTAATCTGGGACAGATATAAACTTTCTGAAAGTTGGGATTTTTTAAAAGACTCTATTATTGAAAATGCAATTGACGAAACAAAAATTGTTCAGCTTGGAGATTATATATTACTTGCACTTTTCAGGGAAGCAAGGCTCTCATGTCAGCTAACGGGTCATATGAATCTTGTCAGCGGACTGGATTTCTGGTGGACTGAGACAGGACAGATTTTCTATGAATGTGAGTATATCGAGAATAGCATTGATCTTGAAAAGAAATTCCAGGATATTTCAGGAAAAACTGGTAAACAGACAATCGGAGTATTTCAATCACTTCATGTAGCAATTAGTTTTGCCAATGCATTCATTTATATTAATGATGAAATAATTAAGGCATATAACCGCTCAATTGCAAGCAATACCCAGAGAGCAATAAGCTTTGTACATAGGGACATTAAACCTGAAAATATACTTTTAACAGGTAAAAATATTCCTAAAATAATAGACCTTGGATTATCAAAGTTTATTCTGGCCGGAGGTTCCTATTCCAATTTTATGGCTACTCCACCCAAAGCCGGGACATTCGACTATATGTCGCCCGAACAGAAAATACATTTTGATAATGTCATCCCTTCATCTGATATATATTCATTTGGAGCTACATTATACCGGATTTTGGGAGGCAACCTGCCTTCGTTAAGTCATCGCAGCAACGAAAAAAATATTGAATCCCTTCAGGGTGTTCCCGAAGAATATATGCAAATAATTAATAAATGTCTGCAGGTTAGTCCTCACAATCGTTATCAGAATTTCAGCGAGTTGAAGAAAGATTTGGTCTGCCTGATCGCAAAAATCACGAAAGAGAAAGTTAAAATCACAGAAAACCTGCGCTGCAAAATATGCGGATGCATACATAATACGAAAGGACGTAAGTCATCAATAGGTTTGTCCAGATCAAAATCAAAAAATGACCATCACTTTGTTACTATACCCGCAGGTGATTTTTACAAGGGATGCAAAAAAGAACACACAGATCTTTTAATAAGCAAATTCAGCCAGTATATAAGCAAATCAGGATTTAAGGAGCAATATGAAAAGGTTTTTCTTAAAGAGTTTGAAATAGACATCTACCCCGTTACCAATGCACAGTACCTGAATTTTGTCAAATCAACAGGTTACAGCCCTATTCCCGACCATTGGAACAGGGACCTGAACAATGCTTTTGATGAATCAATCGCAAACCATCCTGTAGTTTATGTATCTTATGACGATGCCCAGGCTTATTGTTCCTGGTTAGGATGCCGTCTGCCCAACGGCGAGGAATGGGAGAAATCAGCCCGTGGTATTTCAGGCAATCTTTACCCCTGGGGCGATGTGTACTCATCGGCATATTGCAATTCTGCAGAATCGGGACACAGAGGAACAGTTGCAGTTGGCGAATATGAGAACGGTAAAAGCCCTTATGGATGCCATCATATGGTAGGCAATGTTTCTGAATGGGTAAATGAATCTCATCCGGATAAAAATAGTTACAAATACCTTCGTGGCGGATGCTGGGGAGATTCCTGTGAATTATTTGGGTTGCCCTTTGTACACGATCTGGCAGTTAACTGCAATCAAAGGCATAACACATTTGGGTTCAGGATAGCGCGTGATGTAGAAAATAAATCTTCCTTAATCCTTACCGAAATAGTCCAGGAGAATGAGAGATGCCCTGTTTGCAATGGTGAACTGGAGGTATTTGATGTGTCTGAACTGAAAATTCCTGAAAATAATGTTTTTACATGGATCGGTTTCTTTGACACCAATAGTGTATAAAGTCAAAACCGTCAAGTATTATAAGGTTAATTATAACTATGTTAAACAATTCATTTAAAACAAATTGGAGGCAAAACTATGTCTTTGAACACAAAACATTTCAAATCGAAGAATGGGTCAACTGTTGTAAACATTATCAATAACGGAGGACCTATGGTAAAAATTATTGATTTTGCAGCTCTCGAAAGGGATGGATACCTTAACGGTTCTTCTGAAAGTAAAAAATCTCATCTTATTTTGGTACAACTAAGTGAAAAAGATTTAAATACACTGGATGTTATAAAGGTGGGAAATAATCAAATTTATGCATTAAGCAGCAATAATGAAGAATGCGAAGCAATGGGAGTGGTTTATCCGGCCGTAATGCCTCCATCCTATCCGGGTGGTAGTCCGGTAAAACAAACAGTTGTTGTGGCAAAAACTGCTGAAATTAAAAAGGATGGCAATGTTACCATTAAACAGGGCGGATTGGCTCATTATGCACAAGATGGCTACAACGGTCCTGTAACGACTTTCTCAATAAACAGTATCAGCCTGGCCATTGCATTTCCTGTAAATATAGAGTTAAATGAAATTAAAAGCCTGGTAATAAATGGAATTGAATTTAACTGATTTTATGGCAGGTAATAAAAAATAAAATTTTAGAAAAAATTGCTCAAATCCTGGTCAGGAAAAAATCAAGATTAAAATTTTTCTACCTCGGCCAGGATTTTTTTGTTTAAAACATCAATTTCCTCAGAACTAATTGAAATCGTAGTGTTTCCATTTTCAAAACGACACAAATTTTTTGCAGTTTGAATGTTTTCGAGAGCTATGGTAAGAAACTGATTCCGGTAATATTCCGTATTTCCTGCATGAAGCTTCACTGTTCTGAAGTGTTGCGATTTACCTATTAATTTAACCTGGGACTTCACTAAATCAATCACCTTATCCAGCATTTCAATTTCCTGCCGGGCATTGTAAATCTTTTCCTTCAAAACGTTGCCCGGAAACACAGAATCCGGAATTGAGCTTACTTTAAGAAGTTCATCTACCGGCTGACCTGAAAATGACAGAATTGATCCACCTGATGCAATGCTGTCAAACAGGGGTAAAGCGCTTCCAACAATTGAATCAGCATAGAGTTGACGAATATTTGAATCAAGTGTTGAAGTAATATTTTTTACATCCAGTCTGATTAGGCTTTTTTCAACCGAAAAACCATCATCTTTCAATCTGGTATCAGCTTCGTTATTAAATGATGTGGTTACATTATTGAGTTTTTCTATTATTTTGTTTGTTTCAATAAAATAGTTGTAGGGTAATTCTACATTTTTCGACCATTCCTTAACCATAATTCCGTAGTCTTCCAGTAACCTGTTCAGTTCATCCACTTTATCGGCAAGTTCAAGCTTCCTGTCAGCCCATTGTATTTTTAAAACAATAAAGGCCGATTTCTCCCTGAGTTCTCCCTGTTTCCTGATATCCAGATAATCCCACCGGCCCTGGAATTCTCTTGTTTTTTTTGAGAATATTGACTCAAGATGAATTTTTTCTACCAGGATTTTTTTAATCAATTCCCTGAAACTATCCAGGTCAACAATGGTCGGATAGAACTCCTTTAACAGGTTGTACATATCTTCAAAATCCCTGAAATCCCTGAGATCAAGCTTGAATTTTATTCTGTCTATATCACTCAGGTAAAAATCTGTGACCTGATCAATCGTTTCATTGGCAAACAACATCTTTGCAACATTGTCAATATTGGTATCAGGAAGGTTTAGTATTTCTTTTTCAAAAGATGTTTTCAGGCATAATATAACCGTCTGCAAAATATTTAAATGAAAAAACTCACTGCACCTTAAAATGATTATAGCCGATGGCCAGCCCGATGTTTCAAGATATTTCTTGACTGCAGACCATTTCCCGTCAAATACCGCATTATCATCATACCCGTCTTCGGCTAAAAGCCTTATAAAATTTTCATGATCAATTGCCAGTTGCTGTTGCCTGAGTTTCCTGTTGGCAGGCCAGTATTTTTTCTGACCTGTTGTAACATAAAACCTCCAGTCATCGAGGAACTTTTCATCTTTTTTTGAAATATCCCAGAATTCACATAAATGTTTTATATCGTGCTGAAAAAGTACCATACTTATAAATATTTTGTATTTAATTTCTTTAATTCAAATAGAATGATTATTTTGAACCTTGTAACAAATATAGTTAGTTGATTGATAATATGGTAAAATAACATCTAGAACTTATGGACACTATTTCAATAGGTATAAACTGGGCATGGATTATTGCTGCAAATGAGGCTGTTTTTTGTAAAAGTACATTAATTGAACCCGAACATCTGCTGCTTGGTATTTTTAAAATCACCGATGCATCAAAAGATCTGGACAAATATATACCAGATTTGGAACAGAATGAAAAAACCCGGATTATTGCCGAGACCAAACCTTTATTGTACATACTCGAGCAGGAAAACAAAATCAGGTTGACCGAGCTTCGCAGAAGTATACGGCTTGTAATTCAGAAACAGGGAAATCAGCCCGCTAAGGAGCAGGTTAACCGGTCGGAAGAAACCAAAAAAGTGTTTGATAAGTTTTCCAACTATATTGATTTTAAAGGAGTGCCCCCTACCCTGAATCTTTTTCTTCTGGTAATATTTACAGAATATTTCAAACGTTTTAATGAATTATTATCCCCTTACAATATTGACATCAATAAAATAATAAATGATCTTAAAAAGGGAGGAAACCAGCCGGAATCGAAAACCAAACCTGCAGGAAAAGATTTTTCTCAATTTGGAAGAAACCTTACGCAACTGGCACTGGAAAATAAACTTTCGGAAGCCATAGGACGGGATACTGAAATCAGGGAGCTTGGCAGGATTTTATTGCAGAAAACAAAGCCGAATGCTTTGATAATCGGTGAAGCCGGAGTCGGAAAAACAGCCATTGTGGAATCGTTTGCAATCATGTGCGCCAAAGGCAATGTGCCTGAAGGTTTGAAGAACAGAACGATTTTCGAACTTTCCATCTCCTCTTTAATAGCTGGAGCAAAATACCGGGGTGACTTCGAAGACAGGTTAAATACTATACTTCAGAATGCCATCCAGAATAACATTATCCTTTTTATTGATGAGTTTCACAATATTATGGGGGCAGGAGGCGGTAGCGACGGGTTAATGGATGCCTCGAATATTTTAAAACCGTTTCTGGCCCGAGGCGATATCCAGTTAATTGGTGCAACCACCATAACCGAATATCGCAAATATGTGGAAAAAGATGCAGCTATTGAAAGAAGATTTCAACTGGTTCATATTAATGAGCCAGATGTTTCCCAGACCATCAGCATATTAAAAAGACTTATCCCGGATTACGAAAATCACTATAAAGTAAAAATTTCACAAGAGGCAATAGACGCGTCTGTTAAACTTTCCATTACCTATCTTCCTGCTCTTCGTTTGCCTGACAAAGCAATCAGTATTCTTGAAAGCGCCTGTTCAAGAAAACTTTTTCCCTCGGTAATAATCGGCCAGGATGACGATGAAGGTATAATGTTTAAAGCTATCGAAACAGAAGTAACAGAAGATGATGTTTTTAAAGTTATATCAAAAAGATGTAATATCCCTGTTGAGATTTTGAATAGTAAAAATTCTAATAAATTTCTTGAAATAGAGAAACTCCTAAAGTCAGATATAATTGGCCAGGATCAGGTTATGGATGAAATTGGAGAAACAATAAGAATGATAGAAGCAGGTCTGGGTGATCCGGGAAAACCAAAAGCTGTATTTTTATTTGTCGGGCCTACAGGGGTTGGTAAAACAGCTACTGCAATTTCGCTTGCCAGACACTATTTCGGAAGCGAAAACAATCTTTTAAGGTTTGATATGTCGGAGTATCATGAAAAGCACCATATTGACAAATTCATTGGCGCACCTCCCGGGTACATTGGCTCTGAAGATGAAGGATTATTGATTAAAAAGGTCAGGACAAATCCGACCAGTGTTGTTCTTTTTGACGAAATCGAAAAAGCACATCACGAAGTTCAGGATATTTTTCTCCAGATTTTGGATAATGGCATTTTGACTGCTTCAAATGGCAGAACTGCCAGCTTCAAAGACTGCGTAATTATTTTCACCAGCAATCTTGGTACAGTTAATAAAAAACAACCAAAAAAAGTTGGATTTAATATCGTTGATGAAGCAAAAAAAGGCCATAATATCTCTGAATCTGACACAGGATATATAAGTGCTGTAAACTCTTACTTCAAACCAGAATTTATTAACCGTCTTAATAAAATTTTAATATTTAAAAGGATAGGTAAAAATGAAATAGGGATAATTATTGATAAACTTATTAACGAATTGAACCGGAGATTATTAAAAGACAAAATATCAGTTGTTTTAAATGAAAATGCAAAAGACTTTATCATCGAAAATGGATATAATGAAGAATACGGAGTAAGACACCTTTCAAGAACCATTGATAAAGAAATAGCTGCACCTATAAGTAAAATAATTCTTGTAAAGAAAATTAAGAATACAATTATTAAAATAAATCTGGTGAATAAAATATTGAATTTTGAGACAGAGCCAATTTAAAATAGAATGAAGTAAGAATGTTATCTTGTTCAAAAACAAATATTTTAATCTAATATGAATATGAAAATTACAAATCAAATCAGGCTGGCAGTAATATTTTGTGCGGCAATTCTCATACTTTCACAACTTGCTTATATCATTGACTCAGTCTTCAATCTGCCTTCTTTTAAAGAGAATGAAAAACTGGTAAATAATTTAATTTTATTTTTTTGCGGAAGTTTTATTATATATGTTTTTTCAGTGTACTCACGTATGAAGGGTATCAAAAACCTGGCTAATGTTTTCCTGGTACTTTTGGCATTGAATATAATCACTGTTTTATTCAATATGTTTATTGCCAGTAAATTAGAATTGAACCCAAAATTAATCGTTACAGTTTATAAGCTAATTAACCTTGTCAAAATTATTTTATTGGTGACAATAATTGTCAACGCTTCTCAAAGTTTCACTTCTCTTGTAAAGGGTTTGCAAAGTATAAAAGGGTATGCTATTACATTATTAATTGCAAATTTAGTGGGTTTATTAGTCTCTCTGGTTACTTTTAAATCTGGGGCATCAATTTACTTAGTGATATTTCCAATACTTTTTATCATACCATATATTTTTGTTATTATATTCGGAACACAGATAAAGGAAGACACTATTTAAAGAATCAGTCCATTACGTGTATCTATATTTAGTAACCGAATTTCGGTGATTGAATTGTCTTAAGGAAAGGTTTAAAATATAACGTGCAATATTGCACGGAGTTAAATTTTTCCATAATTTTAATGCAATTGGTACTAAGCAGAAACCCGGCTGTTGAAGTCAAGTTTAAAACATGATATAAATCATCCCGTATAAGGGATTAATATTTGGATTTTTATCTATTTTTATGTTCTTAAAATAACAATCTTAATTTACTGATAATCAATGCATCTACTCGAAATCATTAAAGATAATGCGAAAAAAAACAGGCAACGTATTGTATTGCCCGAAGGCTATGAAGAAAGAACCATAAAAGCCGCGGATATAATCCTGTCAGAGGGAATTGCCGACATCATCCTTTTGGGAAATAAAGAGTTGATTCAAAAAAATTCTGCCAGTTTAGGGTTGGCCCATATTAACAAAGCTACAGTTATTGACCCGGAAACTTCCGAAAAAAGAGAAGCGTACGCCGACCTGATGGTTGAAATAAGAAAATCGAAAGGCTTAAAAAAAGATGAGGCGCTTAAACTCCTGAACAACCCGTTATGTTATTCAACAGTTATGATTAAGAGCGGTGATGCCGACGGTGAAGTTGCCGGCGCCGATAATGCCACGGGCGATGTGCTGCGCCCGGCTTTCCAATATGTCAAAACCCTGCCGGGTATTTCGGTAGTATCAGGGGCTTTCCTTATGTTTCTGAAAGACAGTGCATTTGGCGATAACGGATTGATGGTCTTTGCCGATTGTGCCGTACATCCGAATCCCACCGCGGCAGAACTGGCCCAGATAGCTGTCTCAACAGCCAGGACTACCCGAGCCATCGCAAAAATAGAACCACGCATTGCAATGCTTAGCTTTTCAACCAAAGGCAGCGCAAAACACGAAATGGTGGATAAAGTGGCTGAAGCCACCAGGATTGCAAAAGAGATGGAGCCTTCACTAAAAATAGATGGCGAACTTCAGGCCGATGCTGCCATAATCGAAGCAGTTGGCAGGAAGAAAGCTCCCGGAAGCGAAATTGCAGGCAGGGCCAATGTACTTATTTTCCCAACACTTGAAACAGGAAACATTGCATACAAACTTGTTGAAAGAATGGCCCACGCCCAGGCTATCGGCCCTATACTTCAAGGCATGGCTGCCCCTATTAACGATCTTTCCAGGGGCTGTTCCGTAAGCGATATCGTAAATCTTGTGGCTATTACAGCCAACCAGGCTATTGACAATAAAAACAATAAATAATCGCAATAAATTATGTCAGATATAATTATAGAATCTATTGAGGAATATGGATTAAGCAAAAAAGACCGTCCGAAACAACTCTTCTCGAAAGTAGGCTTGGTAGGTTGCGGCATTGTGGGTCAAAACATTGCCCTTATGATAAGCTCGAAAGAACTCGAAGTGGCATTTATTGAATTGTCTGAAGAAAAAATAGAACAGGCAATTTTCAGGATAGAAAACGAGCTCGACCACATGATTGACCACTGGGGCATGACTCCCGGTGAAAAGCGTGCCATCCTGTCGCGCATACATGGATTCGTTGGTTATGAAAACCTGAAAGGGTGCGACCTCGTAATTGAGGCAATAAGGTCGAAATCGCGCGAGCAACGTGTTTCCTGCCGCAAAGAAGTATTCAAAAATATTGAAAAATATGTTTCACCCGAGGCCATTATTGCCACAAATTCCACCACTATTGCAATCACTGAGCTTTCTTCAGAACTTGAAAATAAGCATCGTTGTGTAAGCCTTCATTTTTTAACCACATCGCCAGGTGCCAAAATGATAGAAGTGGTAAGGGGATTGTACACTTCTGATGAAGCCTATGACAGGGTGTGTAAGTTTGTTCGCATGCTTGGAAAAGAAGTGATCCCTGTTGAGGAGTCCCCCGGTCTTATCAGCGTAAGGCTCTTTGTAGCCCTTGTAAACGAGGCCTGTGAAGTTCTTATGGAAGGTGTCGGCACAAAAGAAGATATTGACAAAACAATGCGTATCGGGCTTGGTTTGACTTTAGGCCCGCTGGAACTGGCTGATAAAGTTGGACTTGACAAAGTCGTGCGGTGGATGGATAACCTCTACCACGAATTTGGCGATATCAAATACAAAGCCTCACCGGTAATTAAAAAGCTGGTAAGGGCCCTGCAATACGGAAGAATATCAGGACAGGGATTTTATAAATACGACGAAAAAGGTAAAAAAATATCATAAAACAATAATATAAGTTATCCATGAAAATTCTGGTTTTAAACTGCGGCAGTTCTTCAATAAAATTTCAATTGTTTGACATGAAGAAAAAAACTGTTATGTCGAAGGGTGTTGCCGAAAAAGTCGGGCTTAAAGGTTCGTTTGTAAAGCTTGAAAAAGAAAACGGGGAAAAAGTAAAATTTGAAGGTGAAATACTCGACCACCTTATTGGTATTGAATATATTCTAGGTATAATTACAAGCAAAAAACACGGTTGCATAAAAAACCTTGACGAAATTGATGCAGTTGGCCACCGTGTTGTAAACGGCGGTGAAAAATTTGCACACAGCACATTTATTGATGACGAGGTACAGGCTTCCATTGAGAAATATTGCGAAATTGCACCTTTGCACAATCCTGCCAATTTAAAAGGGATTAATGCAGTAAGATTGCTGATGCCCGGCAAACCGCAGGTTGCTGTTTTCGACACTGCTTTCCACCAGACTTTGCCCGAATATGCTTACATGTATGCCATCCCCTACTCGCTTTACAATAAATATGGTATCAGAAAGTATGGTTTTCATGGCACCAGCCATTATTATATCAGTCGCAGGGCATCTGAAATTCTCAATGTAGACATTACAACAAAAAGAATAATTACGTGCCACCTGGGCAACGGCGCTTCAATGGCGGCTGTGTTCAATGGTAAATCAATTGATACAACAATGGGGTTCACCCCGCTTGAAGGCCTTATCATGGGTACCCGTTCCGGGGATGTTGACCTCGGGGTTATGAATTTCATTATGGACAAAGAAGAGATAGGGCTTTCGCAGGCCAATACGCTCTTTAACAAGCAAAGCGGCATGCTTGGTATTACAGGCGTTTCATCAGATATGCGTGAAATTGAAGATGCTGCCTGGAAAAATAACAATTCCCGTGCTCAGTTAGGGCTTGATATGTACCATTATCGCATTAAGAAATACATAGGCTCCTACGCCGCTGCAATGGGCGGGGTTGACATTCTTATTTTTACAGGGGGTATTGGTGAAAACGGACCTGAAACACGCGAAGAAGTTTGTAAAGGACTTGAATTTATGGGAATAGAGTTTTCACCTGAAAAAAACAAAGGCAAACGAGGAAAAGAAGTGATCATCTCTGCAGACAATTCAAAGGTAACCGTAATGGTTGTTCCTACAAATGAAGAACTTGTAATTGCAGAAGATACACTAAGAATTGTGCAGGCGATGAAAGAAAAGGTAAAATGAATGCACCGGATTAATAATTTAAATGACCTTTTAAAAGCGGCCAGAAAAAAACACCCGAAAAGAATGGTTGTTGTCTGTGCCGCACACAAAGAAGTAATGCAGGCTGTTATGCATGCCTGCGATGAAAAAATTATTGAACCCATTCTGATCGGAAACCGGGAGGAAATTGAAAAGACAGCCTCTGCCATTGGTTTCAGCCTTAACAAAGCCAATGTGCTTGATGTACGTTGCCCTGAAGAGGCCTGTCAGCAAGCAGTAAACCTTATTAAAAGGAATGAAGCTGAAATCCTTATGAAGGGAATGATTAGCACATCTGCTTTTTTAAAACCTATCGTAAACAAGGATAACGGCCTGACAAACAACAAACTATTAAGCCATTTTGCACTTTTTGAAACGCCATACTACCATAAACTTTTGGGGATTGCCGATGTTGCCATTAATATCTCACCCGATTTCTCCGATAAGACGGACATCCTGAAAAACTCTGTCGAGATTTTTCATAAGCTAGGGGTAAAATTACCCAAAGTGGCTGTAATTGCAGCTGTTGAAACTGTAAATTTAAAAATGGAAGCCACTGTTCATGCCGCCATGTTAACCATGATGAATAAAAGAAACCAGATAACCGGGTGTATTATTGAAGGGCCTTTTGCCATTGACAATGCCATCTCGAAGCTGGCAGCCAACAGCAAAGATATTGAAAGTGAGGTGGCGGGTGATGCAGACTTCCTGCTTGTTCCCGACCTGAACAGCGGCAATATCCTATATAAAGCGCTTAATTTTCTTGGCGGGGCAAAATCTGCATCAATAGTTGCCGGGGCTTCAGTCCCGGTTGTTTTAACTTCAAGGGCCGATTCAGCAGCAAGCAGGCTGATGTCTATAGCCCTTGCTGCAATTACGGCAAATTGAAATACCTGTAAATCCAACCTTATGGAACATAAGATATTAGCCATAAACCCAGGTTCAACATCCACCAAAATTGCTGTTTATCTCAACAACAAACCTGTCTTCCTTAAAAATATCCGCCACGACCATGATGAACTCTGCAAATTCAATAAAATAAGCGAACAGTTTAAATACCGTAAAGAAATAATACTCAAAGAGCTTAAAGACTCTCATATTGATATCAGGCGTATTGAAGCTGTAATTGGCAGGGGTGGCCTTGTTCAACCCATCGAGTCGGGGGTTTATCATATTAATGCGCGGCTCAAAAAAGATCTTTTGGAAGGTGCATTAGGTGAACATGCCAGTAACCTGGGAGGCCTTATTGCCGATGATATCGCAGGTGAGATACCTGATTGCAGGGCATTTATTGCCGATCCGGTGGTAGTTGATGAACTTCAGGACGTGGCAAGGTTTACCGGTCATCCAAAATTCAAGAGAATCTCTATCTTTCACGCACTCAACCAAAAAGCAACAGCACGGGCATATGCCAGGCTGCTGAACAAAAAGTACGAAGATTTAAACCTGGTGATAGCCCATATGGGGGGCGGCATTTCGGTGGGTGCACACCGTGAAGGCCGTGTAGTAGATGTAAACCAGGCCCTCGACGGCGAAGGCCCCTTTTCACCCGAAAGATCAGGCACACTTCCTGCCGCAGACCTGGTGAGATTATGTTTCGAAGGAAAATACACACAGGATGATATCCTTAAAATGATTACCGGTGAAGGCGGACTTGTAGCCTATATGGGAACCAACAGCGCCTACGAGATAGAATTGCTCGCACAGGATGGTGATGAACGCGCCCGGCTTATCCAGGACGCTATGGCCTATCAGATAGGTAAAGAGATT
Source organism: Bacteroidales bacterium (assembly GCA_016936215.1). Classification (GTDB taxonomy): domain Bacteria; phylum Bacteroidota; class Bacteroidia; order Bacteroidales; family UBA10428; genus JAFGPL01. The sequence goes on from JAFGPL010000184.1 coordinate 26,930, forward strand.
GGCGCAATGTGCGCAGTACTGCAAGGTGAGGTAGATGCTATTATACTTACCGGGGGTATTTCACACAACCCCATGATTGTTGAATATGTAAAAAGAATGGTCTCTTTTATAGCCCCTGTTATTATCTACCCCGGTGAAGATGAAATGCATGCCCTGGCTATGAACGGATTGCTGGTCTTAAAAGGCCAGATTAAGGTCAAAGAATATGACGATTCGGCAATGATAAAACCACACCTTTTTGATTGATCCCTGAAATTGTTTTTTATTAAGGATTTGACAATGCCACCGGAATTATTTTTCCGTTGAAATACCGGTGGCCTTTTAAACAAAATTCCCCGATAAATTCAGCCATCTCTGAAGCTGTAACCGGCGCCATATAGCCAGGGAAAGCATTTTTCAACATCTCAGTTTGCGCTGCACCAAGTGCAAGACAATTAACCGAAATATTTTTATCACTGAACTCACCGGCCAGGCATTCGGTCATAACAGCCAATGCAGCCTTGCTCGCACTGTAATAAGACAAGCCCGGATATTTCGTGCTGCCCTGAAACCCTCCCATACTCGAGATGTTTACAATGTGTGTATGTTGGCGATCCCCCATCAGGGACAACAAATTCCTGATGAGAAATGAAGGGGCAAAAAAATTGGTGTCAAAAACCATTCTTGCCTCTTCCCCGGTTGTATCAATAAAAGATTTGTTAATTAGGCTTCCGGCATTATTAACAAGTATATCAATATGGCTGCAAATACGGGAAATATCATGCGGTAACTTTGCATTCAAAATATCTGTTTCTGAAAGGTCTGCCGAAATAGCAATAACTTCTGATTTTTTGTTTATCCGTGCACATTCTTTTTTCAACCTGTCGAGTAATTCCTCTTTTCGCGAAATAGCAATAATCAAATGGTTGCCTTTCAAAGCAAAAAACTTTACCAGTTCATATCCAATTCCACTGCTTGCGCCGGTAATAATAATATTCACTTTTTAATATTTTTTGGTTTTTTTATTAGCTAATCTGTTTATAATATTACAAAAAAATAATTCAAAGTTAAACCATTGGCTAAATGATAAAAGTTTTAAAATTCGGAATATTGGTTTTACTTGCTATAACAGTTTCAACCCTAAGTTATTCACAAGAAACCGAACCGATGAAATTTCGTGACCGGATTTACTTTGGAGGCGATTTTTCGCTTCAGTTCGGCACGATGACATTTATTGAACTTTCTCCAATCATTGGTTATTATATCACCCCCAGGTTGTCCTCGGGTGTCGGGGTAATATACCAGTTTTACCGTGAGAAAGTAGTTCTACTGGATACGGTGTTTAAAGCCCATAATTACGGGGGCAGGTTTTTTGCCAAATACCTGCTTGTTGATAATATAGGCAAATACATCCCCATACAAATAAACGGAGGCTTAACGGGTTATTGTGAATATGAATTTCTGAACATGGATGGGGGTTTCAGCCGTTACCTGAATCCCGGAAGGTTTTGGTTGAATAATTTTTATCTTGGCGGCGGCATGGAGTTCCCAATAGGCCGCAGGAGCAAAATGAATTTCCTTGTTTTGTGGAACCTTAATGACACCGGGGAATCGCCATATTCAAATCCGGCCGTAAGAATAGGGGTGACATTTTAAAAAAAAAGCTGTCTGAAAAACATTGTTTCAAACAGCCTCCTTACATCATCATTTCTTTATTATCTGAAGCTGATACCTAATCCTGCTGTTACATTTGAATAGTTGGCCTTTGTGTAATCACCGTGTATGGTAATGATACCGAGTTTCAATCTCAATCCGATGTTAAACCTGGGCTTTGTAGGTGAACCATCATTGTTTTTTATGTTCATCGAAATGGGGTCCGGGTCACCTACGCTTGCATCGGTAACAGTTCCTGTTGCATCGGGTATAGGATAATAACCTTTAAGCCCGAGTTCAGTATTTGTGGTGGCAAACCCGGCGCCACCATAAAAACTTATAACGGGCAGGTTTACCGAGACCAGCAGGTTCCCTGTAAAACTGGTAACAGTCATATCTACAGCCTGTGTGGTAAAATCAACAGCATCGGTGGTAGCATCAGAAAGCCCCAAAGTTGTCGGGTTAACAGATATACCTGCATTAGCATTTAATTTGGTATAACCGCCAAGTATTGAGACATTCAGGGCAGGCACCCTTTTAGCCAGTGGCAGCCATTGCAATACGTCATGTTTAAGTCCAACGCCCCAAAGACTAACAGACCCACCCTTTCCTATTTTTACTTCGGGAAGGTAACGTCCGATCACCTCTGTGCCTTTCACAAGCCCTACACCAATCTGCGCCATGGGTGTGGGGATAAAACTCAATCCTGTCCCTTTAGGGGTCTCATATCCTACCAATCCTCCCAGGTACCTAAGTTCCGGTCCACTCTCATTTTTACCGGCAGCAGAAGGTGCCATATGATCGTTTGCATCATATTCTGCCTCCAGGTTAAGGTTATCAAGATCAAATGTTTTATCAGATTTGGGAACAAAACCCATGTTGAAAGTAAATGTCAGGTCAAAACCACCAAGCTTATGAGCTTTAGCTGTATTGTACCATCCGCCGCTAAGACTTGTCCCAAGGGCATTGGCCCAAGGGGTTAAATATGCCTCGGTAAGTTTGGCAGCATCATTTACACCACCTGCCGTAAATTTACCAATTTCTTTGAATTGCCCGTATGTTATGGACAGCGCAAAGGAAAGCACCGCGCAAATTAAAATGGTTAAAATTTTATTCCTCTTCATATGTTATTGGTTTAGAGTATTAAACAACATTAAAATATGACTTTAAATAATAAAAAGCCAATGAATATTACGTATTTTATCAACAAAGGTTATATATACAAAAAAAATACTCCTTTGAAAAACAATATTTTGCAGTGTAAATTGATTCATTTTTAAAAAAAAAAGACCAAAATTATTTAATAAAATAAATAAGATATTATCTTTGCACTTCTGTTATAACAACGTACTAAGGTTAGTGAGGCCTGAATTTACAGGTTATTTCAACAAAAAAGTGCTTGTACGGATAATAAAAAGTTTTAGATCCAGTAGCTCAGTAGGTAGAGCACATCCCTTTTAAGGATGGGGTCCTGGGTTCGAATCCCAGCTGGATCACAAAAATCAGTAGGGAGTGTGAGTTTTGAGCAGAAGCAAAAATCATGCTCCTTTTTTTGTTCCCATAATTCAATACTTATTCTATCAATCAGAAAGTCATTTTTGGGGGAGAGATAGGCTTTATGCTTTAGGCCTTTAGGGAGGAGAAAAGAGTTGCAGGTTCTATGTTCCGGGTTAAACATATAGTAATGAATATGGAATAATCGAGCATAGATAGAAGATAAGACAAGTAGGGATTAACAAACTTTAATTAAAGCACTAAAACCAGAAACCCTCCGCTTTGCCAACAATCATTTTCTCAAACCGAAATTTTTATGCTTTGGGTTCAATAATATAAGGGGCCGAAAACCTAAAAGGTAATCGACCCCCTTTTCTGATAATATTAAAGTCAGGTGTTTTTTTTAAATTTTCACTTCGTTAAAGCTGAAATAGTTCTTGGCGTTGTTGTAACAAATATTTTCAACCATATTGCCGAGAAGTTCCATATCATCAGGTATTTCACCGTTTTCAACATCATTTCCCAGCAGGTTGCACAATATTCGCCTGAAATATTCATGGCGCGGGTAAGATAGAAAACTTCTTGAATCGGTAAGCATACCAACAAACCTGCTAAGCAACCCGAGGTTCGACAAAGCATTCATCTGTTTTATCATGCCGTCTTTCTGATCGAGGAACCACCAGCCTGAACCGTATTGAATCTTTCCTGGTACAGAGCCGTCCTGGAAATTTCCGATCATGGTAGCTATCAGTTCATTGTCTCGCGGGTTAAGATTATAGAGAATCGTTTTTGCCAGCTTATTTGTGGTATCCAGACGGTCTAAAAGTTTTGACATGGGGATGGCCATGTTCCAATCACCAATAGAATCGAAGCCTGTATCAGGACCAAGCAGGTTAAACAACCTGGTATTGTTGTTTCTGAGCGCCCCGACATGAAATTGTTGCACCCAGCCCCTCTTGTGGTCCAGAATGCCCAGTTCGTAAAGCAGCGCTGACTTTATTTTAGATATTTCTACATGGTCAAGCATGGCGCCGCCCCTTATCTTGTTAAAAATACCTTTCACTTCGGTATCGGTATAATCATCTGCATACATGGTTTCAAGGCCATGGTCTGAAAGACGGCATCCGTTTTTATGAAAAAACTCATGTCTGATTTCGAGGGCATCGAGCAGGTCGTTATAAGTACCAATATTTTTACCCGAAACCTGCGCAAGCTGATCGAGGTATGTATTAAATTTCACAGGGCTTTCAACTGCCATAGCTTTATCCGGACGCCATGCAGGCAATACTTTTACTTCAAATCCATCACTCCATATTTTTTTATGATGTTCAAGCGAATCAACAGGATCATCAGTGGTGCATACTACCTCTACTTTGTATTTTCGCAGTATATTTCGCGTGGAATAATCATTGGTTTTTAACTTTTCAGATGCTTCCTCATATATTTCCCGCGCGGTTTTGGGCCCCAGAATTTTTTCAATACCGAAGGCAGTCTTGAGTTCAAGGTGTGTCCAATGGTACAGGGGATTTCGAATGGTATGGGGAACTGTTTCAGCCCATTTTTCAAATTTTTCCCAGTCTGATTTTTTCCCGGTACAATAAGCTTCATCTACCCCATTGGTACGCATTGCCCTCCATTTATAATGGTCGCCGTACAACCATATCTGGGTTAGGTTTTCAAATTTCTTATCATCTGCAACCTCTTTGGGGTTAAGGTGGCAATGATAATCAATGATGGGCATGTGTTTGGCATGCTCATGGTATAATGTTTGTGCAGTTTTGGTCTGCAAAATGAAATTATCGTCAAGAAACTTCTTCATAAGCATAGATTTATATTAGACATATGAATTTATAAGGCAAACAACCTGGCAATATGCCTGTTAAAGATATTTTCAAATACCTGTTGCCCTACCAGGTCGGCATTTGCATTAATGTGGTGGATATAGATATTACCATATTCTGCTGCTACTTTGTAACCCACATGTATAAGCTGCCTGAAGTTTGGATCGTAATCTGCATGTCCGGGAATATGCCTTAGTGCATTGGCAAATTTTTCACTCGACCAGGTCTTTACCACGTCAGGTGACGGGAGTTCATCAAAATCAATATCAATAACCGTGGCATACGGGCCACACAGCTCATCTCTACGGTCGAAAGCCTTTGCATAGATAGATTTGGCAAGGTCAAGCGCTTCACCATCGGCAAGGGCAAGACCAATAACTTCTTCGAGCCATGTAGTTCCTGCTGTTTTCACATGGATACCTTTGTCATGTTTTTTTATGAGGTCGCCCATTATCGGGTAGATACTAAATTTATCGCTTCCCGAATGAACACTGAGTTTAAGGTTTTTCGGAAGGCCAAATTCTTTTATAGCAAAATCAATCACCAACAGGTCTTCCTCAAATTCTCGTGCAAATTGTTTGATATCACCTGCATAATCTACACCCTTATTAAAACGCCCGGTAAATTTCGGCGCAATAGTCTGTACAGGCACTTTATAATGAGCAAGGGCACTTAGTATAAAGAACATTTCAACCGGTGTCTGCGGAGAGTTTACCTCATCCATTGACACCTCCGGTATAAAATTATCTGCCCCTTTTCTTTCTGCAATGAAGTTATAGATTTTTGAAGCCTCTTTGATGGCATAGAGAAATTTCTCAGCAATCTTTTTCAACAGGCTGTCTGTAACATTAAATGGTTGATCAATTCCGGGAATAAACAACTGGCCGATGTATTTCCTGTTCAGTTCGAGAAACTTCTTTATCTCGTCGTCTGCGGCTACCTTGCCAATATAATCGGCCACATCAAGCGTAAAAAAATCAGAAGATTTAATATACTTCTCAACATTGCCCAGGTTGATATGGTCTGCATCAACCAGGTATTGTCCCTGCCAGCCTGATTTTTTTACGGCATTGTCAGCCTCAGTTCTAACATCGTCAGGCTCTGTATGAACAATGGTATGCTCTCTGTTGGATTTGTTCCAGACCGGGGTAATATTTATCCCTGCCTCTTTAGCTTTAAGAATAGCTTTTAGCTGATAGATACCCTGTTGTCCAAACCTGTCACCTAATCCGAATGAATACTTTTCAATTTTCATTATGTGTGTTTTTAAATTTATATTCCGTGTACGCACACGAAAGTACAAAATTTTTATTCATTTTTTCAAATTTTTACTTATTTTTGTCAAAAAACGTGTACGTACACGGCAATAAGTGAAGTATTAGTTTTCTAATAAAGAATACGATATAATTGAAAGGAAGAAAATAACCATTACCGATATTGCCAGGCTTGCAGGCGTATCCATAGGTACAGTTGACCGTGTAATACACGATCGGGGACAGGTTTCTCACGATACAAGGGAAAAAATCCTGAAAATTGTTCAGGAGGTCAATTTCAGCCCCGATATCCTTGCAAGCATGCTTGCTTCAAAAAAAACTTACAAATTCATTATTTTAATTCCAGAATACCAGGAAGACAGCAGTTTTTGGAAATCTCCGCTTGCAGGAATGAAAAGGGCACTTGCTGAAATAGGACATTATGGCATAAGTGCAGAATACTTCTTTTTCGATCAGTTTGATACGGAATCTTTCAGGACCAAAGCAGAAAAGATCATCGCCTTAAAACCCGACGGACTTTTGTTTGCACCGGTCCAATACGATCAGGCTACTGAGTTGGTGCATCTGTGTGAAGAAAGCAATATCCCTTTTGTATTTATTAATTCCAACATCGAAGAGCTTAATTATTTATCCTATATAGGCCAGAATTCTGTGCAAAGCGGTTACCTCGCGGCAAAGCTTATGAGTATGGGTTTTATTCCCGGTTCTGAGGTACTGGTCATAAATATTTCCAGGCAAATCGCGAACCATCGGCATATTATCAAACGAAACAAAGGTTTTGAAGATTTCTTTCACGACCATCCCGACATACAAATAAGCCTCCATACCCTGAATATCGAGAACACTTGCCAGGAGTCGGTAAATAAATACCTTGGCGATGCCTTTAGGCAGTATAAAAATATTTTTGGTATTTATGTGCCCAGTTCACGTGTTTATAAAGTAGCTAAGTATTTAGATGATAAGAATATAAACAGGAGGTTAATAGGGTACGACCTGATAGAAGAAAATATCTCATATCTCAAAAACGGGATCATTGATTTTCTTATCAGCCAAAAACCTGTTGAACAGGGATACCATGGCATTATGGCGCTGTTCAATCACCTGGTGCTGAAAAAGGGTTATAAAAAGAACCTTTATCTTCCGATTGACATCATAACCAGTGAAAATTTAAGCTATTATCTTGAATATTAAACATAAATAATAAATTATGAAGAAACTATCTTTTGACGATCTTAACGGAAAAGTATGTGCCATTACCGGTGGCGCAGGAGTAATAGGAAAGGCACTCGTACAGGGACTTGTATCGGTTGGCGTAAAAGTAGCCATCCTCGACATCAACAAAGAGATGGCCGACAAAATGGCTGCCGAAATTGAAAAAGAGTCGGGTGTAAAATGCATTGGTGTGGAAGCCAACGTGCTTGATAAAGCTTCTCTTGATAAAGCTAAATCTGAAATAAATGAAAAAATAGGCAAAATAGATATCCTGATCAATGGTGCAGGAGGCAACCATCCTTCAGCTACCACCAAACAGGAGCAGATGGAGAGCAATAAGGTAAGTGCACTCGAAGAAACGTTTTATGGGTTGCAACTTGAAGGCTTCCAAAAGGTTTTTGACCTGAATTTCATGGGGACCCTCCTCCCTACCCTCGTTTTATCAAAAGATATGCTTGAAATGGGCAAAGGGGCCATTTTAAATATCTCTTCAATGAATTCATACAAACCATTAACCAAAATTCCGGCTTACTCTGCTGCTAAAGCTGCCATCAATAATTTCACCATGTGGCTTTCGGTACACTTTGCAAAAACAGGCATTCGCGTGAATGCAGTCGCACCTGGTTTCTTCCTTACCAATCAGAACAGGTTTCTGCTTATTGACGAAAAAACCGGTGAAGCTACCGCCCGCGGTAAAAAAATAATCAGTAACACACCTATGGGCAGGTACGGGGAAGTGGAAGAACTTCAGGGTACAACACTCTTCCTTTTGTCTGATGTATCTAAATTCATTACCGGAGTGGTTATCCCTGTTGATGGCGGATACAGCGCTTTCGGCGGTGTGTAATTTTTTGATTAACAGAACATAAAGAGAACCAAAACTAAACAATATGACTGATAAACAATGGACAGAACTTGTCAATATAATAAATGGTAAAAAGCCGGAAAAAATCCCGGTTGGGTTTATCATTGACAGTCCCTGGCTTCCAAACTGGTTTGGCATTAATATACTTGATTATTATACCAGTGACGAACTATGGTTTAAAGCCAATATGAAAGCCCTGGAGACATTCCCCGATATATGGTTTCTCCCGGGTTTCTGGAGCGAATACGGTATGTGTACAGAGCCTTCTGCATTTGGCGCAAAATGCCGGTTTTACGAAAATGAGTTTCCGTTTGCCGATAAGACCATTCTTACCACAGACGATATTGACAAAGTGGTAAAACCCGATCCTGCAACAGACGGGTTGCTGCCCTTTATGCTTAACAGGTTGAAAACCATTCAGCCTCAGATTGAAAAAGCCGGACACCATATCAAATTTTCGGTGTCAAGGGGACCGCTAAACATAGCAACGTTCCTTATGGGTGTCAGTGAATTTATGATGGCCTGCATGATGGAACCCGAACGCATCCATAAGCTGCTTGGTATTATTACCGAATTTCTTATAGAATGGCACGAGATGCAGCGCAAGGTATTTCCTTCTATTGACGGTATCCTGGTACTTGACGACATTGTCGGGTTTATTGGCACCGAAGAGTTTAAAGAATTTGGACTGCCTTATCTGAAAAAAATTTACGATACACCGGCAACGGTAAAGTTCTTTCACAACGATGCAGAGTGCGAAGCTTCAGTCTCTTTTTATCCTGAAATAGGTATAAACCTTTATAACCCGGGAATCTATACGCCTGTAAATAAAATCAAAGAACTTACCGGTAATAAAATGGCAATACTCGGCAGCATCCCGCCCCGTGATGTTCTTGCTTCAGGAACAAGTGAGCAGGTAATGGAGGCTGTTGAAAAACAGGTCACGGAGTTGTATACCACTGAGAGGTTTATCCTTTCGTGTGCCGGGGGAATGCCTCCGGGAGTGAGCACAGGGAACATAAAGGCATTCTGTGAAATGAACAAGAAAATGTAAAATCTAAAGATAAATACATTTAACCTTGAATAAAGGAACACTGATAAATATAGCATTTTGGACCTGGCTTCTTACCGTTATTATACTATCGGTTATCCCCAAAACACCGGACGTTAAATTTTCCGGATGGGGGTTGGAGTTCCGCCTCGACTATGCAGAACATTTTGTTGTCTACCTGGTTCTTGGTATGCTGTTTATCAAAAAACGAAAAACACTTAAACGAAGCGGTTACACTGCAGGAATATTTTACTATACGATTTGGATCTTATTTGCCGCTTTGGCCGAACTCGTGCAAAAATATATTCCAGGCAGGAGTTTTAACCCAAATGATATGTACTATAACATTGGTGGTATCATGGCAGGGTTATCCATAACAGGGTTTTATTTCAGAAAAGCTGAAGAAACCACGAAGAACGAAAATATGAACCATTAAAAATTAAAGATATGTTATTATACAGCAGAGGATCAGAAAATGATGTGTTAGGACCCGATGACCTTAAAAACGGCCTTATTGAAGCTTTGAACAAACTGGGCAACAGAAAAAAAGTACTGGCCATACCTCCCGATATTACCCGTATGCATTCGCGTGCCGGAGAACTTACAAGGTATGCATGGGAGTATTACGGCGACACGCTTACAGATATTTTACCAGCCATCGGAACACATTTTCCTATGACCTACAATGAAATAAGTGAAATGTTTGGCACTGTACCTTCATCTCTTTTTCGTGAGCACAACTGGCGGAGCGACCTTACCAAACTCGGGGAAGTGCCTGCTGACTTTATATATGAAGTTTCGGGGGGTAAAGCCAATTTTACATGGCCTGCACAGGTAAACAGCCTGCTGGTGAATGGCAACTTCGACCTTATCCTTTCAATCGGACAGGTTGTGCCACACGAAGTTATCGGGATGGCCAATTATAACAAAAATATTTTTGTCGGTGCCGGCGGTTCAGAGGGCATCAACAAAAGCCATTACCTGGGCGCTGTATATGGCATGGAACGGATTATGGGAAGGGCAGATAACCCTGTGAGAAAGGTACTAAACTATGCTTCGGAGCATTTTGCCACCAACCTTCCGGTTATCTATGTACAGACTGTTGTTGGCCGCGGAGAAGATGGAAAACTCAAAACCCGTGGTATGTATATCGGCGACGATATTGAATGTTTTAACAAAGCCGCCGAACTTTCGCTAAAGGTGAATTTCCAGATGCTCGATGAAGAACTTACCAAAGTAGTTGTTTACCTTGATCCTTCGGAGTTCAAAAGCACCTGGCTTGGCAACAAAAGCGTTTATCGCACCAGGATGGCCATTGCCGACGGCGGCGAGCTTATCGTGCTTGCTCCCGGTTTGAGGGAATTCGGTGAGGATAAAGAAATTGATAAGCTTATACGTAAATACGGGTATCTTACCACCCCCGAAATTCTGAAAAATGTTGATGATAACGAAGACCTGCGGAATAACCTTAGTGCCGCGGCTCATCTTATCCACGGATCATCTGAAGACAGGTTTAAAATTACCTATTGTCCCGGTAAACTAACAAAAGAAGAGATAGAAAGTGTAAATTTTAGTTACGCCGACCTCGATGAAATGAAGAAAAAATACGATCCCCAGATATTGAAAGACGGTTACAATATGGTAGATGGCGAAAAGATATTTTACATTTCAAATCCTGCCATTGGCCTCTGGGCATACAAAAAACGGTTTACAGAATAGGTATGGTAATTATTGCAGACAATAAAATCCCTTTCCTTAATGGTGCGCTTGAGCCCTTTGCCGACGTGGTTTATGCTTCAGGTAAAGACATAACCAATGAACTGATCAGGCAAACAGATGCTGAAGCCCTGATTATCCGCACAAGGACTAAATGCAACCATGAATTGCTGAGAGAAACCAAAGTGAGTTTTATAGCCACAGCCACCATTGGTTATGATCATATTGACACCGACTATTGCAATAAAAACGGTATTTTCTGGACCAATGCCCCCGGGTGCAATTCATCATCGGTACAGCAATATATCGCCTCTGCACTTGTTACATTAGCAAATAATATGAATTTTAACCTCAGGGATAAAACACTGGGGGTAGTTGGCGTAGGCAATGTAGGTTCGAAAGTGGTACGCCTTGCTGAAGCCCTTAACATGACAGTTATTATGAACGATCCCCCAAGGCAAAGAAAAGAAAACCATTGCCAGATGAGGTCGCTTGATACGGTTCTGATAGAATGTGATATTATTACCTTTCATGTGCCATTGAACCTTGAAGGGACTGATAAAACCTTTCATATGGCCGATACATCATTTTTTGAGCAGGTTCGCAGCGGAACAATCATTATCAATAGTTCCAGGGGTGAAGTGATTGAAAGTACTGCCCTTAAACAGGCTGTTAAATCGGGGAAGATAGCTGCCGCCGTGCTCGATGTATGGGAAAATGAACCTGTTATTGACAAAGAGCTCATGTCCCTTGCATCAATTGCTACTCCTCATATTGCAGGTTATTCTGCCGACGGTAAAGCCAATGGCACCACCATGAGTGTAAGGGCTCTAAGCAGATTTTTCAACCTGGGGATTGACGACTGGGTACCGGCTGAAATACCTGTTCCTTCAAAAACAACCATCCACCTCAAAAGCAGGGGAAAAAGCGACGATGCCATTATCCGCGAAGCAATTATGGCTACCTATAACATTATGGATGATGATGCCAGGTTGCGCGGCTCTGTCGAAACATTTGAAAAACAAAGGGGCAGCTATCCTCTCAGAAGAGAGTTTCATGTATACGATGTCTTTCTTTCTGATGAGAGGCCTGACACAATAAAAAGACTTAAGAAACTGGGATTTAAAGTAAATAATAATCTAAATACTTAATAAACAAACAAATTGAATATGGAAAAATTAGCAGACATTGGATTGATAGGACTGGCCGTAATGGGCGAAAACCTTGTGCTGAACATGGAAAGCAAAGGATTTACCGTTGCTGTGTTCAACCGTACGGTAGAAAAGGTAGACAAATTTGTTAACGGACGGGGTAAAGGCAAAAACTTTATCGGTGCCCACTCTATCGAAGAGCTGGTAAAATCGCTGAAACGCCCGCGTAAAGTGATGATGCTTGTGAAAGCAGGTCAGGCTGTTGATGACTTTATCGAATTGCTGATACCACACCTCGAAGCAGGTGATATTATCATTGACGGGGGTAATTCACATTTTCCCGACACCATACGCAGGACAAAATATGTTGAAAGCAAAGGATTGCTCTATATCGGCACCGGCGTATCAGGCGGTGAAGAGGGTGCATTGCTCGGGCCGTCTATTATGCCCGGAGGATCGAATAGTGCCTGGCCGCATGTTAAATCCATCTTTCAGGCCATATCTGCCAAGGTAGAAGACGGCTCGCCATGTTGCGACTGGGTTGGGGAAAACGGCGCCGGCCATTTTGTGAAAATGGTTCATAATGGTATTGAATATGGCGACATGCAGCTTATCTGCGAAGCATACCAGATCATGAAAGAACTGCTCGGAATGACACCGGACGAAATGCACGAAGTATTTAAAGAATGGAACAAAGGTGAGCTCGACAGTTACCTGATAGAAATCACACGCGACATACTGGCCTTCAAAGATGAAGACGGAAAACCTCTTGTTGAAAAGATTCTTGATACAGCCGGGCAAAAAGGAACCGGTAAATGGACTGCCGTTGCAGCCCTCGACCAGGGTGTACCCCTCACACTAATAGGCGAAGCAGTATTCGCACGCTGCCTCTCTGCACAAAAAGACGAACGTGTACGTGCCTCGAAAGTGCTTACTGGCCCTGCAAAAAAATTCACCGGCGATAAAAAAGCATTCATCGAAGATATCAAACAGGCGCTTTTTGCTTCCAAACTGGTATCATATGCCCAGGGTTATGTGCTGATGCGCGCTGCAGCCGCGGAATACGGCTGGAACCTCAATAACGGCGGCATCGCCCTGATGTGGCGCGGTGGATGTATCATCCGCTCGGTATTCCTCAGCAAGATCAAAGAAGCATTCGATAAAAACCCCAACCTTGAAAACCTGTTGCTTGACCCATATTTCAAAGGAAAAGTGGTCGCAGCACAGGATGGCTGGAGAAGAGTGGTTGCAGCAGCCGCTATGCAGGGTATTCCCGTACCGGCATTTGCAACTGCCCTGGCATATTTCGATGGTTACCGTTCAGAAAGACTGCCCGCTAACCTTTTGCAGGCCCAGCGCGACTATTTTGGCGCCCATACCTACGAAAGAGTGGACAAACCCCGTGGAGAATTCTATCACACCAACTGGACAGGCAGAGGCGGTGAAACAGCCTCTTCTACATACACTGTCTGATTCACTTTCACTTAACAGTTTTGGTTCATCGCCGCAAAGCCTTCATGGCTTTGCGGTTTTTTAATTTTCAAAGATTCTGTATTAAATAGAAAATTGAATATTTTTATAAAATATTTAGCCGGTGAATGAAAAAACCAGGGAATAATACCAGTTATTATAAACTATGCCTGTCAATGTCGCCTGTTGATAGGTTGAAAAAATCATTTGAATTAACACAAAGGGCTAAAAAGCTTAGCCGGCACTACAACCTTGAACTTAAAAGAAGAATGAAAGGTTTTTACCTTCTGAAACCCTGATGATAAATAAAATTCAAATAATATTGCTTTTATTATGATGATGTGGATTACATTATACCCTAATAATTTAAATGAAAAAAGGATGAAAAGATTAATTATTATTGCCTCCATTTTGATTTTCGGTTTACAGGCTTTTACCAGCGAACCTTTGGATTTAAACATATTCAACCGGCAGGTCTTTTCGCTCAACGGCAAATGGAATTATATCGTAGACCCTTATGAAACAGGTTATTACGATTACCGATACCTTCCATTCGACCGGAACCCCAATCCCTGGGGCGGTTTTTTTCTCGACAGGGAACAGGAAAATAAATCACAGTTAATCGAGTACTCTTTTGACAAATCCCCTACCCTCTGGGTGCCGGGTGACTGGAACTCGCAGGATGACAGGCTGCTATATTACGAAGGCACCATCTGGTACAGGAAAAAATTCGATTACCTGGTTCAAAATCCAGGCAACAGGGTATTCGTCCATTTCGGCGCGGTGAATTATGAAGCCGATGTTTACCTTAACGGCAAAAAATTGGGGAAACATATCGGGGGTTTTACACCCTTTCATTACGAAATCACCTCTTTGCTGAAGGAAAAGGATAATTCGCTCGTGGTAAAGGTTGACAATAAAAGAAAAAGAGAGGGGGTCCCCACCCTCAACACCGACTGGTGGAACTATGGCGGAATAACCAGGGACGTCACAGTGGTGGAAGTTCCCGGCACCTTCATTTCAGATTATAAAATTCAACTCGCAAAAGGGTCAGCAAACAGGATATCTGGCTATGTGCAGCTTGACGGCCCCGACCGGGCACAAAAAATAACTGTTGAAATACCGGGTATAAAACTGAAATATGAAGCCGGCACCGATGAATCCGGTAAGGCTGTTTTTACCATTGATACCAAAAACCTTAAACTATGGTCGCCTGAAAGCCCCTACCTTTATGGTGTTAAAATCGCATGCACTGCCGATGCTGTAACCGAAAAAATAGGGTTTCGAAGTATTGAAACAAAAGACACCGATATTTTGCTCAACGGCAAACCGGTTTTCCTGCGCGGTATATGCATCCACGAGGAGAATGCCCTACGTGGCGGCAGGGCTTACTCGGCAGAAGACGCCCGCATGCTGCTGAACTGGGCCAAAGAGCTGAACTGTAACTATGTCCGCCTTGCACACTACCCGCACAACGAGTACATGGTGAGGCTTGCCGATGAAATGGGAATACTGGTATGGGAAGAAATACCGGTTTACTGGACCATTCTTTGGGAAAACGAAGAGACCCTGAACAATGCCAAGCAACAACTCACAGAGATCGTGCAGCGCGACAGGAACCGGGCAAGCATCATCATCTGGTCTATGGCGAATGAAACACCGGTGAGTGAAGCCAGAAACAAATTTTTAAAGAGCCTGGCCGACCATACCCGTATGCTCGACAACACCCGGCTGATATCGGCAGCACTGGAGGTACATGGCGAAAAAGACAATCCCAACCTGCGTATCGTTGAAGACCCGTTTGCCGAACACGTGGATATTGTAAACTTCAACCAGTATATCGGCTGGTACGACGGACTGCCCGAAAAATGCGACCGCATTGAATGGCGGATCAAATACAACAAACCGGTGATGATAAGTGAATTCGGCGCAGGGGCGCTGCAGGGGCTGCATGGCGACAGCCTGACACGCTGGACAGAAGAATACCAGGAAAACCTTTATAAACACACACTGCCAATGCTTGCGCGCATACCTCAGTTTCGCGGAGTTACCCCCTGGATATTGTGTGATTTCAGGTCGCCAAAACGTCTACTGCCCAACATCCAGGACGGCTGGAACCGCAAAGGGGTAATCGCCCAGAACGGGACAAAAAAGAAAGCTTTTTTCGTACTGAAAAACTTCTATGATGAAATAGAGAGGAAGTGGAGGTAAATAGCTTTTTGTGATTAATGGTGTTTAAAAGATTACAGATGATTTACATTTTATGGATTAAAACCAAAGTATATGACAATGACATGATCAGTGTTTTTAAATAACCCAGATTGACCAATCCACTTATTGAAAATAATTCAATTTCTTATAAGTTAAATAAATGTGGAAATATGAGAAAAGTGTTTTCATATCTTATTATTTCATTGTTACCTTTTTTGTTGAAAGGACAGGCAGATTCAGTTTTTTTAAATTCTTTAACCAGGGCTAACCTGGGCATTATTGCAGATCCTGATAATTATTCCATTGTTAGGGCCTACCCGGATATTCATTCCGACTCAGTAAATTATATTGCAAATGATGAATTCTTTGATTTTATTCCTGATCCATCATCAGACTGGCTTGCTGTATATAAACATTGGAATACGTTTGGTTATGTCCATAAAAGCAGAATTATTGGTATATCGAGCCTGTCTGACGCCAAAATCATATCCCTCAGTTATAAAATTATTAAAGAACAGTTAAGAATCGCAAAGGAATTTGATAGAATCAGTTTTAACGAAAGGGAAAGATTTGATAGTATTGGCTCTGTTTATAACAATTATCATGACTCTTACTTCAGGCCATTTCTAAACTATGCTGTTGACTTTATGATAAAATCAGGAGATACTGATTTAATAAAACTTCTCGTGAATGTAATATACTACTCAACAGGCTCTGCCGATGAAACACAAAGTTTTGAGTTTGCGAGGTTAGTTGTTGCCAAACCGGAACTTTTATTGAACTGCATTAATGAATATAAATCAGTGTCTTTGAATGAATATACGCTTGGTTCTGTTGATTTTTATGCATCGCACGGCTTTGACATTGATGAAAAGGTTCGAAAAATGCTAAGAGCAAAATAAAGCCTATTCTATAAAACTATCTTTCTATTCAAAGAAATTTAAAAGTGTAAGTTTTTAACTTAAATAATTTAAACAATGAAAAATAAAATATTCTGGCATGTATTCATCAGCTTATTGCTTTTATTTTCATGTTCCGGCAACAAAACAAAAAATGACACTCAGGCTATTGCAGAACAAACACCCGATGTGTTGGTCAATACAAAAACTGAAATATCTTCACTTACAAAAAGATATTCTTCAGATATCATACAAAATTTATTTAGTGAAGCTGTCGGCAAAGACCCGGAATTAAAGGATTTATCAGACCGAATAAATACCATTTCAAAACTGAAAAATGACAGTCTGGCAACCTTTAGGGAATATGACAATAACAACAGTGCATATTTTACGGTGGCAAACAATTACATGAACCAGTTAAACGACTCAGTGTTAAGAGATGAGTTTAAAGAAATCTTCAATGTTATGGAAGCTAAGTACCGGAACAGCATTTCGCAACACGATTCTGCCATAAAAAACCTTGACCATAAAACTGAAATACTTAACGATTGGGATATCATATTGAAATTATCCGTCACTGCCCCTATGATCATAAATTATCAAAAAAATGAATTACCGGACCTTAATACATTGAATAACATAAACACGATGTATGATACCCTAATTAAAGAAACCAGAACATTTTCAAAACCATTAAAAACCGCGCATTGATTATTATAAGGTATATTAATATATCTGTATGCATAAAGTCAAGGAATTATTTTATCTGATATTTTTTTTGATATCCCTGGGTTGTTCTCAAATAAACCAAAACAGCAATGGACAGCCGGGGAATGAAAAAGCGCTGTTTAATCCGGAAGGAAGCACGATAACTGAAAGGTTTTCGCCACCTGCAGGATTTAAAAGACCGGATTACGACCCAGGTTCTTTTGGTTATTACCTTTCAAACCTGAGCCTTAAACCGCATGGTTATAAAGTAAAGCTTTACAATGGGATCATCAAGCCCAGGTTTTGGGTTTATGCTGCAGTGGTGGATATGGATATTGGTAACCGCGACCTGCAGCAATGTGCCGATGCCGTTATGAGGCTAAAAGGGGAATATTTGTTTGAAACAAAACAATTTGACAAAATACATTTCAACTTTACAAATGGATTCCGGGCTGATTATTCAAAGTGGATGCAGGGCAGCAGGATTGTTGTAAAAGGGAATGATGTATCTTGGGTTAAATCAGCCTTACCCTCAAATACCTACAGCGATTTCAGAAAATACATGGACGTGGTATTTTCATATGCCGGCACGCTTTCTTTGTCAAAAGAAATGGAGAACATACCAATTAATACGATAAAAACAGGAGACGTATTTATCCAGGGAGGAAGTCCCGGCCATGCTGTTATTGTTGTAGATATTGCCTATGATTCAAAAAACAATAAAGTTTTCTTGCTGGCACAAAGTTATATGCCGGCCCAGGATATACAGATTTTAAAAAACCCAAATGACAAATCAATCAGTCCG